>CALVYR010000046.1 GCA_944372325.1 uncultured Clostridia bacterium | reverse complement strand
CCAGATGTTGAGGTTACCTATTGCGACCCACTTTCACTTAGCGTATCCTGTCATATTGGACCAGGAGCGCTAGCCGTTGCGCTTTATAGAGAATTGGTTTAAGGAAAGCTTTATGAAAAAATGGTTTATCAGCGGAGATTGCCTTGCTAACAATCTTTTGATTATAAAAAAAGAGGAACTTGAGGAAAACTTTATAACCCTTGACGAGCTAATTAAATTTTCTAATGAAGTGGAAAGAAAATTAGAGAAAGATTTTAACATCCGCGCTGTAACGCTTTTTGAAAACCTTGGTGATAGTGAATACACCATTAAGGAAAATAATGTTATAGTTTTAAAGCAAAGTGTAGACTATGATAAGTTTAGGGTAAATGTCCGCGGGCCGTTAAATTTTGAGCTTGCTAAATGCATTATAGATATTGGAAGAAATTATGGTAAAAAACCTCAAAAAGATATACAAAAATAATAAAAAATGTTAAAATAATAAAAATTTTTATTATTTTGGAGGAAAAATGAAGGCTTTTAAAATTATTTTAATAGTTTTAGCCTGTATATTTTTTGTTTTTGGAATTTTTACTTTAGTATATTTTTATGGCGATAGCTATGAAGAATTTTATTCTCGCGCAAGGGCGGAGGTTGAAATTCCTGGTTTAAATGATGGTTTTACTCCTCAAGGATTTACCTATTTAGAAAGTGAAGAGCTTTACGCTTTTAGCGGATACATGAATAATTCCTCTATGCCCTCTAGGGTATATCTTGTAGATAAAGCAGGAAAAGCTAAATATTTTACACTAGAGCTTGAGGGCAAAGCTTACTTTGGTCACGCAGGAGGCATCGCTTGCTTCCAAAATTTATTCTGGCTTGCTTCTGCCGATGGATATGTTTATACCTTTTATCTAGCCGATGCTTTGAATGCTGAAAATGGTTCTAAAGTTATAGTTAAGGACGGCTTTAAAGTGGGCAACAATGCCGACTATTGCGCTGTTGTTGGTAACACCTTGTGGGTAGGTGAGTTCTATAGAGCGGGGAATTATGAAACGGATAGCTCTCACCATTTTGAAACCCAAGACGGAACAAATAAGGCGGTTATATTTTCTTACACAATAAATGAAAATAATTTTGCAGGGCTTGAAAGCGTTGTGCCGAATTCCGTGCTATCTGTAACAGATCAAGTTCAGGGCATGACAATAACGGCCAGTGGAAGAATTGTGCTTTCAACCTCTTATTCTTTGCCAAATTCTTGCATTTATATTTATAAAAATGTGCTTTCCCAGCCAAGCCAAATAAATATGCTTATAGATAATCACATAGTGCCAGTCTACATTCTAGATAGCACTGTGCTAGACGAAAAAATCTCCGCTCCATGTATGGCAGAGGAAATAGAATATATTGGTGGCAGGTTGTATATATCTTTTGAGTCCGCTTGCAAAAAATATTCCCTCTTTGTTAGGGAGCAGTTAGATAGGGTGTTTAGTTTAGAAATTGCTTAATACCTTTAAAATTAAAAATAAATAAAAAGCTGTACTTTAACTGGGTTTAAAGTACAGCCTTATTTTTAATTTGCTATAGTTAATCTTTTGTTTCAAGTATCAAATTTAAGCTTGCAAAACATGGGGTAAAATTACCTCTAATAATTTTTTAATTCAAGCCAAGATTTTATGTGGTGTATACTTACGCCAAAATTTAAATTAGATAAAGAACTTAATTTATTTAATTCAGAATACATATAGCTTTTACTTTCCTGATTAAATGTAACCACATCCTCTTCATCTCCAGTTTCCACGCCTAAAAATATGGGCTTATTCACACTGCTAGAATATTCTAGTTCTTCGCGTGCAACATCAAATATCTTTTCCGCACTATCTCTGTAGCTCATAATAAAAGTTCTGTCTGCATAGTCTATTAAAAATTTATATGCCTCTTTAGTCTGCCCATTAAAAGTGATAATATCATCTAGCCAAAAAGGGATGTCTAAATCAAAACTTATGTTTGGAAAGGAGGTAGTTACATTGTAGATAAAGGAAATATAGCTACCAATCAACTCCTCTCTGCGCTCTTCAAAATTTGGGTGTTGATGGGGTTCAACATCTAAGTGAACGCCACTAAAGGTGTTTTCAGAGTTCTCTTGAAAGGAAATATATTTTTCAAGTTCGCTATAAAAGTCCTGAGGATTTTCTATCCAAGTGTATTCTCCAGTAAGCCAGTATACAGAAACATCATAGCCATTAGCGCTTTGGATAAAGCTTCTATTATTTTCGCTAAAGGTGCTGGTGTAGTAATAAATTTCATCCACGCCGTTGTTTACAGCAAACTCTAAATAGCTACTATCCAGCCTGTTATCCCACCACCAAACGCCAAGTGTGTTTTGAATATCTAGTTTTGGTGCAATGTTTCCGCCACAAGCGCAAAAAGCAGTTGTGGTGAAAGATATTAAAACGGCAACTATAAAAGATTTAAAAAACTTCATACAATAATTATAATAAAAAAATAGCATTAAATAAAGTGAAAAAATAAAAAATAGTATAAAAATAAATAAAATTAAAAAAATAGCTATAAAAAAGCAATTTTTTTGTTGTAACTATTGACAAACTGCATATAATGTGATAGAGTAAACATACATCGCGGGGTAGAGCAGTCCGGCAGCTCGTTGGGCTCATAACCCAAAGGTCGTAGGTTCAAATCCTACCCCCGCAAC
>CALVYR010000045.1 GCA_944372325.1 uncultured Clostridia bacterium | reverse complement strand
TCTGGGGGTTTTATGGTACAAAAAAAGAGCCAAATAATTGGCTCTTGATAAAAGTAATTTTTTACATCTCTCTACCTAAATCATGATCAGGATTATGAACTTTTCTTCTTGGTATATTTTTTATAGATTCCTCTGCATCAAGCTCTTTCTTCTCTTCAAATTTTGGTGCATCCTCTTTAGCTTCTTCTGTTTGGGCTTCCGAATGTTCTTCAGCTTCTGCTTCCTCAAGAGATTCCTTTTGCTCTGCATTTAAATGAAGCTCTGCTTCAGGCGTTTTTTCTATAATATCTTGCAAGAGATCTGTATTTTCTGGATCAATTGATGATATGAGTTTTGGACTAATTTCTACTGCGTCGCGCATGAAATTTTCGTTCTTTGCAAGAGATTCTTCGTTATGCGATGAGGTTATAACATCACGAACTTCTTTTGCATCTGGCGCTGTTTTTAACATGGTTAGCATTAGCTTTTCATCTTTCATTTGCCTAGGCGTTAATAAATTTATATAGCTTGGGTTTTCTTTTACTAATGTTACTAAAAATTCAACATTTTCTTGAAGTTCTTTTGGAATTTTTGGCGCTTTAATATTACGCCTATTTGCAACTTGGAATGCAAGCGCTACGAGATCGGCATTTTTTCTTACCTCACCCCCTGCTTTATTTATTGCTGTTGAAGGCTCTATATCAATAAAAGCCCTTATTAGCGCCTCTTCTTTTAATTTGTCGCGACAAGCAAAGCTCATTGCCCTAGATAGAGAATTTCTTTTTGCATATTCAATTAAAAAGGCATCATCTGTTTGCAATTTTTTCTTTATAGGCTTAGGTAAATTATTAAGTGCCTTAACTGACATTCTTAAATATTTTGAATAGTTTATCTTATTTAAATTAGCTAAAATTGGATCACCAGCATCAAATGCTGGAACTGGGTTTTCATTATTTGATAAGGTTTTTCCTTGCATGGTATGTAATTTGGGGTCTATTTTTGTTCTTGTTTTTAATATAGGTTTATTTTCTCTCATAATTTTCCTTTTATATAGTAATATTATACAATAAAAGAAACAATAAATCAATAAAAAAAAATAAAAAACGGACATTCCGTTTTTATTTTTCCATTTCACTATTGTTTAGCTTTACATTATGATGTGTCAGCCAATAAATTGAGTAGGTTGGATCGTCTGTAATATCTTCACCAAACCAACTAAGTTTTCTAAAATTATCCTTTTTGTATGCCTTTATGCGAATTATATTCAAGCCTTCAAGGTCACCTTTATACACATCTAATACTGCACTTTGAGTTCTAGCTAAAGGAAGTTTATATCTATATTTTTTTATCACCTTGCCATTTGGATGCTTTAAATTTTTATCATAAACTTCTTTAGGAATCATTTTAGTTAAAATATTTTCAGTTGTTACATAATATCTACCGTCTTCATTAAAATAATGTTCACTTTCACGACGCCTTGAAACCTTATAAAACTCTGTTACCTCCTCACCTTCAAGCTTACTAAAAAATGGTGGAAATTTCTTTAATAGATAACACTTCCTCATAAATATCTCCTAATACTAGATATTATAGTACAAAAAATAAATTTGTCAATATCAGTTTGGAAGAATTCCAAAGGTTTTTATGCGCTTTGCTTCTGCATTTACTGTTAAAAAATAGCCTTCAGTATCCACTTCAAAATCTACATTCAAATCTTTTACCTCCATGTAATTTTGAAGTAAGTTTAATAGGTCACTTTTTAATATTTCAGCTAACTTTTTAGGATCTTCTGTTTTATCTTTAACAAGCACTTTTTCCAGCCTTTTACTTCCAATATCCGCAATTGTAAACATAACCCCTCCTAAACTCTCTTTTTTATAGAGCGCCTTAATGCACCCATAAAACCACGATATTTTAATGTGCAATCATAAACCTTTCTTGTACCATTATGTACATTTTCAGCAAGCAGTGAAAACGCCCTTGTGCCTGTGGAATTTAAACTAAACGCACCTAAAGTTGAAAGCGTAGACACCTCGTCATCATCTGGAATTACTCCAACAATTTTAACGCCCAAAAGTTCAGATATTTTTTCAACACTTATCATTTCTCCGCTTAAAAGTAAATCACCGCGCACCCTATTTACCACTAGCCCTGTGCTAAAAAGATTATATGAACTTAGTATTGTTAAAACCTTATCGGCATCTCGTATGCTAGAAATATGCGGAGTAACCACAACTAGTGCTTCATTGGCAGAAAACACTGCCCTATGAAAACCTTTATCCACTCCAGCTGGACAATCTATTAATATGTAATCAAAATTAGGGTCTAGCATATCTATAACATTTTTTACATTCTCTTCACTTATATCTGCCCCACCGCTTGTGTGAGCAGATGGTAGAATATAAAGTGATGGATACCTACTATCCTGAATTAGAGCCTGCCTAACCCTGCATTTAGCACTGATAACATCGGAAAGATCAAATAAAACCTTGTTTTCAACCCCCATAATGACATCTAAATTGTTTAAACCAATATCTACATCAACAAGAGCCACGCGAAACCCGAGGTTAGCTAGCCTAACCCCTAAATTAGCACAAATAGTTGTTTTTCCAACTCCGCCCTTACCGCTTGTTAAAACAATTTTCCTTGCCACATTATCTCCACAAGAGAGCGTAACAAACATATTAACCCAAAGTAAAGGCAAAAAATGTCTAATTAAAAATTATTGTTTGTTTTTATAGAGTAGATAATTTTCCATTATAAAAATTTGTTCATCCAAATTATTTTTTAAACTTTTCATGCTACTTAGAAGTTCTTTGTATCTTCTTACATCAACATTATTTTCTTCGAACATATTTTCAGAAATTACTGGTCTTCCCGACTTTACAGCAGGAAAATGAGGTTTTAACTCATTGTTTTTAATCATTCTAATTTCTTTTATAAGTACGGCTTTAGTTTTTGTTGTTGGAGCCCTAACCCCTACACACCTTAGATTATCTTTTAGGAAGAAAAGATATTTAACTAAAATTGCTTGACATTATAAAACATTTTAATTATACTTTGCTTTGAAATGTTGAAGAGGTTGGAATCTCGGAGTTTTCGCATGCCTTGCGTAAGAAGGCGTAAAAAGAGAGTGAACTTTCACTAATTAGGGTGGAACCGCGGTTTAAAAAAAATCGTCCCTAGGCTAAATTAAGAGCCTAGGGGCTTTTTTCTAGGCAAAAGGAGAGAAATTATGAGTAAACTTACAATGGACAAACTTGTAGCACTATGTAAAAACAGGGGTATCATCTTCCCTGGCAGTGAAATTTATGGAGGCTTTGCCAACACTTGGGACTTTGGTCCTGTTGGCGTAGAGCTTAAAAACAATGTAAAGCGCGCTTGGTGGAAGCGTTTTGTGCAAGAGGATAACTCCTCTTTTGGCATTGACGCCGCAATACTTATGAACCCAAAGGTTTGGGAGGCTAGCGGACATGTTCAAAGCTTTGGCGACCCTAAAATGGACTGCAAAAACTGTAAAACTCGCCACCGCGCAGATACAATAATTGAAAATTACAGTAAAGGCACGGTTTCTGCTGAAGGCATGACAAACGAAGAGATGGAAGAATATATAGCCGTACACGACATTAAATGCCCAGTTTGCGGCAAGCGCGATTGGACGCCTATAAGAAAATTTAACCCAATGTTTACAACATCACGCGGAACGCTTGAAGAAGACGCCGACAAGGTGTATTTGCGTCCAGAAACTTGCCAAGGCGAATATGTAAACTTTTTAAATGTTCAAAGAACTATGCGCGCAAAAGTGCCTTTTGCAATAGCT
>CALVYR010000044.1 GCA_944372325.1 uncultured Clostridia bacterium | reverse complement strand
GTGATTTTTTTATAAAAAATCATCGCCGTTTATGCGTGTAATTTTTTCTTATACGCGCCAGACGAAAACTCCAGCCTTACGGCTTGGGAGTTTTGCGCGTACTCTCGTGCGAAGTGAATGCTACGAAGAAAAAGAAGATATTTATTCCTTTTGGCACGCATTTTCCCTCTATACCGCCCAAACGCAAACTCCGCTTCGCTGGGAGTTTGGGCGGTGCTCTCGTGCGAAGATATTTCTCCGAAGACTATGGAAGTTGTTGATTATTTACTCTTTTAGCCACTAAACTCTTTCCATAAGCCTTATATTTTTCAAAGATAAATATTTTCCTTTATTTTATTGCTTTTTTATGATATTATTAATTAATAGAGGTTTTGTATGAAAAAGATTGTATTTATTTTTAGCGCTTTGCTAATTTGCGGTATGACCTTAACTTTTACGGGTTGCGGAAATACTCCTACTTATTTTTCTTGCGAAGATAAGTTTCAAACAAGCGAGAATGGCTGGAAGAGAGGTATAGAAGATAATGAAATTATCTCCAATCTTTCAACTAAAGGGCTAAACAATGTGGCTTATGACTTTAGCTATATTAAAGAACAAAATTATGGCTTAGCTTCAGCTCAGACTAGTGCAACCTTTAGCACTTTAAGTAAAAATGAAATTGGAAATATGAAATCTGACACCATAAAGTTTGAGGGTGTTAGCTATAGCGGGTTTTTAAACTATGCAAGCTACCTTTTTTCAGATTTTTCCGCCTATTACAATGCAAATTTTGAAGTTGCAAGTTCGCCTGAAGAACTTATGTCTAGGTTTGAGCAAGACGGAACTATTTACTATGAATTTAAAGCATTTTTGTTGCACGGTAGTAAATATTACAATGTAGAGATATTCTATGTTTTAAGCGGTAGTAACAGTATGGTTTCTGCAACGGAAATGTATGTAACAGTGCCAGTTTATTTAAAGAACAAATTAAAAGAGGCGGAAGTTGTAACAAAACTTGGCGATGTGGTGGAAACTTGGCCAGGTTGGACGCATTTAAACTATGCTAAAACGCCCATGTATAGATATATTCCAAGCATCTATAGCGAATATTATGAAGTGTCTGAAGTGGACGGGCTTACGCAAATTTATGTGCCAAACTATACAGAGGGCATGATAAATTTTTATGAGAACGAGCTAAAAAATGCAAATTTTGTTGCGGGCGATTTAGATGGCTGTGAGGTTTTAGCAAACATTGTAAAAAAGAGTATAGGGCATACAAATGTTAGATATTTCACCTACACCATGGTAAACAATATTTGGCATTTGGCTGTGTTTGAAAATAGTGGCTATATGCAAATATCTTGTTATCTTTCTGATAGAAATAGAACGGAGTTAGATTTTACTGCTTATTACCAAAACGGGAATACATTTGATGATTACTATAGTTTTCAAAGAGCTTTCAACGAAGTAAGTTGCGATTTAGGTATTTCAATTCCTTTTAAGAACTATTCTTTTATAGATAACTATTATTTCAATACTTTAAAAGATTATTTAGGGCATGAAGTGTTTAGAGTAGGTTTTAAAATGACATCTATAACGCCATATCAAACCTATAAACAGGGCATTGAAGAAATAGAAAAAAATCTTTACCGTGATTTTATAAATCAAGGAGCTGGAATATATCCTTATGCCTCCGAGTATGAAGTTTTGAAAAGGGTGGAAGGAATTAATAATTGTTTTTATCAGATATCTTCTAATTTAAAAGTGTTTGATGAAAATCAGTATAACTACACATTTAAAGCTACTGATGATAGAGAACTTATAATAAACGCTATAGAAAATGGTGATTTAGTTTACGACTCCTCCAGCAATTCGTGGGTTAGTATCCCCTTTGTAATTTATGGACATAATTATTTAAGAACTGATGAAAATGATAGAATAATTTATGAACTGAATTATTATGTAGATTATACTTTAGTTAGTAGATCAACCGAGTGTGAAAATTTATCCGATCTTCCATATGCAATTTCCAATCTACAGCAAAATATATTAGATGCTGAGGTTTTAAGTGGATACATAGAAGGCTTGCCAATAATAATTCAAAAACAAGATAACTACATTTATTTTACAGTGTTAACTGCTGATGAACTTGAAAATTGCTACAGAGAGGTAATATTCTTTCAAGATGAAAACTCAAGGTTAGAATTTGAAAAAAACAAAACACTACTTGGAAATGAGACTTTTTATTCTTCTAGCGAAGTTTCTGGAAAACTTAGCAAAAATTTAGAAGATAGTAAAATAATTTCTTACTTGCATAAATTCTATGCACTTCAAACTGACTATCAAAACTTTGTGGATGAATATGTTTCTAGATATATTGGTGATGAGAAGTGGATATTTAAGTTTGTTGAGGAAAATTCGAATCCCTCATCTCAAAGTGCTATAATGAATGGTTTCTATATAGAAGCTATGCCAGCTTTTAAACAGGCAGGTTTAAAAAAGAGTATTTGGTTTTCAACGAGTGGAGAATTAGTAGAGGGGGCTGGCGTGATTAATTTTGGTGCATATAAAGATGAGAGTGGTAAATTAAAAATCAACATATACGCCATTTCAAAAAATTCTCAGTTTGAATACACGGAAAATGGTAATAAAATTTATAGTTTATGCGCAAGTATAAGCGACACTACAGTTAAGAGTTTTAAAATAGTGGTGGATAATTTTATTGCAACTATTTAGCTATTAAGCCTTTTTTGTTTGATAAAAATTTTTAAAGTATGTTATTTTTAAGTTAAAGATAAGTCTTGTAGGGCTTGCTATAAACATTGTATTTACAATTGTGATAATTGCAGTTATGCTATAAATTTAATTAAATAAAAGTTATTTTAATATTAATTTAATTATTAAAATCTCTATTTTTGAAGGAATTTTGTATATTTCACTTCAATTTTAGAGATTTTTTATTTTGCAAGCGCATAGCCGTTTAAAATCATTCTGTCTGCAATAAAGGTAATAAATTCTCCGTTTGTGGGTTTATCATATTTATCAAAAATTTTTATGCCAAAAAATTCATTTAAATTTGGCATTTTACCTGCGTTGTAGCCAATGTTAATCGCATTGCGAATTGCCTTTTCAACACGGCTAGCCGAAGTTTGATTTTCCTTTGCCACAAGTGGGTAAAGCGTTTTAGTAATGCTAGAAGCAAGGCTCATATCTCCAACTAAATACGAGATAGAATCTCTTAAATATTTATAACCTTTAACATGAGTAGGAATTCCTACAATAGTGATAATATCTGATAACATTTTTTCTAAATTTTTATTTTCCATTTTTTACCTCAAAATTATTTTTTTTTGTCGCGAACGAGGTAGATATTAGCATAATTAAAATTAAATTTAAAGAAGAAAAATTGTAGAAAGTAAATAGTTTTGTCTAAAAATAACATAAAGTGTCTAAAAATGGAAGAAAAGCTAGTAAAAATAAAAGAAAAACAGAATTTTGTTTTAAAAAGGTGAGCAGGGCTTGCGCGGGCAGTGGGCGGGGTGGGGTTTACATAAATGAGCGATAGAGTTAAGGTTCACGCAGGCAAAGAGTGGACAGTGTGTTAATGTTGTTTTAATGTAGCGTCTCACCCTCGTCATTTCGACCGAAAGGAAATGGAGCTTGTTTTTTTATTAAAGTTAATGCTAGATGAAAAATAAGTGTAATAGTAAAAGCTGATGTGAAGCGGAGAAATCTCGGCTACTTTTTTCTAAGGCTGAGATTTCTCCACTGCATATAAAGGAAAGGTATAATTTAAATAAAACATCTAACAAAAGCCTATATAGAAGAATAAGGGCTAATTTCTTCCGGTCGAAATGACGGCAAGGGTGCGAGGGTCCGTCAGAATAAAAAA
>CALVYR010000043.1 GCA_944372325.1 uncultured Clostridia bacterium | reverse complement strand
ACATAAAAAAGAAAAAAATATAAATAATAAACAAAAGGAGAAACTATGAAAAAGAAAGGAAAGATTTTTGGAACAATGAGCGCGCTAGCTATAAGCACGGCTATGATGGCTGTAGGCGTAATGGCGGCAAGCCAGGTAAGCTTAAATGTAAGCAGTAGCGTAAGCTTTCAGGCAACAGGAGTGTATGTAAAGGTAAATGGTCAGATACAGCAGGGAGCTAGCACGGATAGCCTTACCAATGCCACAGAACCTGAGAATTCCGACTACACCTACATAGGCTACTCCTACACTCCAGTTACAGCACAGACGGAAACGGGAACAACAGCAACAACCTACGATGACACTCCAGACGGCTCGGTATTCAACCCAACAATGCCCTCATGGACGATAGGGGAAATAGCCTTTGATGAAACAAACAAGGTAATACGCTATAACTTTGACTTTAAAAACTATTCAGAATTTACAGTAAACGCCACAATAACAAACTATAGCCAAGCAGTAAACCCAACCCCATCACTAACCAGTGTGTTTACAAGCCTAGCAGATAGTATAGAAGTATTAGAAAGTCAAACAGGTGGAGTAATTAGCATTCCAGCAAAAACAGAGGCAGGACCAGGCACAGCAAGCTATACAATTACACTAACTCTAAAAAGGTTTGATTCAAGCTTTAACGATACTTTACCATTGATATTTAGCTTTGAGGAAGGTACAGCTGTTCAAGCTCCATACCAAATCTACGAGCAAGAAGCCCCATGGGGAACAACCTATCAGTTTGTAGATGTAGGGCAATATCCACAGGACTATGTAGGTTATGAATTGAACGAAGAACTAAAAACATGGTACAAAACCACAAACCCAAGCTCAGTGGATAGTTATAAGGTATATAACCCAACAGGGAAATATAGTTTAGCTTCAGAAAAGTATATAACCTACTATGCCTACACCTATACAGACGGAAAGACCTATGTAAGAGTACCAGCTACTAATGTTTATGGAAGTGATAGCATAACATACAGCAATGGAGAAACAGTAATAGATAATGTTGAGGCATGGTTTGAAGTGCAACCAATTAAATGGAGAATACTAACAAAGGAATATGATGGAAAAAATATATCTTACCTAATGAGTGAACAAACCTTAGCATCAAGCTGTTTAAATATAGATGTCACAGGCCAAGCAAATGACTATGCCAAATCTGACAACTATTTAAGAGATTACTTAACAAATGTATTTTACCAAGACGCTTTTTCAAGCACAGATATTTCAAAAATAGTAGGCAGAAATTTAACAGAGAGCGATCTATATCCGCTAAAGAACTCAGGTTTAGCTGCAGTAGTTTTAGAAGAACAAAAAGTATTTGCGCCTACTTATAATGATATGTTAAGTTATAGCTTTAAAAGTAATCCAGATTACGATGACGCTCGTTTGAAATCACCTACGGACTTTGCTATAGCAAATTATACGTTTATATATACAGAAGCGGGATATACAACAATAGATAGAGTGAACGGTGGCACGGGATACTATTTCCTTTGTTCGTCCGGCTCCCCCGCGTCTTACGCATACAATGTGTACTACTATGGTAATGTGAACGACGACAGCCGTGTGAATTGCACTGACGCCGGCGTGTGTCCCGCTTTACTCTTTAATCTCTAAGCTTTAAAAATCTATCAAAAAACCATAGACCAAAATTTCTTGGTCTATGGTTTTTGCTTTTTATATCTTTACTCTACTTTTACTCTGGCAAAACTACTATGTTTATTTTTGCACTTACCCCTGGGTGAAGCTTTATGCTTATAGTGAAATCACCCAAAGTTTTTATAGATTCTTTTAACTCTATCTTTTGCTTAGCTATATTAAAGCCCTGTTTTGCTAGCGCGTCACTTATCTCTTTAGAGGTTACAGCCCCGAAAATCTTGCCGTTTTCTCCACACTTTACATATACGGTAATAGTTTTACCCTCTATCTGCTCGGCTAGGTTTACAGCAGCTAAGCGCTCCTGCTCCTTATGATAACTCTCCGCGTTCTTTTGGCTCTTGTTTTCGCTAATCGAGGCGCTTGTTGCAAGGTTTGCTAACCCGTTTTTTAGTAAAAAATTTCTTCCGTAGCCATCGGCAACTTCTACAATGTCGCCCTTTTTGCCAGTGCCTTTAACATCTTTATTTAGTATAACTTTCATAATATCTCCTGAAAAGAGCATAGCAAATTAAAAAAGTTTTGTCAAAGATATGATTAAATTTAAAAATTTAGTTAAAAATTATATCATGGATCTAAGATGTAGAAAAACTCAATGTTTGTATAACTATAAATATACTTGCAAGGCAAAGAGCATTAAGATAAACAAAAAACTGCTCTGTGCAACCTTTGTAAAAGCAAATAAAGAAACGCCCGACACCTCGAGGTTTATCTTTGACCGCGCGCCAGATTATGCTCCGCAACGGGAAAGCAAAACGGCAAATATTGCGTGTGATGCAAATTGTCTGTTTAATCAGTGCAAGTGCTGTGAGGCTAATGGTATAACTGTTAATCCAATTGCAGAAAAGCCAACTTGCGTTACCTTTTTAAAGGATGATGATAAGAAGAGTAAGAAAATATAAAAACGCCCTAAAATTAGAGCGTTTTATAATTTTTTTAAACTATTTTACAACTTCAAAATATGCTTGAGGATGGTCACAAACTGGGCAAACTTTAGGAGCTTCTGCACCTACATGGATGTGTCCGCAGTTACGGCAACGCCAAATAACGGTGTCTGTCTTTTTAAATACGCTGTCGTCTTTAAGCATTTTAGCTAAGTTTAAGAAGCGCTCTTCATGAACTTTCTCTATTTGAGCTACCCCTCTAAACTGTTCGGCAAGCCTTGTAAAACCTTCGCGCTCTGCTTCATTTGCCATTCTTTCATACATTTCAGTCCATTCGCCGTGTTCGCCAGCAGCTGCGTCTAATAGGTTAGAATAGGTATCTTTAATGCTTCCGCCTTGAAGATATTTAAACCACATTTTAGCGTGCTCTTTTTCGTTATTGGCTGTCTCTTCAAATATGGCAGCTATTTCCTCATAGCCGTCCTTTTTAGCCTTAGATGCATAGTAGGTGTATTTGTTTCTTGCCTGACTTTCGCCAGCAAAAGCTTCCATTAAATTTTTTTCTGTGTTACTTCCTTTAAGTTCCATAAATATATCTCCTTTTAACAGGGTTAGTATAACCAATTTAAAATTTTTTTGCAATCAATTTCGCTCTCTTTTTAATTGACTTAAAGTTTTTCATTTGTTAATATACATATATGGAAGAAAAAAATAGTCTAGAGCAGACATCTATTTCATATGATGTTTTTAATGCTTTAAATTTAATAAATGAAAAGCTTGGCAAGGCCTATGAGGAAAAGGGGTACAATCCATACGGCGAGCAGTTTTCTTTGGATGCCAACTATGCTCAAACTCTGCTTGAAAAGGCAAAGGGCAAAAAGAGCTTAGATACCGAACAATTTTTAGAAAACGGAAACAGAGCAGTTTCTCAAAATTTTAAACTGGCGCTTGAAAACACGGAGGCTTTAAAACTGGATATTTTAGCAGAAATGGAAAGTGCTGAGCCTGCCATGAAAGATAAGTTAAGCGAAGTAGTGTTATACCTAAACAACAGGGCAGAGCTTTTAAGCCAAGCAATAGAGGCTCTCAAATCTGGCGAGGCTAGCAGTTTAAAGCTGTATGAGGAAGTGTATAATATAGATAGTGTATACGGCGAGATTTTAAAGGAAAGCTTTTTAAAGAATTTTAATAAAACCGTTGCAGTGGAGAACTTTTTAAGCACTTGTAGGCTAAGAATTAAGTTTGAAGAATTTAAACAGGAGCAGGTAAAGGAGCAAGAAAAACTAGCTCGTCAAAAGATTACCGCAATAGAGAAGAAGATAGACCGCGAGTTAAAGGCCGAGGCAGAAAAAGTGCAAGCTCGTGAAGAAAAGTTAAAAGAGGAGTTAAAAGAAAAGGAAGATAAAAAGAAATTTTCCCAGAAGTCAAGGGAGAGTGGAGTAGAGAAGTAGGTAGATAGAAACACCAGCATTGGCTGGTGTTTTTTGTTTTTGGGATGAGGTAATGGGGATATTAGAATAAAAGGCGCTGGGGTGGGGCGTTGCAAGATACTTCGGAGGCATCACTCCGTTGTCATCCTGAGCGGAGCCGAAGGATCTCCTCCCGTGACCTGCCATAATAAAATAGGAGTCTGGCTAGCAAGGGTAGCAAGGAGATTCTTCGCGGATAGTCGCGTAAACGCTCCCCGCTCAGAATGACGGCTC
>CALVYR010000042.1 GCA_944372325.1 uncultured Clostridia bacterium | reverse complement strand
CCTTTATCGCTTAAAATTTTTCTTATACCGACCAAACGCAAACTCCAGCTTCGCTTGGGAGTTTGGTCGGTACTCTCGTGCGAAGTGAAGGCTACGAAGTGTAAGTAGATTTAATTCATACCTCTGCGCTTTGGGCGGTTTTGCTAACGCAAAAGCACGCCTCTAACGCTTGAAATTTTTCTTATACGCGCCAAACGAAAACTCCAGCCAAGGCTTGGGAGTTTTGCGCGTACTCTCATACGAAGTTACTTCTTCGAAGCCTCTTGCAAAGTCCTTCTTCGGAGCCCTTGCTTTACCCTCCACTATATCAAAAAAATTTTGTTTCTTTTCTTACGCACCCTGCATACCTTTTAAAGTTGGCTTGAAGCGGTATTTGAGGAGTGAGCTTCATAGGCTTCACTTCCTTGCACGACGAAACGAGCGCTGAAAGCCAATTTTAAAAGGTATTGCCTTATTAAATTTTTTTGATAACCAATTCTACCCCCCCCCGCATTTTTGTCAAGCGAATTTAATTACTTTTCTAGTTTTTTTATTTTCCATTCCTCCCAACCTGAAGCTTGAACAAAAATTCGGGAATAAGAAGCCGAGATTTCTCCACTGCATACTGACTTTTAGTATCATACTTATTTTTCATCTGACATTACTTTAATAAAAAAATAAACCTCATTTCCTTTCGGTCGAAATGACGCGGGCTGGGCGTTGCTAATGTCCTCGAATTCTCTTGTAAAAACAACAGGGTAACGAAAGTGCGTTCTTTGATGACTCTCACATAGCCTTACTTTTATACTCCAAAATAAAAAAATTAGAGATATTTCACTCTAATTTTAAGTTTTTTCTTTAATTTTACGACGTTTTCTTTAAATTTTAATCTAACTTATACCCAAACTCTTCTATTTCATGCTCTACATCGCGCCAATTCTTTTTCACTTTCACGAAACATTCAAGCATTACCTTTTTGCCAAGCATTTCCTCTATCTCAGGGCGGGCGCGCGAGGCTATCTCTTTTATTTTACTGCCATGCCTCCCTATAACTATGCTTTTATGACTTTCCTTTTCACATATTATATCCACATCTATAAATGCCGTTTTACCGCTTTCATCAAAACGCGTGATATTTATTGCAAGCCCGTGTGGAAGCTCCTCATTTAAAAGAAGCAGTGCCTTTTCTCTAATTATCTCTGCTGTCATGAAGCGCACAGATTTATCCGTGTACATATCTTCATCAAATTCAAAGTTTTTTGTGTCCTGCTCGGGCAAAATTTTTAATATTTCTTTAATAACTTCATCTAAATTCCTATTTTTATAGCTTGAAAATGGAATTATTGCTTTTATATCTTTATTTTCACCAAGCGAACTTATTATTGGATATATCTTTTCATAACTTCCTGCATCTACTTTGCTTATGCCAACTATGGTTGGAGCTGTGTCGGTAAGCTTTTTTATATACTCTTTTTCCTCTTCTTTAAAGCGCGTGCCGTCAACTATATATAATATTACATCTACGCCCGAAACTACCGTGCGTACATTTTTCATCATAAATTTATCTAATTTATTTTTACTTCTATGAATTCCGGGCGTATCCACAAACACAAGTTGATAGTTATCTCTTGTAAGAATTCCCATAATATTATCTCTGGTCGTCTGCTTTTTGGGTGAAACTATGGAAACTTTCTCGCCAACTAAAGCATTTACAAGTGTGCTTTTGCCCGCATTGGTGTTACCTACTACGCCAATATAACCAAATTTAAACAAAATCCCCTCCTATCTTAAAACCCTATGTTCTTTTAAGATGCTCTCAGCCTTTGCCATCATTTCCTCTTCCTCTTCCTTGATTTCATGATCGTAACCTATTAAATGAAGAAGCCCGTGAAGCGCTAAAAAGCATATTTCACGCTTATAGCTATGCCCGTATTCCTTTGCCTGCTCCTTTGCTATATCTTTGCAAATTACAATGTCGCCTAAGGATACCAAACCTGTATCTTGGTCTAATTCTTCGGAAAGCGTTTTTGTGTCTATTTTTTTGTCCACAAAATTCAAATTCGGAAAAGAAAGTACATCTGTTTCTTTATCTAAATTTCTAAATTTATTGTTTAGCTCTCTTATCTCTTCCTTGCTTGCAAGTTTTAAATTTACAGAAAATCCATCAAAGTTTAAATGGCTTACGGCGCTATTAAAAATTTTTTTAATTTTATTTTTTATGCAAAAACATTTAAAATTTATAAAATTTATTTTCATTTTTTATCCTTTTAGTGTAAAATATTCTTAACTTAAATATAAATTAATTATAAAAAAATGTCAAATATTTGAATGATTAATTTAATTTGAGAAAAAATAATGAAAAAGGAGATTTTTTTATGACAAAAGTAGTTCAATATGGCTGTGGCAAGATGAGCGTTTACACAATGCGCTATTGCATTGAAAAGGGTGCAAAAATTATAGGCGCATTCGACATAGACAAATCTAAACACGGCCACGACATCTCTTCCCTAACGGGCGGAGAAAAATATGGCGTTACAATTCAAGGCGTGGAAGAATTTGAAAACTTTCTTCTAAAGAAAAAGCCAGACATTGTTATTGTCACCACAATGAGTTTAATTGAAGATGTTAAAGATTCACTTTTAATTTGCGCAAAATGTGGCGTTAACGCAATTACCACTTGCGAAGAAGCTTTCTTCCCTGCAAACTCTAACCCAAAAGTTTTCAAAAAGATAGACAAACTTGCAAAAGAAAATGGTTGTACAATCTGCGGAAGCGGTTACCAAGATGTTTTCTGGGGTAACTTAATTACAGTTCTTGCAGGTGCAACACAGAGCATTAAAAAAATTAGAGGTAAAAGTAGTTACAACGTAGAAGATTATGGCATAGCTCTAGCTAGAGCGCATGGTGCCGGCTTAACATTAAAAGAATTTGACGAACAAGTGGCAAGCGTAGACAAAATTTCTGACGAAGAAAGGCAAAAAATAATAAATAGCGGAAAATATCTTCCTAGCTATATGTGGAATGTAAATGGCTGGCTTGCTTCTCAACTAGGATTACACATTAAAAGGCAGTATCAAAACTGTGTTCCACAAATAGCAAAATCTAAAATTTACAGTAGCACTCTTAACATGACCATTCCAAAAGGCAACGCTACTGGCATGAGCGCAGTTGTTACAACAGAAACGGAAGAAGGCATAACGCTTGAAACGGAGTGCATTGGTAAAGTTTACGACAAAACGGAATTCGATTGCAACGATTGGACAATTGAAGGCGAACCATCAACGCGTGTTGTGATAGAAAAGCCAAGCACGGTAGAGCTTACATGTGCAACAATTGTAAATAGAATACCAGATGTAATTTCCGCTCCTGCTGGATATTACACCACAGAAAAAATGATTAAAAACGAGTTTAGAAAGAAAGTGTAAATGTTTTAAAAAAAAATAATAAAAACAAGCAATAATTTTAAAATTTTTGCTTGTTTTTTTAATATTTAATTATTAATAAAATCTTCTGTATACTCATGCCAAAACATGCTTTTGATATAGGGATATCCATCATTTATAAAAGAACTTGATGCAAAACTAGAGCCCAAATTACTTGATGTTATATCACTATTAGAACAATCTTTTAATGTTATATCTTTAGGCTTGTGAAGTGGTCCAGGATGACCAGTGGCACCTCCATCATTTCCAGGAGTTAAATCGTATGAACAATCAAATAATAAGTCATAATAATTTTGCGTTGAATTATTTATGTACATAACATTATAAGTATAATTTACAACACTAATTACTCCTGTAACTCGAACTGAAAATACTTTTCGTCTGTTTCTCACAATATATGTTCCGCTTCGCGTTTCTGCAGGTAAACTATATCTTGATACATTTCCATTAGAAAAACAATTAGACCAATTTCCATAAGGGCCTGTAATAGCTCCCGCTAAGTTTTCACATTGCATATAAATAGTGGTATTAAAGGTATCAAATTGTTGAAAACCAGAACTACCTGTTACGGTTATATTTATATAATAAAAACTATAGGATATAGAATAACTAGTTTGAGTATATCCACCTCTAACACTAGCCGTGTTATAGCAATTATAGGCATTACCATTTTTTCCACTAATTCCGCCAGCCATAGCCAGAACCCCACGAGTTATTCTAGGGTTTCTTCTTTCACGAACTTGGGTTATACCCATGCCAAAATTATAGTTTGTTATACTTCCATCCCGTATATTACAAGTCGTATTTGATGCCGTTACAGCTCCTCTATTATATGAATTACGAATTGTTGCCCCATTTCCATCTCCTATAATTCC
>CALVYR010000041.1 GCA_944372325.1 uncultured Clostridia bacterium | reverse complement strand
CGCTTTCTTTTAAAATTCCGAAACGAGCTCTAGAAAAGGCTACTTAAAATATTATCCTTACCTTAAAATTTTTTTGACACCCCATTCTCCCCCCCCCGCAGGAAAAATTTCTGCACTTTGGGCGGTTTTGCTAACGCAAAAGTTCGCCTCTTTCGCTTGAAATTTTTCTTATACCGCCCAAACGCAAACTCCGCTTACGCTGGGAGTTTGGTCGGTACTCTCGTGCGAAGTAAACGCTACGAAGAAAAGCAGTTTTATTACAAAAATGCTACTGTGCTTTTCTTTCATGCTATTTTTACATCCATTTTTGTAACTTCTGTACATTTGGGTAGAATAGGCTAGCAAATTTTATTTTGCTAGCCTATTCTACCCCCCCCCCGCATTTTTGTCAAGCGAAATTACGGGCTTTTGGAAATTTTTTACTTTTTCTTTCCTTCCACCCTGCAGCTTGAACAAAAATGCAGTATAAGTAGCTGAGATTTCTCCACTTCATACTATCTTTGTTTGTGGCAAAACTTGTCTTCTGGCTTTAACTTTATGACTAAATCTTACTCCCATTTCTTTCGGTCGAAATGACGGCTGGGAGCGCGCTGAAGAACTTAAATAGCGAAGTCCGGCTTTCGTCATTTCGACCGAAAGAAATCTTGTTTATATACCATTACACTTAATGCCAGACGCCAACATTATTTTGTTGCTAAACTTAATATGCAGTGGAGAAATCTCAGCTGTTTTATTTTTTGCTCCGCCAGCCTTGGCGGAGATCTAAGGGCTACGCTCAGAATGACAGCGGACTGAAACCTCCAAAGTCTCTTAGTTAGCTCTTACTTTCATCACCCTGAGCTTTTGGCCCCAAAAAAACTACTTTGATTTTTGGGGAAAGGAAAAGCCCCTTAAATACTAAAAGTTAAAAGTTTTTTTATTTTAACCATAAAAAAGCTTAATTTAAGTTTTATCCTAAATTAAGCTTTATTTTTTATAACTATAAATGCCTGTTTTTTATACTCGTCTTCAAGACAATGATCATCAAACCACATATAGTAAAACCTTGACGCTGGAAAATAATTGTAGCCATCTCTTAGTCCGTCTGTATCATCATAGGGGTCAGCAAAGATTAAAATATCTTCATCGCCACTTGAACTTAAATTGTCGTAGCCTATAATAACGCGATAATGTCCGCCATAGTCTATGTTTTCCACAATTATTGGGTTGCCTTGCTTTAAGTTTTCTAATATAAAACTTTTAAAATCTTCAAACTCGGGAAAACACAGACCATTTTTGCGCCTATAGTCTATGCTTGATACAACCTCGTATCTACCTAAACTTTTAAAAAAATCTACTAGATTTTTTAATTTTGTGCCAATGGGATATTTTTTTGTTCCTATACTTTTAGCTAAAGAAATTTCAGTAAAACCATCTACATCTTTATCCTTTAAATATGTTAAAACCATTAGCGCACAAACTGGACCGCAGGTTTCCTCTGTTGTCTGTTGAAAGGTCTTAAAATTTTTTAATATAGTTAAAGTAGAGGCGTCAAAATTTTCCTCTTTTTCTATATCATAAAAATTATAGTGATGATAATATTTGTTATTCATTAGTGTATATCTAAAATATTTAATACTTCAACAATGGCTTCTATTGCTTTATCCATCTGTTCTTTAGTGTGAGTTGCTGTATAGCTTGTTCTTAGAAGTGATTGTCCTGGTGGCGTTGCAGGAGTTACAACTGGGTTTACATACACGCCTCTTTCAAGCAAGAGCTTACAAGCTTTGAAAGATTTTTCATCGTCATAGGTGTAGATAGGAATAATTGGAGTGCTATCTATCTCTATAATCTTAACACCTCTTGCCTTTAAGCCTGCACGCATGTAGTCTGATATATCACGAAGAGCTTGGACCCTTTCAGGCTCGTTCTTTAAAATTTCAAGGGCCTTTCTTGCACAAGCAACACTGGCTGGAGTTATTGAAGCGCTGAATATGAATGGGCGTGAATTGTGTCTTACATAGTCTACAACAGATTTTTTTGCAGCCATATATCCACCAAGGCTTGCTAAGCTTTTACTAAAGGTTCCCATATAGATGTCCACTTCATCTTCTAAACCAAAATGCTCTGCAGTGCCTCTGCCGTGTTTTCCTAGCACGCCTAAGCCATGGGCATCATCAACCATAACTCTAGCGCCATATTTTTTTGCTAATTTTACAATTTCAGGAAGTTTACAAATCTCACCGCTCATGCTGAACACGCCGTCGGTTACAATTAAAATTCCCGCCGTCTCAGGAACAGACTTTAACTGACGCTCTAGGTCTTCCATATCACTATGATTATAGCGAAGCATCTTTGCAAAGCTTAATCTACAAGCATCATAAATGCTAGCATGATTTTCTTTATCACATAAAATATAATCGCTTCTGCCTGCAACTGCACTTATTATTCCAAGATTGCTTTGGAAGCCAGTGCTAAATGTTACAACTGCTTCTTTATGTAAAAATTCTGCTAATTCCTCTTCAAGTTTTACATGGATATCTAGCGTTCCGTTTAAAAATCTTGAACCAGAACAGCCAGAGCCATATTTTTCAAGTGCTTCTATGCCTGCCTTTATAACTTCTGGATGAGAAGTTAAACCAAGGTAGTTATTAGAGCCTATCATTATAGTGTCGTGTCCGCTCATAACAACCTGAGTATCTTGTCCTGTTGTAAGTTCATGAAAGTATGGGTATAACCCACTTTTTTTAACTCCATCTAACCACTCTTTATAAGTATCACATTTTTTAAATAAATCCATTGTTTTATCCCTTTTAACCATATAATTTTTTTACTATCCAAAGCATAAAGCTTGTAGGTACTATTTTTATAAGTAACGCAATTAGTTTATATGAAAACCCCACTGTCTTGCAAGCAGGTGGCCTCTTTTTTTTGATAATTTTAAAAATCACCTTACTTACAGCACTAGCTGGCATACCCTTTTGCTCATCATGTTCCATCTTTTCTATAGAGCGAACAATTCTATCTCCATAGAAATCGTCTTGCTCTACCCTATCTTTTACACGGGCAGATGTAAACCCTGTTTTGGTATCTCCAGGACATACCACGCTTACACCTACCTTAAAGGGCTTAACCTCCAAACGAAGCGCATAAGAAAATTGTTGTACCGCAGATTTTGTTGCTGAATAAAATGCTTGAAAAGGTATTGGAACAAAGGATGCAACTGAACTGACATTTATTATCTTTCCTCCGCCTTGAGCCCTCATATAAGGAATAACAAGCTTACATGCATTGACGAGTGCTAGCACATTTATATCAAAAATCTTCTTAATGTCCTCTTCCTTAGTATACTCTACTGCGCCAGATATACCCATGCCTGCATTATTGATTAAAACATCAATTCTACCCTCTTTTTCATATATCTCTTTAAAGCATTCATTTGTTCGAGCATAATTTGATATATCACATGGTAAACTAGTAAAATATTCGCATGATAAAACTCGCCTTGAAAGCCCATACACTTTATGCCCTTTAAGCGACAAAAGCTTAGCCGTTTCAAAACCTATTCCACTAGATGCACCTGTAATTACAATAACCAAATTTTACTCCTAAGATGTAGTGTATTAAATTTTTACAAATTTGTCAAACATAAATTGACATTGAATTTCTAAATTTTGTATACTTATTTTACGGAGAAAATAATGAATATTGTAATAACAGGCACAAGTAGCGGAATAGGAAAAACTTTAGCTGAAAATTTTAGAGCAGAGGGGCATAATGTTATTGGGCTTTCAAGGCACACTGAAAATGTGGAAGATATAATCTGCGATGTATCCAATATTTCCAGCATTGAAAACGCTTTTCAAGAGATATCTAAAAGATTTGAGAGTATTGACCTTTTAATAAACAACGCAGGCTTTGGAATTTCTGGTGCAACGGAACTAATATCTAACGAAGACGCACACAAAATTTTTGAAACCAATTTTTTTGGTGTGTTAAACTGCTCGCGCTACGCTTTACCTCTTATGAAGAGCGGAGCAAGAATAGTAAATATAAGCTCAGTTTGCGCCATGTTTCCCCTTCCCTTTCGCGCGCTCTACTCTGCCAGCAAGGCAAGTGTAAACTTACTATCTTCCTCAATGAGAATGGAACTAGCCCCCGCTGGAATAGATATAACCTGCATTTGCCCAGGAGATACAAAAACAAATTTCATAAAAAATAGAGAAAAAAATTTTGAAACAAACGAGCGTTACGAAAATAGAATAGAAAATGCCACAAAAAAGATAGATAAAAATAATGATAAAAGAATGAGCGTAAAAAAAGTAAGTAAAAAAATAGAAAAAATATGTTTAAAAAATAGAACAAAACCCATTTATATTATAGGAAAAAAATATAAATTTTTAAATTTTTTAACAAAAATTTTCCCATATAGCCTATTAGTAAAAGCCACAGGAAAATTATATGGTGGGAAAAAATAAAAATCCACCAGCTTAGCTGGTGGATTTTTGTACCATAAACCCCCCAGATAGTCTGGGGGTTTTATGGTACAAAAAAAGAGCCAAATAATTGGCTCTTGATAAAAGTAATTTTTTACATCTCTCTACCT
>CALVYR010000040.1 GCA_944372325.1 uncultured Clostridia bacterium | reverse complement strand
AACAGTTATCAAATCATACCCTTAAAAGACTTAAGTATAAACTTTAGCAATACCACAGATGTTTTTCAAACTAGCTATCAGATTAAAAACACTGGGGAGAGCACTATTGTGTTCACATTAAGTGGCATTGTTTATGATAATTTAGTTAACCAAAGGTTTACTACTACTGTTAATGAAACTACAGTTACATCTACTACTGAAAATACAGCAAATTTAACTAAACAAACAGACACTTGTTCTTACAGTGTGGAGATTACTTCTGGAAGTACTCAAACAATTGTTGTTACATACAGTTTAGCAAGACTTAACTCTTCCATTGATATCACTGAAAACTTATCTTTAACCTTAGAAGTTAAAGAGTAAAGAGCGTTTAACTTAAACGCTCTTTTTTCAATTTGAATAAACATTGGTTGCTTAAAATGTGAGTTCAGCCGTCTTTCTTTTAAAGGTGATACAATCTATTATCTTAAAAGTTTTTTCAATCTCTTCCAATTAAAAACACTGCGAGTATGAAGCGGAGCAAATATAGCATGGATACAATAATTCCAGCAAGATAGGTTTGCGCTGCCGCTTTTAAAACAACTTCAGCGCCCCTGATTTCCGTTGTATCTAAAATGTTGTTTTTAACTAACAGGTCTAGGGCGCGTTTTGAAGCGTCCTTTTCTACAGGATATGTGGAAACACTTACAATAAAGGATAAGAGATAAAGTAAAAATGCAACACCTATGAACACTAAACTAAAGAAAATTTGAGAAAATATTGTAAGAAAAAAGCTTGCAATTATTACTACCCAAAATAAGTTTGAACAGACATTATTTACTACAACAAGGGTATTTCTAACTTTTAATGGCTTATAGCCTTGAGCGTGTTGAATGGCATGACCAACTTCATGGGCTGCAACGCCAAGCGCACTAATAGATGTAGAGTTATATACCTCTTCAGACAAATTCACTGTTTTATTTTTGGGGTTGTAATGATCGGTTAGTTTGCCTTTGACTGCATTAATTTTTACATCTGTTATGCCAGCGCTCTCTAAAATTCTTTTGCAAGCCTCTGCTGTGGTTATGCCATTTACCGACTTTAAACTCTTGTAAGTATCAAAAGCCTTGCTAACTCTTGCTTGCACAACGCTAGCATAGATTATGCCAGGCAAAATTAATATTCCTAAAATGTAATATAGTTCCATAGTTCTCCTTTAAAAAATTTTTGTTTTTCTTGTAAGAAAGGTCCAAAATAATAATGCGCTAAAAAATTCTGCAGTGTAGGTCATGGCCGCATATTTTAAAAGTTTTTTTGCTTTTGCAAGCTGTTCATCTGTCATTATATCAGATCTCTCTAGAAGTTCAAGCGCAAATTTAGAAGCTTGTTTTTCAATTCGCACCGTGGAAAGCTTTAATGCAAGCGCTAATATAAAAAATATCAAACATACGCCAGCTAAAATTATTGAAATTATAGGATAATTTAGAAAAAATAGAACAATCGCTACTAAAAAAATTGGAAATATAAGCTTACCTAAAACTTTAATAATTTTTGAAAACTTATAGTTTTTTCTAAGAATTGTTGGGTCTTTCTTGTTTTGAATAGCGTGCCCAAGCTCATGCGCAGTAACTGCTAGAGCAGATACACTTCCGCTGTAATACACCTCACTAGAAAGTTCAACTACCCTTCTACTCGGGGAATATGCCCCTCCAAAAATTTTATCATTTATCTGAGTGTAAATTCTGCCGTCAAATTCTAATAAGCTTATTTGGTTGCAAAATTGTGCTGAAGTGATATTGCCGTATGCAATATCATTAAACTGCTCTTTATAGTAGCTGTAAAGTTGATTGCCAGAAAAATTTGCAATGGATAGCCCAAGTGCAATAAAAATTATTCCTAACCCTATTAAAATGTATATTACTATATCCACAATATTATTATATCAACTTTCGACAAAATCTACAACAAAACTTTAAACTTTATTCTTGATTAATACAAAAATAAGTGCAAAAATATTTTTATTCTAGCGAAAATTTCAAAAATTTATAAAAAATAAGCATTTTTTCGCAATATTTTTGAAAAAAACATTGAAATATGTGTTAGTCAAGTGTATAATTAATTTACGAGGAAATTATGGATAGCATAAAAAAGACAATTTTAAAAAACAGTTTAATTAATAAAGGTGAAGTTATAGGCGTAGGCGTAAGTGGCGGAACGGATAGTATGGCACTGCTTCACTATCTTCATTCAATTAGCGATGAACTCGATTTTGAAGTAGTGGGCGTTCACATTGATCATAACATTAGGGAAAACAGCGCAGAGGATGCTAGTTTTGTTTTAAACTATTGCCGTGAGAATGGAATTAGAGCATACAAGTTTAAAGTGGATGTGCCAAAGCTTGCCCAAGAAAGAGGGGTATCACTTGAAGTTGCAGCACGAGATGCAAGATACGGCGTTTTTGATGCACTTGTAAAAAAATGTGCTGTAGATAAAATCGCCATTGCTCACCATATGAGCGACCAAGCGGAAACCATTTTATTAAACTTATTCCGTGGCACAGGTATATCTGGCGCTAAGGGCATGGACCTTATCCGCGACGGCATCTATATTCGCCCAATGCTATTCACAGATAAAAAAGAAATTTTAAAATACATAGACGACAACCAAATTCCATATGTAGAAGACTATACAAATGCAGACACAACCTTTTCTAGAAACTATATAAGAAATGAAATTTTGCCACTAATTATGAAAAGATGGCCAGCAGTAATAGAAAAACTAGTTTCTTTCTCTAAAGCGTGCTACGATGACGATGAATACATAAACTCTCAAATTATAGAGGATGCCTTCATTTTAGAAGAAAAGACAGTAAAAATTCCTAACAGCTACTTTTTGTATCCAAACGCCATAGTTTCCAGAATGATTTTTAAAGCGCTCCGCCAAATTGGTGTAAATAAAGATATAGAAAGAAAACATGTTGAACTAATAAAGGACCTTGCCATAAATGGCAAAAACGGCGCTAAAATAGATTTACCATTAAATGTCACAGCTATTAAGGAATATGACTATTTAAGCATTTTAAATAAGGAAAAGGAAAAGATTATTTTAGACCTTCCCTTTAAACTAGGCGAATTCAGCGTTAAAGGCTTTGGCACGGTGGAAGTAAAACGCACGCGCTCCAATAAGCTAGAAGACCGCGAACTTATACTAGACGGCAAAAAAGTACCTAAAGATGCCATTTGGCGTTTTAAGGAAAGTGGTGACACCTTTGAAAAATTTGGAGGCGGAACTAAGAAACTTAAAGACTACTTTATAGACAAAAAAGTACCTGCCCGCTTGCGTTCCATAACCCCCGTGCTTGCCAGTGGCAAGGAGATATTAGCCATAGCAGGTGTGGAAGTCAGCGACAAGGTAAAAGTTGATGAAAACTCCACAGCGGTTTATAAAATTAGCGTTGGAGAGTAAGATAAATAAAAGTTGCGAAATAAAAATTACACAAAAAACTCGTGAAAAATTGAATTTTAATTCAAAGTCCTCACGAGTTTTTATAATTTATTTTATTCTATTTAATAAATAGATTTTAGATTAGAGATTGAAGAGCAAAGCTGGACACACGCCGGCGTTAGTGTGATTCACATAGTTGCTGCCGAGCACACGACCATCGTAGTACACATTGAATGCGAAAGACTCGGAGGGGCCGGACGAACAAAGAAAATAGAGTCCTGTACCGCCATTCAATCTATCTATTGTTGGATAACTTGATGATATATATGTATTTACATAGTTTGCTATAGCAAAGTCCGTAGGTGATTTTAAACGAGTGTTGTCTGCGGTAAAACCATATTCATCAACATTATTCATATCATCATAGGTTGGCGCAAATACTTTTTGATCTGAAAGTGCTACTTCAGTTGACTCTGAGTGTGTTCGTGGATATAAATCACTCTCAGTTAAATCTCTGCCTACTATTCTAGAAATATCTGTACTTGAAAAGGCGTCTTGGTAAAATTTATTTGTTAAGTAATCTCTTAAATAGTTGTCAGGTCTAGCATAGTCATTTGCTTGTCTGGCACTTTTATCAAAATAGAAACAACTTGATGCCAAAAGTTGTTCACTCATTAGGTAAGATATATTTTTTCCATCATATTTCTTTGTTAATATTCTCCATTTAATTGGCTGAACTTCAAACCATGCCTCTACATTATCTTTTACTGTTTCTCCATTGCTGTATGTTTTACTAGAAGTTCCATAAACATTAGTAGCTGGCACTCTTACATAGGTCTTTCCATCTGTATAGGTGTAGGCATCGTAGGTTATATATTTTTCTGAATCTAAACTAGTCATCCCTGTTGGGTTGTATACCGTATAGCTATCTACTGAGCTTGGTTTTTCACTACTATACCAATTCTTTAGAGTTTCATTCATTTCATCACCCACATAGTCCTGTGGATATTGCCCTACATCTACAAATTTATAGGTCGTTCCCCATGGGGCTTGTTGCTCATAGATTTGGTATGGAACTTGTACTGCTGTACCTTCCTCAAAGCTAAACATCAATGGTAAAGTATCGTTAAAGCTTGAATCAAATCTTTTTAGTGTTAGTGTAATTGTATAGCTTGCTGTGCCTGGTCCTGCCTCTGTTTTTGCTGGAATGCTAATTACTCCACCTGTTTG
>CALVYR010000039.1 GCA_944372325.1 uncultured Clostridia bacterium | reverse complement strand
GATTCTTATGCAGGAGGAATATCTGGGTTAAACGGAACTATAAAAAACTGCTATAACACAGCAAACATCACTGCAAAAGCTAAAACTAATACAACAAATGATACAATAGGTTTAGATATAGATTATAGTAAAGAAGCTACAATACAAGCTGGAACAAGCAGAGTTACTGGCATATTAGATGTATATTCTGATAATTACACCATTAAAAGAGAGACAAAAACCGCTTATAGTGGAGGCATAGTAGGAAATTCCAATGTCTCGGTAAAGAATTCCTATAATACTGGCACAATTACAGGTGGAAAAGTTAGAACTACTGTAACAAATGTTTTTGTTTTTCATTCACATAGTCCACACCAAACTGTAGGCGGTTCAATATTCTTTTCTAGTTCATATAAGGAAACTTACACCTCTACTATAGTATTTGATGAAGATATATATTTCTCTGGTATAAACGGAAATATAAACACTTCTAGTTCGGCAAGTTATGCAACAACTTCAAATCTTTCTAATAATTATAATTACACTTTGCACTTGGATTATGAAGAACAATCAAGCGGTTCTCTTAGTCCTACAACAACTAGCACAAATTTACTTAACAAAAGCAACCAAGCTTATAAAAATGTAGCCTATGATTTTAATGATTTTGTAGGCTATGGAAATCCAGAAACTGACAATAGACATTGGTTTTTAGATTATACATCTAGTAAGGTGGAATTAAACTACAGTTACAGAGTAAAATTTCAAGAGGGAAAGGATGATGAACAATATCAAAGAGAATCTAATGATATTTTCTCTATAACAACAAATAGAATTACAAACTATTCAATTTACTCTTTATCAAGTATGAAATCTTCGTCCTTTGCAAACACGCTTGGTTCCTCTTATTGGGGATATAACAGCCTTTATAACAACGGCCTACCCTATTTAAAAAATTTGTTTTGGACCAATAGCGCATCTAGCTTTTAATAACGGAAAATTTTAAAAAGTTTTCCGTTTTTTCTTGCATTATTTTTAACTTAGTTGTACAATCTTGTAATGGACTTTTTATATCTTGTTCTTACTGCTGTTTTAGTTTTTGGAGCCCTTATATTAGCAAACTGGCTTTGGGGTAAAGATGCACTGTTTGTTATTGGCATAGGCTCGGCGATAGGCTCTAATGTATATAATGTTGGTGACTATGGCATTCAAATTGGAGATTTGATTTTTGGAATAGATTCTGTTGTATATACCGTGTTTGTATTCGTTATTTTTTTGTGCTTAATAAATTATGGCGAAAAGTGCACATACACACTACTTTTTAGTGCAATGGGTTCTATAATGCTGACAGCTATACTTCAGTTTATAGCTTCCTGGGCATCTAGTGGGTTTGCCTCTAACATTATTTGGGGTTTTGCCTCCTATGCTATAAGCGTAATAGCAACTTTTGTTGCATTAATGCTTTCCATCAAACTTTTTGAGTATTTCCAGCATAAAAAAATAAATGTATATTTAAATCTGCTTATTAACATTTTAATTGCAAGTGTTATAAACTCGCTTATATACTTTGGAATAGTTGCAATTATAACGGGTTTTCAAGAAAATTTTTGGGGACAACTTGGAGCATCGTATTTAGGAAAATTAATGAGCACAGCATTCGGCTTGCTCACCTACTTTTTGTGTACAAAACTTCCTTACAAAAAAGATAAAGAATTTAATGAAAATAGGAATGATAATCAAGATTAAAAAATATACTACTAAGAAAGGATAAAATTATGCTAAAACTATTAAAATATCTTAGAGTAAGAGATTGGATAACTATTGTATTTATAGTTGGCTTTGTCATTTGCCAAGCTTTATTAGACCTCGAACTTCCCGACTACATGGGAAATATTGTAGCTTTAATTCAAAACCAAGGCACAATTAATGAAATATTAATTGAAGGTTTAAAGATGTTAGGAATAGTTGCTGGCTCTGTAACCTCAACTATAATTGTAAGCTACCTAGCATCGCGCCTTGCAGCAGGCTTTGCTAAACGCGTTAGGCGTGCACTTTTTACAAAGGTGAACTCCTTTTCTATGGAAGAAATGGAGAAATTTTCAACCGCAAGCTTAATGACGCGTACAACAAACGATATAACTCAAGTTCAGCAAGTTATAACCATGTTTTTAAGAATGGCACTCTCCGCTCCTGTTATAGCAGTTGGTGCAATACTTAAAATTGTTGGTAAAAGCGGAACTCTAAGTTGGATCACAGCAGTTGCAATAGTGCTACTTCTTATAATTTTAATTACAATATTCTCTTTCGTATCACCAAAATTTAAAAAGATGCAAAAACTCACAGATAAAATAAATGGCGTAACAAGAGAAAACCTAACTGGTATTAAAGTTGTGAGAGCATACAACGCAGAAAAAATTCAGGAAGAAAAGTTTGATAAGGTAAACACAGAACTCACCAACACTGACCTTTTCATAAATAGAATGTTTTCTATCATGACCCCTGGCATGCAACTTATTATGAGTGGACTTTCACTTGCAGTGGTTTGGGTTGGGGCTTACCTAATTGCTGGAGGAAGCTTAGACCTACCTAACCTAACTGTTTTTACACAATATGCTATGAAAGTATTAATTAGTTTTTTAATGTTATCCGTGCTATTCATAATGGTTCCAAGAGGCTTTGTGTCTGGAAACAGAATTTATGAAGTTTTAAAAACAGAAAATAAAATAGTAAACGGCACTATTACAACATCTGAAGAAGAAGGCACAATAGAATTTAAAAATGTAAGTTTTAAATATCCAGATAGCGATGACTATGTTCTAAAAAATATAAGCTTTACTGTAAATAAAGGTGAAACTGTCGCCTTCATTGGCTCTACAGGTAGCGGAAAAAGCACGCTAATAAACCTAGTTCCTCGCTTTTACGATGCCACAGAAGGCGAAGTGCTTGTAGACGGAATTAATGTTAAGGAATACGATTTAAAAGCGCTGTATGAAAAACTAGGTTATGTGCCTCAAAAAAGTTTCCTATTCAGCGGAACGGTAGAAGAAAATATTAAATATGGCGATGAAAAAGCAAGTGATGAGCAAGTTAAACTTGCATTAAAAACAGCTCAGGCTTCCTTTGTTGAAAAACTTGAAGGCGGACTAAACTACCCTATTTCTCAGGGCGGAAAGAATGTTTCAGGCGGTCAAAGGCAAAGGCTTTGCATAGCAAGAGCCATTGTTAGAACTCCAGAAATATTTGTATTTGATGACAGCTTTTCCGCACTCGACTATAAAACAGATAAGGCATTAAGAAAGGCTTTAAAAAAGGAAATTTCTGGAAGCACTTGTCTAATAGTTGCTCAAAGAATAGGTACTATTATGGATGCCAACAAGATTATTGTTTTAGATAAGGGCGAAATGGTTGGAATGGGAACACACAAAGAACTCATGGAAAACTGTAAAATCTATCAAGAAATAGCCTACTCTCAACTTTCAAAGGAGGAACTAGCATGAAAAACGAACAACAGAAAGCTCCTAAAATGGCAGGTCCAGCAGGAAGAGCTGGAACAGGGGAAAAGGCAAAGAACTTTAAAAAATCTATAAAACAGCTCCTCATTCACTTAAAGCCATATTGGCCAGCAATAATTATTGCACTTATATTTGCCTGTGCTGGCACGGTGTTTTCAATATTGGGACCAAAAATACTTTCTCAAATAACGGAAGAGATAATATTAGGAATAATGCCTGGCGCGTCAATCGATTTTGTTAAAATAACAACAATTGGGCTATGGTTAGTGGTTCTATACTGTGTAAGCGCGCTATTTAGCTTTACTCAAAACTTTATAATGGCAAAAGTTACAGCCAGAATATCAAAGGGTTTAAGGCGTGATATTTCTCAAAAAATAAACAGACTTCCACTTAAATATTTCGATAACCACAGCTTTGGTGATATTTTATCTCGTGTTACAAACGATGTTGACACAATTAGCCAAACCTTAAGCCAGAGTTTGAGCCAGATGATAACCTCTATTACAATGCTTATAGGCATTATTGTAATGATGTTTACAATCAGCTGGGAGCTTACACTTGTAGCATTAATATCTGTTCCAATTAGCACTGTGTTAGTGATGATATTTGTGAAAATTTCACAAAAACACTTTAGAAATCAACAAAATTCTCTTGGCGAAATGAATGGCCACATTGAGGAAAGCTACACTGCTCACAATGTAATAAAAGTTTTTAGCGGTGAAGAAAAAGCTGAAGAGAAATTTGATAAAATTAATGACAGCCTATTCAAAAGCGGATATAAAGCACAGTTCTTCTCTGGTCTTATGATGCCAATGATGAACTTTGTGGGAAACATAAGTTATGTTGTAATTTGTATCATCGGCGGAGCAATTGCTTTAAACGACATAACATTTATTGCCTCTATTGTAGCATTCATACAATATATCCATCAATTCAACCAGCCAATTCAACAAGTGGCTTCAATTGCAGGAACTCTTCAATCTACCGCAGCCGCAGCTGAGAGAGTGTTTGAATTTTTAGGAGAGAAAGAACTAGAAGATGAAACTGGCAAAAATGCAGTTATAGAAAACTTTAAGGGCAAAGTAGAGTTTAAAAATGTTTGCTTTGGCTACACACCAGATAAGGAAATAATACACAACTTTAGTGAAGTTGCTCTGCCAGGTCAGAAAGTTGCAATTGTAGGCCCAACTGGAGCTGGAAAAACTACTCTTGTAAACCTACTAATGCGCTTCTATGAAGTTACCTCTGGAGAAATTTTAATAGATGGCGTGCCTATTCAGGATATGAAACGAAGCTATGTGCGCTCGCTATTTGGAATGGTATTGCAAGACACCTGGCTCTTTGAAGGCACAATTAGAGAAAACATAGCCTATGGCAAACCTGACGCCACAGACGAGGAAATTCACAGAGCGTGCGAGGCGGCAAACATCGACCATTTTATAAAAACACAGACAGGTTCATATAACATGGTTTTAGATGAAGAGGCAAACTTAAGCCAGGGCCAGAAACAGCTAATTACAATTGCTCGTGCCATGGTAGAAAATGCTCCAATGCTCATCTTAGATGAAGCTACAAGTTCAGTTGATACCAGAACGGAAGAGTTAATTCAAGAAGCAATGGATAAACTTATTAAAGGAAGAACAAGTTTTGTTATTGCTCACCGCCTTTCCACTATTAAGAATGCCGACTTAATTTTAGTTATGAAAGACGGAAACATTATAGAAACAGGCAAGCATGAAGAATTGCTTGCAAAAAATGGTTTCTATGCAGACCTATACAACAGCCAATTCACTAAAAAGCACGCAGAAGTTGATGAAGGCTAAAATTAAAAGATAGCAAATTTAACCCGTAGGGTTAAAACGGACTAATAATTAAAAAGAGAGTGATGCAAGAGCTTGTTTCCTAAATTGCATAGGG
>CALVYR010000038.1 GCA_944372325.1 uncultured Clostridia bacterium | reverse complement strand
TGTCTGGCCCTGTTTGACAGTTATCGCAGCATCGCGCCGTTTTTATGTAGTCTTATTAGATTTTTTTAAATAGTCTACAATAAAAGGCTGTATATCACCATCCATTACGGCTTGAATATTTGATGTTTCATAATTTGTTCTGTGGTCTTTAACTAGGTTGTATGGATGAAATACATAGGAGCGAATTTGGCTTCCCCACTCTATCTTTTTTATCTCACCTCGAATGGAGTTTAGCTTAGATAACTCTTCCTCTTCTTGCTTTTCCGCAAGTTTACCATAAAGCATCTTCATTGCAGTTTCACGGTTTTGAATTTGTGAACGCTCTGTTTGACAGGATACCACAATTCCTGTTGGAATATGAGTTATTCTTATTGCGCTTTCCGTTTTATTCACATGCTGTCCGCCCGCGCCACTACTTCTATAGGTATCCACCTTTAAGTCCTCTGGGCGAATGACTATGTCGGGCGTTTCCTCAAGCTCGGGCATGACCTCTAAGCTTGCAAAGCTAGTGTGCCTACGCGCATTTGCATCGAAAGGCGATATTCTAACCAGCCTATGCACACCCTTTTCAGATTTTAAATAGCCGTATGCGTTTTCACCCTCTACTAAGAATGTAACGCTTTTAATTCCCGCCTCATCGCCGTCTAGGATATCTAGTAGCGTTGTTTTATAGCCCATGCGCTCAGCATACATGGTGTACATTCTGTAGAGCATACTAACCCAGTCCTGCGCCTCAGTTCCTCCTGCCCCAGCATGAAGTGTTAAAATTGCATTTAAGCTATCATATTTACCATTTAAAAGTGTTTCAAGTTTTAAATCTTCTAGGCGAGTTTCAAGTGTTTTTAACTCTGAAGTGAGTTCACTATAGAGTTCTTCGTCTTCTGAGCTAGAGAGTATTTCAAGCAAAGCTTTTAAGTCGGAAAATTTATTATCAAAGCTTTTAATTAGCTCTAGTTTTTCCTCGGCACGCCTTTCTTTTTTGCCAATTTCTTTTACAAGTTTCATATCCTCGTAAAAGCCTGGAGCTTCCTTCCTTTCCTGACATTCCTTAATGGTTGCCCTTAACTTCTCCTCGTCAAAGACACCCCCTTAAAAAGGAATACTCATTTTCAAGTTCTTTAAATTTTATTTCTTCATTATCTACTAGCATAACTGACCTCTAAAAACCGAACTCGGTGAAAGGGTTTTCAATGTTCTGCTCTTTATCCATCTCATAGAAGGTGTAGGTAATATAGTTATGAGTTTTTTGATTTCCCACAACGCCAAGAATTCCTGCAGGAACAACTTCAAAGTATTCATCCAGCACATAGCTTAATAGATGCCCGTTAACCTTACTTATTTTAAAAGTTATTGAAATGTTTATAGACTCCTGTGGAATGTGGCTTACATATGGGCTACCGGTTACTGGGTTATAATAGTTTGATGGTACAGCATCAGAGTTCATGGTAACTTTAAATTCGTAGTAATCATCTTTAGTTCTATCAAAATATACAAGTTTTGAAGTTTTTGAAGTAACATTTAAAAGGAAGTCGTGGACATCGCGCTCTCCCCAGTCAAATTTTTTTGTATAAGGAAAAGTTGTAGGAGCGGTATCTATTACATAGCTTTCAGCAAACACATAGTTAGTTGTACTCTGCCTGTAAGAGAGCCCTGTTTTATCTGTGTATGTTATAAGCACAGAGCTATCTAAAAAGCTACTTGTTCCCTTTCTATATGAAATTTCTAAATTATCAGAATAGTTGCTAACTGGGCCATTTCTTTTATACACGCTATACATATATTGCGTTCCTATAGTTGCATCAGCTTGACCACTCATAATGGCATAATAGCCCTTACCATTTTTAAATATATCATATGAGTATTCCCAAAGCTTGTACGCATTTTTAAAAACAGGCATTGTTTCTGTAGTATCATTATTATCTTCTGTGTCATCATCTGGTGTGTCATCATCTGGAACGGTTGGAAGAGATTGCTCTGGAAGTTCGGGTTGAATGTTATCCGTAGCTGTAGCCATGCTTCCACCAAAAGCTAAGCCTAGCACCAATGCGACAATTAAAATGCCAATAATTGTATAATATCTTAAGCGTTTAAAAATCATTTATTAATTTCCTTTTTCTTATAAAATTTGTACGAAGTGTAATTACAAGAAAGACATTAAATTACCACATCTTCATTCATATCAAACACCTGCATAGCAACAGAAGTGCAATTTGCAGACACTGGAATGAAAGACGGATAGTTTATATACTCCTCTGTAGTTTTAATAGAGTATAGGTGTCCATTCTTTTTGTTTACCCTAATTTCTATTGATATAGCTTTAATATCTACGCTATCAACAAGCCCTGTTGATAGAAAACCGTTATAGTACCCCTCTGTCAACTTGTCTAACTTATAGTCAAGTCTGATAATATAATAACTTGAATTTGAGATTTTGTCAAATAAAATTAAATTAACATTTTCAGTATTTAATGTTAAACCTCTTAAACCATAAAAGCTTGGAATTTGAAACTGCTGTTCTGTTACACTTATAGGCTCGTCTGTAAAGGTGTAAGTGCCCTCGCTGAAACTAATGTTTTCCGTCTTGCGCTTTTCAAGAGTGCTTGAAGTTTGCAAAGCGTATTCATAATAGGTAGCCGAGCTTCCTGCTAAGGGGTTAGAGTTTGTGGTGAAGTATTCATTTTTAAACTTTTGCTCTTTTGCATTATACTTTTCTGTGCCTTTAAAGCTTTGAACTGCAGATACGCCCATAGAGTTAGCATCTACTTCCATAGTAAAGCTTGAAGAGTAGCCTTTCATTGCTATGTCAAGAGAGTATTCCCAAAGTTTATTCCATGACTTAAAATTTGGAAGAGTTTCGCTTTCTTCCTCATCATCATTTGGGTCTTCAACTTCTGGGTTTTCTGGAGTTTCAATGCTTGGGTCGTCTGGCAAAGGGTCTATAACCCCAGTAGTAGTATCATAGCCCGTGAAAGCGACAACACAAACTATCAGTGCCACAAGCACTGCCATAATAATATAATATTTAAGTCTGTTAAAATTCATGCTACTCCTTTTAAAGTTATTCTACTAAAATTCGACATATTTGTAAAGATTGTTTTTAAAAAAGTTTAAAAGTTTTTAAAAAACATTTTAAATTACAAATTAGTATGATATAATAGTTTTATGTTTAAAAAGAAAGAGATTGTTCCACTAGAAAGGGTTTGCCCAGATATAAAAATAGGGTTGTCTGAAAACGAACTAGAAGAAAGAAAGAAGAGAAAACTTGTAAATGTAGCTAAAAACAAGAGTTCTAAAAGCGTACTTAGAATTCTTGTTGAAAACATTTTTACATACTTTAATTTAATTTGGGCTATAATTTTTGTGGCCCTTATGTGCGTAGAGGCGTATTCCGACCTCATATTTATGATACCTGTAGTTTTAAATACGCTTATTGCCATAATTCAAGAGATAAAGGCAAAGTATACTGTAGAAAAACTATCCCTAGTATCTTCACCAAAACTCACAGCAATTAGAGACGGAAAACGCGTTTTACTTCACGCAAGCCACCTCTACCCCGATGACATAATAGAATTAACTGTAGGAAATCAAATACCAGCAGACTGCATTATTGTTTCTGGCGAAGCTGAGTTAAATGAAAGTTTGCTTACAGGGGAAAGTAATGCCATAAGAAAAAAAGTTGGAGATACCATACTTGCTGGAAGCTTTATCTTTTCTGGTACAGTGCTAGCAAGAGTGGATAAACTTATTGGCGACAGCTATATTCAAACAATAGCCACAGAAGCCAAAAAGTTTAAAAAGCCCAACTCCAACCTATTTAAAGACCTTCAAACAATAATAAAATATATAGGAATAATAATCATACCTATTGGCGGACTGATGTTCTTAAATAACTACCTAAGTTATGCTGGCGACCCAAACTGGCTAAAGCTTGCCATAACAAAAACTTGTGGCTCCCTTACAGGTATGGTTCCAGCGGGAATGTTTTTGCTAGTTACTATTGCTTTAACCGTAGGGGTAATAAAGCTTGCCACCAAGCACACCCTTGTTAAGGACCTATACAGCATTGAAATGCTTGCCCGAACTAATATGCTATGCCTAGACAAAACTGGAACAATCACAGACGGCACCATGAATGTAATTCACTATGAATGTTTTGATGAAAGCGTAAACTTTGAGCTTTTAGTGCAGAACATCTTATCTGTTCAAAAAACTTCAAACTCCACCTTTAATGCACTGCTTTCTAAGTTTGGAACGGAAAACGCGCTAGAGGTTGGAAAAGTTATAGAGTTCTCCTCAGATAGAAAATATTCAGCCACCAGGCTTGGAGATAGCACCTATCTTCTTGGAGCTCCAGAATTTAGCTGTAAAAATCTTTCAGAGAAGATAAAACTTCTAATAGAGGAAAGAGCAAAGCTTGGTGAAAGAGTGCTACTAATTTCTAAAACTCAGGAAGATATAGATGAAGAACATCTAGACCGTTTGCCCGCCACCACTCAGCCTTTAGGAATTATCACTCTTGTAGACCATATCCGCGATGACGCAATAGACACAATAAATTGGTTTAAAACTAACGGCGTTAAAATAAAGATAATTTCAGGAGACAACCCAAACACCGTAAGCACGATTGCAAGGCGCGTGGGTGTTGAGGATGCGGAAAAATGTATAAGTCTAGAAAACCTTAGCCCGCAACAGGTAAAGACCATTGCAGACCAATACACAGTGTTTGGAAGAGTTACTCCAGAACAAAAACACATTCTAGTAAAAACTCTTAAAACGCTTGGCTATGTTGTGGCCATGACGGGCGATGGCGTAAACGACACCTTAGCCTTAAAAGAGGCGGATTGTAGCATAGCCATGGCAGACGGAAGCGATGTGGCAAGAAATATCTCCAGCTTAGTTTTAATGGATAGCAAGTTTTCCTCACTGCCAAGGGTTGTAAAGGAAGGCAGACAGGTTATAAACAATGTTCAAAAATCTTCCACACTCTTTTTAATGAAAACGCTGTTTACAATCACACTTTCCACAATCATACTCTTAATTGCTCTAGTGACCTTCTCTGCTATATCTTATCCATTCACACCAAAGCAGTTATCCTTACTTGAATTCTTTGTAATAGGCGTGCCCTCATGCCTACTTGCGCTTCAACCCAACGATGAACAGATTAAAGGCAACTTCATTCCAATGGTGTTAAAAAAGGCTGTTCCAAGTGCGCTTTTAATGCTACTTAATGTTGGCGTAGTGCTAATTTTAGGAAAATTCTCTGTAATAAATGTAGCGGAACAACAAACGCTCTGTGTGTTAGTTCTAACAGTATCTGGGTTTATAAACCTAGTAAAGCTCTGCTTCCCATTCAACGCGCTAAGAACCTTTTGTGTAATCTTAAGCGGAGTTTGCATTATAGCGGTAACCGCGCTTATGCCAGAATTCTTTGAAATGCAGATCTTTAACGGCACAGTGTTCTTAATATTAGGAATAGTAGCGTTATACTCCGTACCACTTCAGTTTGCTTTCCCCTATATAGAAAAGTGGATAGCCCCAATGTTTAAAGAGCGCAAAAAGAAAGAAAAGAAAAAATAAAATAGCCCCTCAAGGAAATACCTTGAGGGGTTTTTGA
>CALVYR010000037.1 GCA_944372325.1 uncultured Clostridia bacterium | reverse complement strand
ATTGATATGTTTGTAAATAGAGTTGTTTTATATGATGACCATTGTGAAATTTACTTTAATATAACAAGTGATAAAAGCAAGCAATTAAAGTTAAGTGAAAAGCCAGATATATCACAAGAAATTGAATATATAGAAAATAAAAAGGAGCAATCTAGCCCAAAGGGTTCGGATTGCTCACAATTGGCGGAGAAAGAGGGATTTGAACCCTCGCGCCGGTTTCCCGACCTACTCCCTTAGCAGGGGAGCCCCTTCGGCCTCTTGGGTATTTCTCCATATGTTATTAAGTTGTTTGGTTTAGAAAACTCTGTGGGCGACCCTGCTAAGGTTGGCAGGGGCAAGAGAGCGATTAAGAAAAGCCCTCTGTGGCAAGTTTTCCGCTCAAATTCTTCGGCTTAATATTTTTATTTCTAGTAAACTTTGCGGGTAACACCTTTAATAACCTTAGAACTTAGAATAAACGCATTTGCTAGTTTAACTAAATACTAAGCGCCCTTTGAATTTTTACGCCCTTTCTTTAGACTTTGCTAGTTTAACACACTTTTCTTTACCTTGTCAATTATTATTTTGTATTACTTTAAATTTTTAATTCACGCTTTCTAAAAAGATTTTTTGTTTAAATGCACCACGCTTCTCTACCTTTTCTTTTCTTATTGCCTCAAACCTCTTAAAGCTTACGCCCTTAGCGCAAAGTAATGCCCTTATAACCTCTTCCAAATCCGCAAGTTCTTCCACCTCCCCGCTCTCTAGATACTCCATGGTTTCCTCTTTAAGTTTTGCGTTTAAGGCAGATAAATACTCATCATCATCCAGTTTGCGAACTTTACAGGTTTGGCCGTTTTTCTCTATTATTTCAGGAATTTTATCTCTAACTAATTTATTGTATATTTTCATTTTTCTCTCCTATTAAATTATACTTTAAATTAGTTTATTTTGCAAATAAAAAAATACGGAATTATTTTCCGTATCAGACTGTAGACAAATTAAATCAGGCTGTTCAAAAACAAGCGAGGCAAGGCTCGACTACTTCGGGGTCCCCAAAAATTAAAATAATTTTTGGGGAAAGGAAAAAGCAAGCGTAACTTGCATTTTGTGTACAAAATGCTTTTTAGCGAAGCTTTTGACGCAAAAGCAGGAGTTTAGTGACCTAAATGACTGTTTTTAGGCGTTTTTCAGTAAACGCAGTAAGAAAAATTTCTAGAAATTTTTCGTTCGCGCCGTTTTGGGGCAGCCTGTAACTATGGGTTTAAATTTGCTGGGTTTTCCTTTTCTATCTTTTTTTCCACGCTTTCACCCTTAGTTGTGCTTGAGGTTTGAGGCGGAATAAACCTAACTGTGTTTTCTGGAAGCGTCATGCCCTCAATTAGTTTTTCCGTACCCTCAATTATTATCCCCTCCTGAGGCAGATATTTTTCATCACGAATTAAAACTTCGTCCACCAGCTCGTCGTTCATATAGTACTGTAAATACGCTTTAGAGTGGTAGCCCTCTTGAGGATATTTTAGCCTTAAATACTCGCCCTCATAGGTCACCTTATCTGTATACTGCTTTTCCGTGTCCTTAACAATTCTATCGCCAGGATGATTTAACACGCCAACAAACTCTGCCTTTCTTACAATCTTTAACCCCTCTGGGAATGGCTGACCATATATCTCTACCCCTACCGTGTTGTCATCGCCGTAAGTTCTAATGTAGATAGGCTTTTCTGTGCTGTTTTTAAATATCAAATCGGAATAGCCCTCGCTGACCATGGCATCAAAGGCTAGAGGTACATAACTTGGTGGAAGAGAATGTGGGTTGACCTCTAGTATCTCTAAATCGGATAAGATGAGTGCGTTATAAAGTGTGGTTGAGGCTTGACAAACTCCGCCACCTGTGCCCTCCACATACACGCCGTTTAATATTACATTTGCCTTTTTATAGCCGTTTTCCGCCGTCCTCGAGCCTGTTATTGTGTTAAAAGATACCTCTTCGCCCGCTTGAACTATCATTCCGTTAAAGGAGTTTAGCGCGCGTTTAACATTGTGTTTTCTGTCTGCTTTAGAGGTTTTTATAGAGGTTTCAAAAGTTCCGCGAAGCGCTATATCCTTTTTTAGTTCCTCCACAGTAACTTCTGGAACGCTTTCAATTACTGGTATATCCACCACAACTTGAAGGCTGGTTTGAAAAGCTGTGTTTATGTCATTTTTAAGCTTTTCTATATCCACTTTCTTGCCAATAACCTCATCTTCATATGTGAAGATTTCCTTGCTAGACGGGTCGAAGTGAACTACTGCGTCCTTAGGTTCTACATCTATATCTTCTGCCACGCTTTCTAGTTTTTCATCAATTCCACCAAGCACATAGGTGTAAGGAATTGTAACCTTATAGCCCTCATTTTTAATCTGCTTTATTGTTCCGCGCCTTTCAAATATATTGCCCTCTCGGCCGTAGGCAAATACCTCTTGCACGGCAGGTAAAATTTCATTGTTTACCTCAAAGTCTTCCCCTGTCCACTTGTAAATTTTATCGCCATATTTAAGCGTTAGGCTAACATCACCTCTGGAGCTTATCATTTTAGTTGAAATTATGTTTGACACTTCCTCTACCGTCATGCCAGACACATCCACACCATTCACCTGTGTGCCGTTATAGAACTTTTTGTTATCAAACACACTAAGCCCATAGGTAAACTGCGTGAATGCAAAAACTGCAAGCACGGCTAGCCCTAAACTTAGCGTTACTAAAAAAAACTTCTTTCCCTTTTTCATATCCCTATTATTTGTTTTAACAAAAATATTATTCAGAAGATTGACAAAAAGCGCGAAAAGCAATAAAATTACAAGGTTAAAAGGATAAAATATGTTAGACAAGTATAATTTTAGAGAAAGCGAACCAAAGTGGGAAAAATTTTGGCAAGAAAACAAGGTAAATGAATTTGATAAAAATTCTAAAAAGGAAATATTTTCTATAGACACCCCTCCACCAACGGTTAGTGGAAAAATTCATATAGGCCATATATTTTCCTATTCACAAGCCGACTTTGTGGCAAGATACAAGAGAATGAGAGGGTATAATGTGCTATACCCCTTTGGCTTTGATGATAACGGGCTTCCAACTGAAAGGCTTGTAGAAAAGGAATATGGCGTGCGCGCGCACGAGATGAGCCGTGAAGAATTTAGAGATAAATGTATGCAGACCGTGGAAAAATATGAAAAGGAATTTAAAGAACTTTTTATCCGCGATGGCATTAGCGCAGATTGGAACCATAGTTACAACACAATTAGTCCAAGGGTGCAAAAGCTATCTCAAAAGAGCTTTTTAGACCTATACAAAAAGGGCAAAATCTACTATGCTGAAAAGGACGCCATTTGGTGCCCTGAATGTCAGGTATCCATTGCACAAGCCGAGCTTGAAAGTAAGGATATCGCCTCCACTTTCAACCACTTAAAGTTCTATATCTCTGGCTCGGAGGAATATCTTGAGATAGCCACAACGCGCCCTGAGCTTCTTTCTGCCTGCGTTTGCGTGTTTGTAAACCCTGAAGATAAAAGATATTCTCATCTAGTTGGGAAAAAGGTTATAGTTCCTCTATACGGCTTTGAAGTGCCTGTGCTCACGGATGAAAAGGCGGACATTGAAAAGGGAACGGGCGCGGTTATGTGCTGTACCTTTGGTGACGAAACCGACCTTTACTGGCAACAAAAATATAATCTTCCAATTAAGGAAGCTATAACTGACGGCGGAAGAATGACCGCGCTTGCAGGAAAATATGAGGGCAAGAAGATTAAGGTCGCACGCGAGGAAATTATAGCCGACCTTAAAGAGAATAATCTTTTAATAAAACAGGACCAAATTGTGCACGCCGTTTCAACTCATGAGCGCTGTGGCACACCTATGGAAATAAAAATTAAAAAGCAGTGGTTTGTTAAACTTGTTGAGGAAAAGGAGCAGTTCTTAAAAAACGGAAAAGAGATAAACTGGTACCCCTCTTTCATGCACGCGCGCTACTCCAATTGGGTGGATAATGTAGACCGCGATTGGTGTATTTCTCGTCAACGATATTTTGGCGTGCCAATTCCTGTTTGGTACTGCGCTCATTGCGGAAAGATTATTGTAGCCGAGGAAAAGGACCTTCCTGTAAACCCACTAGTAAGCAAGCCAAGCTCACCTTGCGAGTGCGGTTCAACAGACTTCATTCCTGAAACAGATGTATTTGATACCTGGCAGACCTCTTCTATAACCCCTCAGATAAATGCAATGTGGGGCGAAGATGATGAGATGTATAAAAAACTCATGCCTATGAGCCTCCGCCCTAACGCACACGATATAATTAGAACTTGGGACTTCTACACGATTGCTAAGTCCTATTACCACTCAAATACTCTTCCATGGAAGAATGTTATGGTATCCGGCTTTGTAATGGCAGACAAAAATGAAAAGATTTCTAAAAGCAAATCAAATTCTAAAATGAGCCCAGAAACACTACTTGCTGAAAGATCTGCCGATGTAACCAGATATTGGGCAAGCACAGGAAGCTTAGGCAGAGATATTATCTTTAGTGATGAAGAATTTAAAAACGGCGCAAAGCTTGTGAATAAAATTTGGAACGCCTCTAAGTTTGTGCTCTCATTCCTAGAGGGCTACGAGCCAAAGCCAACGCGCTTGCTTCCAATGGACGAGTGGATAATTGCAAAATTCAACCAAATGCAACGCTATTTCATAGCTTACTTTGAAAAATATGAAATTGGCCTTGCTATGGCAGAGCTCGAGCGCTTCTTCTGGAACTTCTGCGACAACTACATTGAAATTGCAAAAAATAGGCTATATAAGCCAGAAATATATGGCGAAAGTTCAAAGGCCAGCGCGCAATTTGCTTGCTTCAATGTGTTAAAAGAGATGCTTAAAATGTTTGCTATCTATCTTCCACACATCACGGAAGAGATATATCAAGCTTACTTCCGCACCTTTGAAAACAAAGTTTCCATTCATAACACAGAGCTTGCCGAGATAGACATAATGACCCCAGAAGATATAATTGAAAACGGTGATGCCGTTTGCGAGATAGTAGCTCAAATTAGAAGATACAAATCTGAAAACAACCTATCGCTAAAAGAGGAAGTTGAGCGCCTAACAGTGCAAGGTTACGGAGATTTTATAAAGCGCGTAGAATACGACATCAAAGCCGTAGGCAATGTGAAAGAGATAGTGTACACCGCCGGCGACAGATTTGTAGGAATAAAGATGGAGAGGAAATAACCTTTAATAAAAATAATTTTTTCCACATAAAATATATAAAAAATACAAAACCTCTAAGCTTAAAGCTTAGAGGTTTAATTTTTTAAATGCTGAAAATTTAGGTTTAGAGGTTAAAGAGCAAAGCGGGGCGGACGGCGTAGGTAGCGTGCACACTTGCAGTGCCCACAGCCCCATTGACGCTCACAAAGTTTGCGGTGCCGGAAGAGGGGCGCGCGGAAGCAGATGTCCAGTAGTATGTAGTGCCACCATTCTGCCTAGCTGGCGTTGTGTAACTTGTGCTTACAGAATCACCTCTCGCACGGTTCGCTATTGCAAAATCACTTGGTGAACAGAGCCTTGCATTACCATCTGTGCTTGTTGATGTTGAAAAACCATAGCTTGAGTTTATGTAGTCTCCTCTTGTTGGTAACCACACACTATCTGTTACTGATGTGTCTGCTGTGATTAAACTGTCTGGGTCTAGTTCGCTATCTGAAAGCTCTCTTGCTGTTACCTTTGCTTGCTCTTCACTTGTTAATGCTTCATAGTAAAAACCTTCAGATACCTTGTTTCCCTCTTCATCTTCTTGTCTTTCTGAAATTAAAAATTCTCTTATTGTACTACTCTTATACCCTGCATAACCTGAAGTAGATTGCTTATTTGCAGCATTATAATCGTAGTAGTAGGTTGTGTTGGCACTTAAAGCTAATTCACTGAGTAGATAAGCATAACCTGTGGAGTTATAATCATTTGTTAATACTCTCCATTGAATTGGCTCTACTTTATACCAAGATGCTTGATTTGTTACTGTTTCCCCGTTCATGTAAGTAGTGCTTGTACTATCAAATTCTGGCGTATCTACTCTTACATAGGTGTTGCCGTCTATGTAGTTATATGCATCGTAGGTTACTGGATCATTTTGAGTGTAAGTGTAATTTCCACTTGTTCCTGATCTAGTATAACCTTTATACGCTGTATAATTATCTACTGGCGTTTGGGTTGTATACCAAGCCTCTAGTTCCGCATTCATAGTATTTCCCACATAGCGTTGTGGATAGTGCCCCATGTTTACATAGTTATAGGTATAACCCTCCCATTCTATTGAATAGGTTATGCTATCTGTAAAAGTAAAAGCTATGCTTACACTTACTGTGGTTGCAGTTGCGCTTTCGTTTAGTTCTATAACTAACTCATACACCTGTGTATCATTTGGTTGAATATTCTTTATATACTGGGCGTATTCTGTTACTGTATAGTCTGCAAAGGTATAGGTATTCACCCCACCTGCTGTGGTTGGTGTTGGGTTAGTTTGCCCTACTATTGTAAATGCACCTGTTCCACTAATGCCAGCCTCTGTGTTGTTTGTTACTTCCATTCTATACTTTACTGCTCTTTCTGTAGTTGTCAAGTTCGCCTCTAAGCTATCCCAGTTTACTGTAGAGGAGCTATCCGTTATTGTAGTTCCGCCTGTAAAACTTCCACTACCCGTTGGAGCTAGTACTGCATGGGTTGCTCCTGAGTATTGCGAGCCTGAAAGTGCTACATCCAACTTTTCTTCAAATTTAAAGTTCATACTAATTTCATTAGTCAAAATGCTAGACATAAAGTTTGTTAGAGTTACTACTATTTTGTAGGTAGTACTTCCTGGTGTTGTAACACT
>CALVYR010000036.1 GCA_944372325.1 uncultured Clostridia bacterium | reverse complement strand
ATTTGGTAAAGTGAAAGTATCTTCAATAGTGTACCTTCTTTTGAAAGTGTGGATAACACTACCATCGTTTAATTCATAATCTATTGTATAAGTAATAGGCGTAAATTTTGCGTAGAGCGTTATATCATCTTCGCCGAAAGTATTAATTTCTGTAACTTGTGTGTTAAAACTAGAATCTAAGTACCAGCCGTCAAATTTATAGTAATCTTTGCTTGCAGGTTTTAAAGTAATTGTAAGGCTTTCGTCGTTCCTAAAACTTGTAGGGTTTTCATCATTGTTTGTGCCATCATTTAAAATATATGTAATTGTTTTAGGCTCTTCTCTCCAAACTGCAGTGGCTATGCTGTTGTCAGCTATATTATAGACATCTGGAAGCTCAGAGCCGTTAAGTGTCCACCTTATAAATTCAAAGCCCTCTTTTGTAGGAGTTGGAAGGGTGAAAGGCTCGTTATAAGTTACCTTTACAGTGTTTTCTACGCCCTCTTCTAAGCTACCTCCATCCAAAAAGAATGTTATTGTATATTCGTTTGGAGTAAATTCTGCATATAAGTTTGTGTTTTTATTAATTGGGGTATCGAATTTAAACTCTGTTCCAAACTCGTCGTTCCAACGAACAAAAGTGTAGCCTGTTTTGGTAGGAGTATAGCTTTCTACGGTTTCGTTATAATGTACGCTTCTTACTTCGTCTACATAGCTATCTATGTAAAATCTTATAGTGTAAACTGCGTTATAAGCCACAAATTCTTCTAAAGTATAGTTATGGTTTTTATCAACATTATTTAAGTCGTTGATAGGTATTGCCATATTCATATAATCTTCGCCAGTTACAGAAAGCTGCGCCGTTGTTATACCTATAACTTCTCCAATTTCATTTACAAGCACACCACCGCTATTGCCATTGGTAATATCCGCTGTAGTTTGAATATAGGAATGGCCCTCGTGCATATATGAGGTCTTTGAAATTATACCTTCTGTAAGTGTGCTAACATTGTTTCCAATAAAATATGACTGCGGATAACCTATAGCATAGACTCTATCGCCAACGCGAATGTTATTGCTATTTCCAAGTTTTGCCACTTTAACTCCAGAGCTAAACTCTTCGCTATCCTTTAAGGGTTCGGTATCCACGATTAAAACGGCAATATCTCTTTCCCTATCATAGCCAGCTATATTTGTAATGTTTAGTTCTGTACCGTCTGAAAGTTTAACCTTTCCGCTTTCAATGCCAGCCACAACGTGATAGTTTGTTACAACTTGGGTTTGTGAAATAAAGAAGCCAGAGCCAAAAAGCATATTGTTGCCAGCCGTTGTAGAAACACAAACAACACTAGGGTTTACACTTTCATAAACATTTCCACGCCTAGAATTTGGGATAGTTACCGCTAGAATAATTCCCACAATAACCAAAATAAAAGCAACTGCAGAGCAAACTATTGCAGTGAATTGATTTCTACTTAAAACTAATGCCTTTTCATTAGTGGATACACTTTGGCTTGCTGTTATAGGCTTTTCTACCTTTTTATGTACTATCTCTTTATTAGGTTTAAGCGAAAAATCATCCTTTAAAAAGTCGTCAACATTGACTTCAAAAATTTCACAAAGCTTTTTAATGGTATCTATATCTGGTTGTGAAGCATTCTTTTCCCACTTACTTACAGCCTGAAAGGAAACATTAAGAAGAGTACCTAGCTCATTTTGAGTTAAGTTCTTACTTTTTCTAAGTAATTTAATTTTTTCACCTAAAGTCATAATTCGCTCCTTTCTTAATTTTCCTCATTATAACATATTTATTAGCAAAAAAATAGAAATTTGCTAAGCTTAAGGTTGAAAAACTATATTAAATGTGGAATTATTTTAGTTTTTGGGTCTAAATGGGATAAAATAACCTCTGCAAAAGCCTTCGAAGATTTTATATGCTGAGATTTCTCCACTCCATATTAGATAAAAACTTAACAAACTTAACATCTAGCATTAAGTGTAGGAAATTTAAAAGCTATTATTTCTGTCGGTCGAAATGACGATGTGGAGTGCGCTGAGAATTTAAAAAAATAATGCACAATAAATGCAAAATAATTCTTCAAATAAACACTCCTAATCCGAGAGAACTGCAAAGAGAGTGTAGAAACGGAATAGTATGGGAGCGAAGAATTAGATGTGGCTGGGCTTTGCTCAACCCTTCTAATTTATAATAAAACAATAATTATAAACTTCGAAGCGTTCGCTTCGCACGAGAGTACGCACCAAACTCCCAAGCGAAGCTGGAGTTTGCGTTTGGTGCGTATAAGAAAAATTACAAGTGTTAAAAGCGTCAATTTTTGAAAAAAATTGCGCTCCAAGAGCGCAGTAATTTTTCTATTTGCAATCAAACCAAGTCTTCCCCATATTGATATCTACAGGCAATGGTACATTTAAGGTAACAACATTTTCCATACATTCTTTTAAAATATTTTTAACTTCTTCTTCCTCACCTGGATAAATATCCACTATAAGTTCGTCATGTATTTGAAGCACAAGTTTGCTGTTTAAATTTTTTAAAGCATTTTCAACTTTTATCATTGCCATTTTTATAATATCAGAAGCCGAGCCCTGAAGAGGCATATTCATTGCCACCCTTTCACCAAACTGGCGCGTTTGATATATGTTAGAATTTATTTCAGGTATACGTCTAATTCTTCCCATAATGGTTTTGATATAGCCATTTTCTCGCGCAAAATTAACATTGTCGTCCATATATTTTTTTACACTAGGATATGTTTGAAAATATTTTTCAATGTAAAGTTTTGCCTCTTTTCTTGAAAGATTTGCGTTCTGAGATAAACCAAAATCGGATATGCCATAAATTATTCCAAAGTTTACAGCTTTTGCACTTCTTCTTTGCAGAGGTGTTACTTCGCTTTCTGGAACTCCAAAAACCTCTGACGCAGTTAAAGTGTGGATATCCTTGTTTTCCTTATATGCCTTAACTAGCTTTTCATCTCCGCTATAGTGTGCTAAAAGCCTTAGTTCTATTTGATTGTAATCTGCGGAAATTATATTGCCACCATCAAATCTACTTATAAACAATTTTCTTAAAACCTTACCCTCTTCATTTCTAACAGGTATGTTCTGTAAATTGGGCTCACTGCTAGAAAGTCTGCCAGTAGCCGTTAAAGTTTGATTGAAAACTGTGTGTATAATATCTCCGCTATTTTTTACGATCTCAAGATAAGGTTCTATGTATGTGCTTTGGAGTTTTTGAATTTTTCTGTATCTTATAATAAGCGGAACAATTGGATGGTCACTAACAAGTTCATTTAAAACATCTATGTTAGTAGAATTTTTTTTATGGAAAAATTTAGCCTTTAGCCCTAGCTTATCAAAAAGAATGCTTGCTAGTTGCTTTGGTGATTTAATATTAAAATTTTCACCTGCAAGCTCTTGAATTTTGTTTTCTAAAAATTCAAGCTCAGCAACATATTTTGTTGATAAAGCCTTAAGTTCAGCTTCATTTATTTTAAAGCCTGTTTTTTCCATGTCGAAAAGCACATAGAGTAATGGATACTCAATATTATAATACAATTTTTCTAAATCTAAACTTTTAAGCTTTACTAAAAGGTCATCGTATAACTCAAAATAGGTATTTACACTAGTTGTAATGTTATTACTTCCGCCAATTAAATATGCTCCTAGTTTTAAATCGAACACATTTTTAATTTTTATGCCAAGTTTATCAAATAGATGTAACTCTGGTTTTAAATCTGAGGTGAGTTTTAATATAGTTTCATCCTCTAAAACCTTTTTTAACTTTAAAATTGCATCCCTTGTATCTAAATTTGCCGAGAAAAAATCAAAGGTCTGCTTTAATGTGTAGACATTTTCTTTACCTGTAGAAATTTCAAAATTCTTATTGAAATTAAAGGCAAATAAACCCTCTATTTTTAAATTTTCAAGCGTATCATAACTAGAAATTTCTTCTTCTATTACCCCAGTTTCCTCAACTTCTTTAATCTCAGAATAAATATTTCTTTTTAAAAACATTCCAAAGCCAAGCTTTTTAAATTCCTCTTTTATAGAAATATCAAACGGAAAATGAAGTTTAGAGTCTGCTAAATTAAACTCTAGTTCGCAATCTGTTTTAATTTTAGCAAGTTTATAAGATAGATAGGCTAGGTCCTTATTTTGTATAAGTTTTTCCTTTAATGACCCCTTTATTTCATCAATATTTTTATATACATTTTCAAGAGTTCCATAAGTTTCAATTAAATTTTGAGCAGTTTTAGACCCTACGCCCTTTACACCTGGAATATTATCGCTATTATCACCCATAAGTGCTTTTAAATCTACAACCTGCGCAGGAACTATATGCATTTCCTCTTTTAGAGTGTTTAAATTCATAGTTTTTGTACTTGTAGTTCCATGTTTTGTTAAAAGTACATCTGAATAGGTGTCTATTAATTGAAGCAAATCTCTATCGCCAGAGAGTATTAAATTATGCGTAGTTTTTGCACTTTTAGAAAGCGTGCCAATAATATCGTCGGCTTCAATCCCCTCTTTTTCAAATACGGATATTTTTAGCTTTTTTAATAAGTTTTTTATAATAGGAAATTGCTCTCTTAGTTCTTGAGGCGTTTCCTGACGAGTGCCTTTATAATCTTTAAAAAGCTCTGTTCTAAATGTATGCTTAGAAAAATCAAATGCCACAGCAATATAATCTGGGATGTTATCCTCTATAGCTTTTAAAAGCATATTAAAAAAGGCAAAAACGGCACCAGTATTTGTGCCGTCTGGACTTGTAAGAAATGGCATAGCATAGTATGCCCTATAGGCTAGACTATTTCCGTCTACAATTAAAAATTTTTCTCTCACTTTGTTATTTTATCCTTAAACTAAATTTTTAAGCAAAAATTTGTGGGAAGCCAAATGCTAAAACATAAAGTATAACTGCTGCTAATAGCAAAAAGAAAAATATTAGTTTTAATGTTTTGCCAAAGAAGTTTGTAAAACAAAAACCACCAATTATAACAAGTGAACCCCAAGTTGAAATATAACCAAAAATTTCACTTGTGAAAAACTCCGTCATAAATGGATGCATTAAGTTTACACCATAAAGTGCCATTAAAGCTATGTAAGCTAAACCTAATATTGCAAAAATAAAGTAAAGTACTTTTCTCATACTGCCCTCCTAATGTTAAAATTATAGCATAAGTAATTAAACTTTGCAAATTCTTTTAGTATTATATGTTTAATTTTATCTTAATATTAAATTTGCTTGACAAAGTTTTATTTATTTTTGTAAACTTCTTTTAAAGGATGGTGAATTATGAAAAGAATTACAACAATTAATACAAGAGATTTAAACAAGAGTTTAAGCGTTGGAGGTTGCGGTGAATGCCAGACTTCTTGTCAATCCGCTTGTAAAACCTCTTGCGGTGTTACAAATCAAAAGTGCGAAAATGTAAATGCTTAAGTTTTGCTTTGTAATTTTACCGTTCCTTGTGAACGGTTTTTTATTTGTTTAAAGTTTTAATAATACCCCTCGGAAGCGCCGAGCCAAAGGCTCGGCAAAAATCGCAACGCGATTTTAAAATTTTGTTTTGCAAAATTTGCTTCCGAGGGTTTCAAGCGAGGAAGAAATGATACATCAATATAAACTAAACGGCTACAACATAGTTTTAGATACATACAGCGGAGCTATTCACACAGTAGATGACTTAGCTTATGATATAATTTCATTATACAAAGAAAAAAGCACGGAAGAAATTATCACTTCAATGCTAGAGAAATATAAAGCTGATAAAACTATTACAAGAGAGGAAATTCTCTCTTGCATAGAAGATATTAAAGAACTTGAAAAAGCTGGCAAACTTTTTTCTAAGGATATATATGAAAATCGGGCTTTTGACTTTAAAAACAGAAAGACAGACATTAAAGCCTTATGTCTTCATGTAGCTCACACCTGCAATTTAAATTGCGAATATTGTTTTGCAAGCCAAGGTAAATATCACGGCGAGCGTGCACTTATGCCCTTTGAGGTAGGAAAGCGCGCCCTTGACTTTTTAATTGAAAACTCAGGCTCACGCCACAACCTTGAGGTAGATTTTTTTGGTGGTGAACCACTAATGAACTTTGAAGTTGTTAAAAAGTTAGTAAAATATGCAAGAGAGCAAGAAAAGCTCCACAACAAAAACTTTCGTTTTACTTTAACCACAAACGGTCTACTTATAGATGACGATGTCATAGCTTTTGTAAACAAGGAAATGAGCAATGTAGTTCTTAGCCTAGACGGAAGAAAAGAAGTTCACGATAGTTTAAGAAAGACAATTTCTGGACAAGGAAGTTATGATATAATCATACCTAAGTTTAAAAAATTAGTTGAAGCCAGAGGCGGAAAAAATTATTACATTCGTGGCACATTCACCCATAACAACATAGATTTTTTAAAAGACATTCTTCATATGGCAGATCTTGGCTTTACAGAACTTTCAATGGAACCTGTTGTGTGTGCGCCAGATGAGCCCTATGCTCTAACAGAAAAGGACCTTCCAATTTTAAAAGAACAATATGAGCTTCTTGCAAAGGAAATGATTAAGCGTGATAGTGAAAATAGAGGCTTTACATTTTATCATTATATGCTAGATTTAACTCATGGACCATGCATATATAAGCGTATTTCAGGCTGTGGCAGTGGCACGGAATATTTAGCTGTAACACCTTGGGGCGACCTCTACCCTTGCCACCAGTTTGTAGGAGATGAAAAATTTAAGCTTGGAGATATTTATAACGGCATTGTAAACACAAAAGTTCGCGATGAGTTTAAACTCTGTAATGCATATGCCAGACCAGAATGCAAAGATTGTTGGGCAAAGCTATACTGTAGCGGAGGATGTGCAGCAAACAGTTATCATGCAACAGGAAATATTCTTGGAACATATAAATATGGTTGCGAGCTATTGAAAAAGCGAATTGAGTGTGCTATAATGATAAAAATAGCAGAACAAAATGTTTAGGAGGAAAAATGTTTGCTGAAAAACTTACTACAAAACAAATTGAAAATATAGCTAGTAAAGTTTGTGAAAAATTAAACGGCTATAGCGTTTCTGAAATCACAGAAGATATGATTGAATACAATAGCGGAGGCATTGATGTCCTTTTATTTACCGAAAGGCGCTTTGGCAGACATATTTTAAGGCTTGAAGATTTTAATATAAAATATCTCACCCCTGACTTTCACGATTTAGACCTTTTAGAAAAATATCCTAAAAAAGAATATTATAAATACTTAAACACTTTATTTCCAAATTATAAGCGTGAATATAAAAAATATATTAAAAAACAAGGAAATAAATACATAAAAAACACGTTTGAAAAATAGATAATTTTTAGTTAGTTTAGTTGCAAAGTATAAATATTTATGTTAAACTAACTAAACTTGCCGAAGTGGTGGAATGGCAGACGCGACGGACTCAAAATCCGTTATGGGCAACCATGTGCGGGTTCAAGTCCCGCCTTCGGCACCAAAAA
>CALVYR010000035.1 GCA_944372325.1 uncultured Clostridia bacterium | reverse complement strand
CCCCTATGCAATTTAGGAAACAAGCTCTTGCATCACTCTCTTTTTAATTATTAGTCCGTTTTAACCCTACGGGTTAATTTCTAAACTCCTATTTTTTATATATTTAAGAAATTTAAACTTTTTATTTTATGCTGTCTATATATTTTTTATATTTTGGATACAAATTTGCTGTTTGTGTTGCTACTGCCTTTAAACTTTCCTTTGTAGCTTTATCTAAGCTTTTTGGGAACTCTGCTTTTAATGTAACTAGCATATCACCATAAACTTCTCTGTTTAAATATTTTATGCCCTTATTTTTTAACCTCATAACTGTTCCAGTTTGAGTAAGTTCTTTTATATCTAGCGTGGTCTTCTTGCCGTCTAGAGTTGGAATTTCAACTTTACCGCCAAGAAGAAGTGTGGTAAATGGTAGCCATAGGTCAAAGGATACATCGAAGCCTTCACGCTTGAAAATTTTATGTGGCTGAACTTTTATCTTTAAATTTAAGTCGCCGTTCTCGCCCATTTTGTATGGAGCATTACCATAACCTGCCATTCTAAGCACTTGACCATCATCTATGCCAGCCGGTACTTTTACAGTTACTATTTTATTGACCTTTTTATAGCCTTTTCCTAAACAAGATGAACACTTTTCTTTAATAATTTTACCAGTTGCATCACATCTCTTACAGCCACCCTCTCGGATAGTTGTACCAAAAATAGTGTTTTGAGTATAACGAACTCTACCCGTGCCATTACAATCGGGACATGTGGTATATTCAGTGCCATTTTTAGCACCAGTTCCGTGACAAGCTTCACATTTTTCAATTCTAGATATGCTAATATCCTTCTTACAGCCAAATACAGCTTCCTCAAAGGATATTGTCATTTGAAGATTGATATCTTCACCCTGTTCCATTACATTGGCTCTAGTTCCGCCACCGCCAAAAGCTGAGAAGATATCATTAAAAATGTCAAAGCCACCAAAACCACTACCAAAACCGCCAAAGCCACCACCTGCATTTCCGCCATTGAAGCCTTGGAAGCCGTCTGCCGAACCAAATTGGTCGTAGTTTGCCCTTTTCTTTTCATCGCCTAAAACTTCATAAGCTTCATTTATTTCCTTAAACTTTTCCTGCGCTTCTGGCGTTTTATTAATATCTGGGTGATATTGTTTAGCTAATTTTCTGTAGGCACTTTTGATTTCATCTTGACTTACCTTTTTATCTACGCCTAAAACTTTATAATAATCTTTTTCAGCCATAACTAATTCCTTTTATATATTTTTTAAGGCTAGGCGCAAACCTAGCCTTAAAATTAGTCTACAACAACTTCTGGGTCGCCGTCATCTTTTTTAGGCTGTTCTGGGTTAGCGCCTTGAGCGTTTTGTGCACTTTGATACATTTTTGTAACTACTTCATTTGAAGATGTTGTAAGTTCTTCTAAAGCTTTTCTTATAACTTCAATATCATTGCTTTCAAAGTCTTTCTTAGCTTTAGCTATTGCATCTTCAAGTTTCTTTTTATCGTCTGGTGAGAGTTTATCGCCATTTTCTTTAAGCATCTTTTCAAGTTGATATACCATGTTGTCTGCTTGGTTTTTGGTATCAATAAGCTCTCTTTGCTTCTTATCTTCTTCAGCGTGAGCTTCTGCTTCTTTTACTGCTTTTTCAATGTCTGCTTCGCTCATATTTGAAGAAGATGTAATTGTAATAGATTGCTCCTTGTTTGTGCCAAGGTCTTTAGCAGAAACATGGACTATACCATTTGCATCAATATCAAAAGTAACTTCAATTTGTGGAACACCTCTTGGAGCTGGTGGAATATCTGTTAAGCTAAATCTGCCAAGAGTTTTGTTTTGAGTTGCAAACTCTCTTTCACCTTGAAGAACATGAATATCTACGCCTGGTTGATTATCTGCTGCTGTTGAGAATATCTGAGATTTCTTTGTTGGAATTGTGGTGTTTCTATCTATAAGTTTTGTAAATACTCCGCCTAAAGTTTCAATTCCAAGTGAAAGTGGTGTAACATCTAGAAGAAGAACATCTTTCACCTCACCACCAAGTACCCCACCTTGAATTGCTGCACCGATTGCAACGCATTCATCTGGGTTTATACCTTTAAATGGCTCTTTTCCTGTAAGTTTTTGAACTGCATCGTAAACTGCTGGGATACGAGTTGAACCACCAACCATGATAACCTTATTGATATCACTCATGGTAAGTTTTGCATCTTTTAATGCGTTATCAACGCAAGTTAAAGTTTGTTTTACAAGGTCTTCTGTAATGCTATCAAATTTAGCCCTTGTTAAATCGTATTCAAGATGCTTTGGACCACTTGCATCAGCTGTGATAAATGGAAGACTAATTGTTGTTTTTGGTGTAGAAGAAAGGTCAATTTTAGCCTTCTCTGCTGCTTCCTTTAATCTTTGCATAGCAAGTTTATCTTTTGAAAGGTCTATATCGTTAGATTTTTTAAATTCCTCTACTAGAAGGTCTATTATTCTTTGGTCGAAGTCATCACCACCTAAACGGGTATTTCCGTTTGTAGATAACACTTCAAACACACCATCACCAATTTCTAGTATGGAAACATCGAATGTACCACCACCAAGGTCGTAAACTAAAATCTTTTGATTTTTGTTTTCGCCTTTATCTAGACCATATGCAAGAGCTGCTGCTGTTGGTTCGTTGATAATTCTTAAAACTTCAAGACCTGCAATTCTACCTGCATCCTTTGTAGCTTGACGCTGGCTATCATTGAAGTAAGCTGGAACTGTAATGACAGCTTGAGTAACTTTAGAACCAAGATAGCTTTCTGCATCTTGCTTTAATTTTGAAAGTATCATAGCTGAAATTTCTGGAGCAGTATACTCTTTTCCATTTAATTTCACTTTATGATCTGTCCCCATTTCCCTTTTAATGGATGTGACTGTGTTTTCGTGGTTAGCAATGGCTTGACGCTTTGCAACCTTTCCAACAAGTCTTTCACCATCTTTTGTAAAACCCACAACGGAAGGAGTTGTTCTATCACCTTCAGCGTTTGGTATAACTGTTGCCTTACCGCCTTCCATAACGGCAACGCAAGAGTTTGTCGTTCCTAAGTCAATTCCTATAATTTTTCCCATATTATTTTTCCTCCTTTTTATTTACAATAACCTGAGAATATCTTATAACTTTATCTTTGAATTTATAACCCGCTTGATACTCCGCTTGAACCACATCGTCATCAAGAGAATTGTCGTGAGTAATTGCTATGGCATTGTGAAGATTATGATCAAAGGGCTTTCCTTCAGCCTCAATCTTTTCCACTCCAAGCATTTTTAGAGCTTCCAAAATTTTCTTTTCAATCATCTCAACGCCCTGCAAAATCTTTTCGTCCGTTATCATCTTTTTTGCTTCGTTGAAAGAATCAAGTGCGGGCAAAAAGGCTTCTATGGCTTGTATTTCACCTTCCTGACGAGCTTGAAGAATTTGCTCATAACTCTTTTTTCTAAAGTTATCAAAGTCAGCTTGAATTACACGCGCCATGTTTAAGTATTCTTCTTCCTTAGAAGTATCGTGGTGGCAGTGTTCGTGATTATGTTTGCAATGTTCGCCGTGTTTGTGTTCACCATTTTTGGAGCATTCCTGTTCGTCTTGGCAATCTGAATTCTCATTTTTACAGCCACAAGTTTCATGATTTTCAGTTTCGCAAGCATCATCACAGCAACATTCTTCGCATTCACATTCGTCAGCACTACTTTCTAAGTTCTTTTCTTCATCTTCTAAAGGCTTTATTCTATGTTTCATTATCCTCTCCTTTTAATTCGTTCATAATAACTTTAAGTGCTGAGGCAATACCTTTGTAGTCCATACGCTGAGGTCCAAACACACCAATGGATGCCACAGGCGTTCCATCTATGCAAAGAGGCGCTTTAATTACTGCCAGACCGGAATATTCCTCGTCATCATCTACCATTTCAAAACTAAGTTCTTCACTGCTTGTTTCTAGCGCACGCTCTAGTTCTTCCTGGTCGCCGAGTAGCTTCATCATCTTTCTTGTCTGGTCTTCGTCCGCAGAACCATCTAGTACATCTATGGCTTTATCCTGACGAATATTTAAATTGTTTTCTTCAACGAATTTTTTTACGCCATCAATAAGGGTATCTAAAACTTCCTTAAAGCCTGCAATCTCTTCTTGCATATTCTTTTCTAGTTCTTCCATGTCCCTCATCATCTCACCCAAAGTTTTTCCAGAAAACTTTTTAGTAAGATAATTAGAAGCATCGCTATACGCCTGATTAGAAGCTTTTGCATCCAGTGTGTTTGTTAAATAACCACTAGATGTTTGAATTAATGCAAGTGCGCTATCGCCTACGAGCGGAATAATCTTTATGCTATCTACCACAAGCTTGTCGTAACCATTTATATATATAACAGTTGGATATTTTACCGCTTTGTTTATAATTTTTGCAATGCCAGATACAATTTCAGATAAACTCTTAGTTCTTTCGTCGAGAAGGTTTTTAACTCCGTCAAGTTGGTCATAATTAAGCGTTAGCCCTTGAAGAAGATGATTTACATAATATTTATAACCAAGAGGTGTTGGAACTCTACCGCCAGAGGTGTGAAGTTGTTTTAGCATACCCATTGCCTCTAATGCGCTAAGCTCGTTTCTAAGCGTTGCAGTGCTGACATCGGTTAAATGATTTTTCTGCACTCCACCGCTAGTGATAGGGCTTGCATCTTTGATATAGTCCTCAACCACAGCTATCATGAGTTCATGTTTTCTGCCTTTAAGTTTATCCTCTTTCAAGCCTGCCTCCTTTTAAAGTATATGTTGAAACTTTACACTTTGCTAGCACTCTTTTCACTCGACTGCTAGCATTTTATACCTAATATATCCAAATGTCAAGCATTTTATGCCAAAATTTTTAAAAATTTTTTAATCAAGAAAAATTTCTGCCAATAAAAAAAATTCCACCAGCTTAAGCTGGTGGTTTTAACATATGTTGGTAAATATTCAATTAAAGTTAAATTTTTTTTGGATACCTCATTCTACCCCCCCCCGCAGGAAAAATTTTTGCGCTTTGGGCGGGTTTGCTAATCACAAACACTCGCCTCTTTCGCTTAAAATTTTTCTTATACCGACCAAACGCAAACTCCGCTTACGCTGGGAGTTTGGTCGGTACTCTCATGCGAAGTAAACGCTTCGAAGAAAAACAGTTTTATTACAAAAATGCTAACGCGCTTTTCTTTCATGCCTATTTTTACATTCATTTTTGTAACTTCTGTACATTTGGGTAGAATGAGGTATCCAAAAAAATTTTGGATACCTCATTCTACCCCCCCCCGCATTTTTGTCAAGCGAAATTATAGGCTTTTGTGATTTTTTTATTTTCCATTCCTTTCAACCTGAAGCTTGAACAAAAATTCGGGGTTAGAAGATTTTTTTGATAGGCTAGTACTTCTATCATTTCTATAGTAAAAAGTTTTATGATACGACATAAAAAAACTAAGGCTTTAAAACCTTAGTCTTGCGAGAAAGCCTCGCGCTAGTAAGCGCAAAAATTGAGCTAGCAATTTTTAAATTTTAAACTTGTTTAAAATTTGGCTTTCGAGCTACTTCTTCCCTGGATAGAAATTGAAAGCCTTCATTATTTCCTCTAAATCCTCTGTAGGATTTACTGCTTCTTTTAAGTCAAAACCACTCTCGTTTGGCTCTAAACCATTAGATTTAGGGTTTTTAGATAAAAAGTTTGTGTATGTAGCATCACTACTATCCTCATGTAAAAATTTTTCTACAGGACTATCGTAGTTATCATTTCCTTCCATATCAACTTCAGCTATTGGTTTGATGTTACTCTTCTCCTCATAAAATATGTCACCTTTGCCATCTCGCAAATTTCTCCTACGCTTAACCTTAACTGTGCGCACTTCTTCTTGATCTTTACCATAGGTTGCCATTTTAGAAAGTAGACGCCTTATTGTGTCATTATCCGTTTGAACAGGAGCTGTAATTTCAGTGTTGAAATCTTCTTGCATTGCAAGTTTTACAGCACTTTTAAATTCATCTATAACATTTTTTATATTGCCTATATTTTCTAGTTGAGGATATTTTTCAAGAGCTTCTGTAAACAGGGTTTGAAAACGATTATATAGTAAATCTAGTTGTTGAATTTTTAGCTTATAGATATTACGCCAACTCATTTCAATTTGCTTTGCTTTTTCCATTGCATTTGCTAGCGTTTCAGCAAACTCATCACCTCGTTTATCTGGCTTTTCCTCTAAAAGCTTCTTTTCAAGCTCTAGATTTTTCATTTTATACTCCATGATTTCCTTATCATGGTCCGTTACAAGCTTTTTAATATATGAATCCACTTCTTGTTTTGAGTAACCATTTTTTTCAGATTTAAACATAACTCTAGCTCCTTGTATTTTTTCTAATAGATATTATAAACAGCATTAGAATAAAAAGTAAATATAGTGTATTTATAACATAAAACAAAACTTTTGGCAACCACCCTAATTTATATATAAATAATATTATCACTTCTAGGCACACAATAACAAATAATTTAAAGTGAATTTTTTGGCGAAATATTGAAAAAACCATAAGTGAACCAAAAGCAAGCGAAAAAATATACCATGGATAAAATTCCGACAAGGAAAACAAGAAGAAATTTTGAATTAAGGATGATACACCAATAAATATAAACACACTTCCAATATATAAGCTAGAATCAAGCTCAAAAAACCAACTTTTAAGTAAACTATTAAAGCCAAGCAAAAGTACTGCTAAAGAAAACCACTCTTCCAAAAAGTTTCCAACAATAAAGGAATATGCTAAAACTGCTACATAGCATAATATTGAAAATATAGAAAAGTATCTTAAAATAATAGTTCGTTTCAAAAAAATCTTCCCTTCTTATTTTGATAAAAGGAAAGATTTTTATACATTAACCTATCTCATTTAGTTTTAAATATGTTTTTGCTGTGGCTAATGCGTCATTATAAGCACGGTGCGCATTGTCTAGTTTTATGTTAAGCTCGTTTACAACTGTTTTAAGCTTATAATTGCCAAGCCTCAATTTTTCTCTGGCAAGCGCCATGGCATCCTCTATTTTATTTGTAAACATACAATTTTCTGGCCTGCCAGCGTTTTGTATGAACTTTATATCAAAGTTTATATTATAGCCTACAAGTATTGTATTTTCACAAAAATAATGGAAGTCTTTTATGGCATCTCTAATATCTGGAGCATCTTCTACCATACTATTATCTATGCCAGTAAGGTTTGTAATAAGGTCGCTTATTGGCTTACTTGGCTTTATTAAAGTTTGAAACTTTTCCGTTATTTTTCCATTTTCTATCTTAGCTGCGCCAATTTCTATAATTTCACAGGTATCAGCATCTAAACCAGTCGTTTCAACATCGAATACCACAAAACTATTTTCATTTATGTGCTCATTATATACAGGGCCAATTGCAAACAAGTTTTCTTGTTCCATAGATTCAACTTTTTCTGGTCGCACAACCTTAAAGCCATGTGGCAAAATTATTTT
>CALVYR010000034.1 GCA_944372325.1 uncultured Clostridia bacterium | reverse complement strand
ATGAATTAAACGATGGTAGTGTTATCCACACTTTCAAAAGAAGGTACACTATTGAAGATACTTTCACTTTACCAAATGACTTACAAAAAGACTATTACGATTTTCTAGGCTGGATATGTTTACAAGACGAAACTAGGGAGCCTAAGCTCGATTACACAGTACAAAATAGGGCGGGAAATTTAACCTTTGAAGCTATTTTTGAACCTACCAAATATAAGGCAACTTTCGATCTAGACGGCGGAACACTAGCTGAAGGGGAAGAACTTTTCGAAACTTTCACATATTTTGATAACTTTGAGCTTCCAAAGCTTGAAAAAGAGCATTATGTTCATATAGGTTACACAATAAACGGCTACTATATGCCAGGAAATAAGCCTTATACTAGCCTTCCATCTTGGGGCGTAGATGCAACCTTTAAAGCAGTTTATGAGAAGTTAAACTATGAAATTAATTATTACGATTTAAGCGGAAACCTATTTAAAACGGACTATTACACCTTTGACCAGTTCCCAGTAACTCTAGAAAATTTTGCGCCAGAAGATGCCTTTGAAGTAAAAGATGACAAGAACTATTCTAGCGCAGAACTTACAACAGAAATTTCAAGCATAACGGAAATTGGCAACCATAGTGTCTATAAAAACTTCTATGCTACGGCAATAGTGGAGTATACTAAAAACACTTATAACCAAAATGTAACCGTTACGGGCACAGAATTTAAAGGTACAGTTTATATTCCAGCGGAAATAGACGGTTTGCCAGTTGTATCAATTGCCCTTGGTGGCAATAATACCATAGAAACACTATATGTTCCAGACACGGTTGCAACTTACGGCTATCGTTGTTTCAAAGATTCAACTACACTAAAACAAGTTTTAATGTATGAAAGTGACCTTGAAAACACAAGGGAAGGCACCATTGGAGAACAGGCATTTTATGGTTGCACCAATTTAGAAAAGCTAGAACTTCCAGATAACGTTACCATAATTGATGGAAATGCTTTCAGTTTAACAAGCAAACTTACTATGAATATACCAAGTTCGCTTGAAAGAATAGAAAATTATGCTTTTTCAAATAGTGGTTTTAACACAACGGAAAGCTTCCCAGAAACATTAACTTATATAGGTCGTGGAGCATTCAACAACTGCCCAATTCTAGAAAACGAACTATTTACAATTGATAACTGCGTAGTAATTAATAACATATTAATACTTGGCAGGGTTAACCAGGAAGACGGCGTAACAAGCCTAATTCCAGAAAATGTTACTATGCTTACTGCTGGCTGTTATGGTGGCGATTATTTAGATTATGATAGAGTAACAAAAACAATAGTAATTCCAGACGGCGTTGAATACATTCCAGCATATTTTGTTAGTTACAGTTACGTTCAAACAATAGAGATAGGTGCAAATGTTACATCAATAGTGTATAATGCATTTAACTCTTGTCCAAGCATAGAAAATGTGTATATCCGCGGAGCGCATAGGTCGTTAAGCGTAAGCACAAGCAGTGATATAAATTATTATTACGAAGCAAATAACTACATAGAATCTTACAAAACCTATTGCAAACTAGACCAAGGATACGCGCATTGGGTAAGCTATAATGTATTAGAATTTAACGGCGAAACATACAATTACAAACAAGAAGAGCCAACTTTCCCAGGTAATTTCTGGTATTATGATGAAGTTACTGGTAAAGTAAAGCTATGGTAAAATAAAAAGCGCATTAAGAATTTTCTTAGTGTGCTTTTATTTGTCAATAAATTCAATTATGTTTTTCTTTTTATTTTCAGGTAATGATTTTATTAAATTTAAAAGTATTTTATCATTCTCGTAGGCGTCAATGTTTTCATAGAAAAACCTTTCAATAGGGAAGTTGCAAATATTTAAAATGTCAATTAGTTTTTCAACAGTCAAAACAATATTTCCACTTTCAAGTTTAGAAACATATTGGCTACTTTTACCCATGCGTAAACTTAATTCTCTTGCAGAAAGATTTGCTTTATTTCTAACATATACTAGTCTGTGTAATACATCTTTAATTTCCATAAGATTATCCTTATATAAATAAGTATACCCTAAATTACAAAAGACTATTAATATTATAAGAGATAAAAATATACTAAAAATCTTGAAAATGAGTACTATTAGTGATATAATAAGACTAAAATAAGATTTTAAGGATGCAAAATAGGAGTTAAGTCGTGGTATTGGTTAAATATTTTAAATTTTACAAACTCCTTTAAATTTTCATATATATTCACTATGAAAAATGTTATAGCGGTGGTGGATAGTGGGCTTGGGGGAAAGAATATTTTATGGGCGTGCGAAAGGCTTATGCCAAATGAAAATTTTGTATTCTTTGCGGACACAAAAAACGCGCCTTACGGCAATAAGCCTAAGCGCGAACTTTTAAAAATTGCAGAAAATTTAGTGCAAACTGTGGTGGACCTTTTTGACCCTAAAATAATTGTGCTTGGCTGTAACACCTTAACTGCCAATTGCATCAAACATTTAAGGCAGAAATTTTATAATAAAATTTTTGTTGGAACAGAACCAGCAATAAAACCTGCATTAAAAAAATATAAAAAAAGTGAAGTTATTTTATTCGCTACAAAAAATACATGTAAATGTTTTAAAAATATCAAAAAAATATATATAAAAGATTTACCAAAATTAATAGATGAAAATATTAATAATTTAAATGTTTTAAATCCTATTTTAATTCAATATTTTTCTCGAAAAAAATTAAAAAATATTAAAGGAATTATTTTAGGTTGCACTCACTTTATCTATCTAAAAGAAAATTTAAAAATAATTTTAGGTGATGATATTGAATTTTTTGATAATTCTGATGGCGTGGCAAGGCAAGTTAAAAGGCTTACAGAAAAAATTAAATTTCATTATTAATTTCTTTGCAAAGTGATTTATTTAAATTAATGGTTTCTAAATAGGTGTATTTTAATTTAGAAGCAAAGGGAACTGAAGAGGTGGCAGTGTAATCTATAAGTTCAGTTAAAATTTCGCATAGGTTATCAAGTTTTAATTTTACATTTAATGTGGAGTTTGTTAGTTTAGAACTAAAAGTAGCATCAAAAGTTGTTTTAACTTTATTTACACTTGATGATATGTCATTAAGCTCAAGTTTGCAATCTGTTTCAGTTTTTATTGAGGTGTCTAGGCTTATAGATAGGTCATATAAATTTTGATAGGTTGATTTAAAAATATTTAGCGCGCTACTTAGTGCGCTCTTTTCATTTGCAGAGAGATTTGAAGTTATATCAATCTCTGGAACTATAATTGTAATTATGGTAGGGGAGTAGCCAGAGCTTTCTAAGTTTTCCTTTACAAGTTCAGCATCGTTTTCCTGCTCGTAAGCGCTTGCAAGAACATAATATACAGAGCTGTCGTTATATATGTATCCTGCGCCTCCTTGGCTTTTAACTTGGCTAGAACTTTCTTCCGCGGAGCCTTGAATTGAACTTTGGAACATACATATTGCATAGATGTTATATGATGAAATTTTGCTGGCAGAAGAAAATAGTCCAGTAAAATTTCCCGCTGTTAGTGCTGTGGAAAATAGATCTGCAAGTGTAATGCAAAGAGCAAAGCAAAGTAGGCATATAGTGAGTGCAAATAACTTACCAGATTTTGTCTTTTTTTGATTTTTTGTCATAGTTGCTTGCTATTTTCCCCCTTTTTGTGCTATCACTTATATTGCTATGAAGAAGGAGCAAAAAGTATTCTTAAAAGGAGGATTTTTTTATGATATTAAGACCGCTTTTTGACCGTATTGTAATCAAACCATTAAAAACGGAATCTAAAACAGAAGGAGGCATAATGCTACCAGCTGTAGCACAAGAAAAAAGCCAGTTAGCCACTGTAATTTCAGTAGGCGAAGGCGGGCTTGTGGACGGCAAAGAAGTTAAAATGGTAGTAAAGCCAAAGGATAAAATCTTGTATTCAAAATATGCAGGAATAGAGGTAAAATTTGAGGGCGAGGAACTTATTGTTATAAGACAAACAGATGTACTCGCAGTAATTGAATAGGAGGTAAAATTATGGCAAAACAAATTAAATACGGCGAAGACGCCAGAAAGGAGCTTGAAAAAGGTGTGAATGTGCTTGCCGACACTGTAAAAATCACACTTGGACCAAAGGGCAGAAATGTAGTGCTTGATAAAAAATATGGCACACCACTTATCACTAACGATGGCGTGACAATAGCTAAGGAAATAGACCTTAAAGACCCATTTGAAAACATGGGCGCTCAACTAATAAAGGAAGTTTCCGTTAAAACAAACGATGTAGCAGGTGACGGCACAACCACAGCTTGCGTACTCGCTCAGGCAATCATTCGTGAGGGTTTAAAGAACTTCACAGCAGGCGCAAACCCAATAATTTTAAAGAAAGGTATTCAAAAGGCAATAGAAACTGCAACTGCAGAGCTTAAGAAAATTTCTAAAGAGGTTAGCACATCTAAGGAGATTGCTCAGGTTGCAAGCATATCAGCAGGCGATGATGAGATAGGCAGTTTAATTGCAAAAGCTATGGAAAAGGTTGGCGCGGACGGAGTTATATCCGTGGAAGAAGCTAAAACCATGAAAACAGAGCTTTCCGTAGTTGAAGGTATGCAGTTTGATAGAGGCTATCTTTCACCTTACATGAGTACAAACATGGAAAAGATGGTAGCAGAGCTTGAAAACCCTTACATACTTATTACAGATAAAAAGATTTCTACAATTCAAGATATCTTGCCACTTTTAGAGCAAATTGTAAAGGTTGGCGGAAAACTTTTAATTATTGCAGACGACATTGAAGGCGAAGCGCTTGCCACACTTGTTTTAAATAAGTTAAGAGGAACATTTATATGCGTTGCAGTAAAGGCTCCAGCTTTTGGCGACAAGAGAAAAGCTCTTCTTGAAGATATAGCCATAGTTACAGGCGGAAAGGTTATTTCCGAAGAATTAGGGCTAGATTTAAAGCAAACAGACCTATCTATGCTAGGCAGAGCGCGCTTTGTAAAAGTAGATAAAGATAATACTACAGTAGTAGACGGTGCAGGTGAAAAGAATGATATAGCAGATAGAATTAAATCTATTCGTGCTCAACTTGAAACTGTAACCAGTGACTATGATAAGGAAAAATTAGAAGAACGCCTTGCAAAACTAGCTGGTGGCGTTGCCGTAATTAAAGTTGGTGCAGCAACAGAAGTTGAAATGCAGGAGAAAAAGCTAAGAATTGAAGACGCGTTAGCAGCAACCAAGGCGGCAAGCCAAGAGGGCGTAGTTCCTGGTGGCGGAGTTGCACTGCTTAAAACTGCAAGTAAATTGAATGCACTTGTAGCTAAACTAAGTGGAGATGAAAAAACTGGCGCAAGCATAGTTCTAAGAGCTATTGAAGAGCCAATAAGGCAGATAGCAAAGAACTCTGGCGTGGACGGCGGAGTTGTAGTAAATAAGATTTACGAACATATAGACGATGCAAATTACGGCTTTGATGCACTCAATAACAAATATGTAGATATGGTAGAGAGTGGTATAATAGATCCAACCAAAGTGACAAGAAGTGCTTTAGAAAATGCAGGAAGCGTTGCGAGCGTACTTCTAACCACGGAGTGTCTAGTTGCCGATGTAGAAGAAGAAAACAGTAAAAATAAACTACCAGAAGTTAACACTTATTAGAGTAAAAATGCCCATTAAATTGGGCATTTTTTATTTTACTTGTTCTATAAAAAAAATTGTATCCATAAACTACAAATATGAAAAAGGTTTTGCCAGCGGTTTTTTTAATTGTGGGAACTATGATAGGCGCAGGTTTTGCTAGCGGTAGAGAAATTTCTGTATTCTTTGCAAGATTTGGTGTTTATAGTCTATTCTTTCTTCCTATATTATTTATTCTATTTTACTATGTTTTCAAACTGCTCTTAAATATAGGTAAAGATAAGCATTTTGATAACATATATAAACTTCACGCGTTTACAAAAAATTCTGTGTTTATGAACGCGCTTATCTGTTTGACCTTTATAGTTTTTACAGCCTCCATGCTTTCAGCTGGGGTGGATATTTTGTCTTCAAACTTTATTTCCGTTCCAAGCATAGTTTTTTATGTTATAATTTTAGTAATAGCTTTCCTAGTGCTTAAATTTGGCTTTAAGGGGCTTGTAAAACTTAATATGGTGCTAGTGCCTATGCTTATTCTAACTATTCTTACGCTCTGTATATTCGCTACTTTTAACCCTGTAACGGATGCAGTTTTTATTCCAGAAAATACCCAGGTTTATGAACTTCCAATTTCCATGCTCTTATATGCAATGGGAAATATTATGCTTTCATATTACATTATAATAAAGGCGGGCAAGGGGTTAGATGAAAAGAGGATAAGGCGCGTAAGCCTAATATCCTCTTTAGTAATATGTGTGGTAATTTTTATCAGCATTGTTTGTTTAATTAAAAATGGTAGTGCTATCATGGAAGCTGATATGCCCTTTGTTGCACTTTCTTACAGAATGGGTGAAGTGTTTAACATCTTCTTTATATTCATGGTGCTTATGGCTGTTCTTACCACGCTGTTTTCTGGGCTCTTTACAAGCTATGAGGCATTGCCGTTTAAAAAACATAAGGCGCTATTTACTATGTTTTTGGTGCTTGCACTGAGCCTAGTTGGGTTTAAACAAATTGTAGACTACATCTATCCTCTTGTAGGAGTTGTTGGAATATCTGTTGTTTTACGGCTTGCATTTAGTTATAGGTCATTTCTTAAACCTCGCTTCAATTCTGGCAACAATGAAATACATACCCCCAGCGAGCAGACAGAGAATGAGCGTTGCCGTCATAACAAGGTCTAGTTTAAACACCTGACCGCCATATACTATCAAATATCCAAGTCCAGCTCTGCTTGAAAGATATTCTCCCATAATTGTTCCAACCCAGCTCATGCCAACATTTATTTTTAAAACAGATATAAAGTCGGCTAAACTAGAGGGAAGAATAAGCTTAAATAATATTTGAAACTTGTTTGCTCCTAGCGATTTCATTAGTTGAATTTTATCTTTATCACAGGCTAAAAACGCATTTAACATAGATATTGTTGTAATAATCAAACAAATCATTATACACATCACAACTATAGAGGTCGTGCCAATTCCAAACCAAATTACAATCATTGGTCCTAAGGCAATTTTAGGTAGGGCATTTAAAACAACGATATAAGGGTCTAAAATTCTTCTTAATTTTTCGCTCCACCAAAGTAGTATTGCAATTAGCGTTCCAAGAAGGGTGGCTATAATAAAGCCAAGCACTGTTTCGTAAAGAGTAACGCCGATATGCGACCAAATTTCTCCCGTGCCAAAAAGTTCACCAAGTGTAGCAATAATTCTAGAAGGGGAGCTAAAATAGAAAGAGTCTAAAATGCCCACAGAGGTAAAAAGCTCCCAAAGGCAGATAAGTGCAATTAAAAGTAATATTTGTGAGGATAGTACAATTGCCTTATCTTTTTTTATTTTCTTTAAATATTCTTTATGGGAAGGTGAGAAATTATTTTCAACTTTCTTTTTCTTTATCATATTGTATCTCCTTCCAAATTTCATCAAAGAGCGCTCTAAACTCGTGTGCTTCACGCCTTTTTAGTGGCGTGCCATAACTTGTTAGGTCTATTTTCATGACCTTTTTAACATAGGAAGGCCTTTTTGAAAGTATAATCACTTTATCTGCAAGGCTAATAGCCTCAGAAATATCATGGGTAACAAGAAGCGCAGTTTTGTTTTCGCTCTTAATTATGTTATACACATCATCACAAACATTAAGTCTTGTTTGATAGTCTAGGGCGGAAAAGGGTTCATCTAAAAGAAGTAGCTTTGGGTCCGTTGCCAGAGTTCTAATAAGAGCAACTCTTTGCCTCATACCGCCAGAAAGTTCGCGGGGCTTGCTTTTAATAAAGTCCTTTAAGCCATATTTTTCTAACAAGTTTTTTACATTGTCAGTAAGGTTAGTGTCCTTTTGTTTTTTCTTAATTTCAAGCCCTAAAATTACATTTTGCCAAATAGTTCGCCATTCAAACAAATGGTCTTTTTGAAACATATATCCAATTTTAGAAACATCAACAGGTTTTCCGTCCAAAGTAATTTCGCCCTTAGTGGGTTTAAGTAGACCTGCAATAAGTGAAAGAATAGTAGTTTTACCGCAACCGCTAGGTCCAACAATAGCGCCAAATTCGCCGTTATCAAGAGAAAATGAAATATCTTTAATAGCCTCAATTTCGCTAGTTAAGGTGTGATAGATGAAGTTTACACTATTTACATTTAGTACATTATT
>CALVYR010000033.1 GCA_944372325.1 uncultured Clostridia bacterium | reverse complement strand
AAATAAATCGGAAAAAATTAAAAGATTACCACTATTTATTATCACCATAATTATTCTTGCACTAGAAGTAGCAAAACAAATTTATAACCTTTGCATAGGTTATGACCTTTGGGCAATTCCACTTCATTTTTGTAGTTTGTTTATGTTTTTCTACTCTTTTTCAAACTTTGGAAAGGGAAAACTAAGGCGCTTTGGTGATATCATGACTGTTTGCTGTACATTTTTAGTTATAGTTCTTTTCTATTTAAACCCTAGCAATATAATAGGGGAATCGTGCGAAAATGTGTTTGCTAACTTTTCAAACTTTCACACTTTCACATATCACCACTTGTTGTTTTTATACTATTTCATTTTCCTTGGCTCAAATTTAATAGTGGCCAAGTTTTCAGATTTAATTTATATTATAATAGGAATATCCAGTTATGCTGTCGTTGCCATAACTTTTGCATTTTCCTTAAATGTAAATTTTTGTTCTATACTACATAACAGTTTTGCTCCGCTCGAGGCAATACGAACAGCTTGCGGAAACATAGTTTATTTAATATGTTTGTTTGCAGTAGGAATGCTTGCGTCTTGCGCTGTTTACATTGTGTACACGATTTTAAATAGGAAGATAAATATAGGCAAAATAAAAGAACCTTAATAGGTTCTCAGGCTGCCCCAAAACGGCGCGAACGAAAAATTCTTTAGAATTTTTCTTGCTGTGTTTACTGAAAAACGCCTAAAAACAGTCATTTAGGTCACTAAACTCCTGCTTTTAGGCATTTTTCGAGCCTTGCCTCGCTTGTTTTTGAACAGCCTGATTAATTTGTCTACAGTCTGAGAACCTTAATAGGTTCTTTATATTTTATTAGTACTTCCAAAGCCCTTATCACTGCGCTCGGAAGATATACTTAAAAGTTCATCTAGTGGAAGTTCTAAAATTTCCATCTTTTCAACTCTATGTATAACTCCTTGAGCTATGGCCTTTTTAGTGCTATAAATTAGCGCGTTTTCAGGCACTTTTCCTGAAAGTTGCTCTGAACTTATGTTTGTAAATACAACTGGAAAGTCATTTGCATTTGTTATTGCAATTTTTATTTCCCCTCTGTAACCGCTATCTATAATGCCAGCGCTTCTTTTTATCCCTTTAACGCCAGTGCTTGAACGCTCTTCAAGTTGCAAATAAAATTCTGGACTGCACGCCCATGCAAGGCCTGTTGGAATAAGCTTTGTTTCTAATGGTTCAAGTAGTATAAAGGGTTCATCAAAACAGGCATAAAAATCGTAGCCTGCGTCCTCATCTTTTTTGTATGGCAAAATTGCACCCTCTTTCATTTTGGCAAAATATACTTTTCTAGAATTTTCAAAATAGTTCATACCTTTTCTCCTTAACTGAAGTATACAATATTTGGACAATAGAAGCAAAAGTTTTTGAAAAAAAATTAAAGAGATTTATCCAAGTTATAACAATATAACCTAAGTTCTAGAAGTTGTAAGCATAAGAAAATTTTGTAAAATCTTTTGTAAAATTTAATAATTTTGAAAAGAAAAAATTTTTCAAAAAAAACACAATATCTTGTGATAAAAGTTTGACAAAACACAATATATATTATAAAATGAGTTCAATTATGAAATTTCAGGAGGAGTAAAAAATGAAAGTTGTTAAGAGAAATGGGAGCATTGTAGACTTTGATCAAAGTAAAATTGCAAATGCTATTTCTAAGGCAAACAACGAGGTTAAAGGCTCTCAGAGAGCAACCAAAAAAGAGATAGGCGAGATAATAGATTACATAAAATCTCTTGGCAAAGAAAGGATGCTTGTAGAGGACATTCAGGATATAATAGAAGAGAAACTTATGGAGTTTGGTCACTTTGAGCTTGCAAAAATTTATATCATATATAGATATAAGCGTGCTCTTGTTCGTAAGGCTAACACCACAGACCAATCTATTAAAGAACTCATTGATGGTGAAAGCGAATATTGGAATACAGAAAACTCCAATAAGAACGCAAGAATTGTAACCACTCAGCGTGACTATCTTGCAGGTATTACAAGCACAGATATAACTAGAAGATTTTTGCTTCCCGAAGATATAGTTAAGGCTCACGATGAAGGAATAATTCATTTCCATGATGCAGATTACTTTGCTCAAAACGCACTTCATAACTGTGACCTTATAAACCTTGAGGATATGCTTCAAAACGGCACAAATATAAATGGGGTTATGATAGAAAAACCTCATAAGTTTTTAACTGCCATGACAATTGCAACACAGATTATCACTGCAGTTTCTTCTAGCCAGTATGGTGGAGCAACTGTTACTATGACACATCTAGCACCATTTGTTCGTGAAAGCTATAAAAGACACTATGAGAAATATAAAAATAGAAACCTCACTGAAGAGCAATGTAAACAGTTTGCTAAAGAGGATACCTTAAAGGAAATTAAAGATGGTGTTCAAACTTTCCAATATCAAGTAAACTCTATGACGACAACTAATGGTCAAGCTCCTTTCCTAAGTGTTTGCTTATATCTAGGCGAAACAGAAGAATATAAGGAAGAGCTTGCGCTAATTATTGAAGAAATATTAAAACAGCGTATAGAGGGTATGAAAAATGAAAAGGGTGTTTACATAACGCCAGCTTTCCCAAAACTTTTATATGTGCTTGAAGAAGAAAATGTAAATGAAGATAGCAAATATTGGTATCTAACAAAGCTTGCAGCAGAATGCACCGCAAAGCGTATGGTGCCAGACTACATTTCTGAAAAGATGATGAAAAAATATAAGATAGATAAAAATGGCAATGGCAACTGCTATCCTTGTATGGGTTGCCGTTCATTCTTAACTCCTTATGTTGACCCTGTTACAAACCAGCCAAAATATTATGGCAGATTTAACCAGGGCGTTGTAACCATCAACCTTGTAGATGTGGCTTTATCTTCTGGTGGAGATTTTGATAAATTCTGGAAGATATACGAAGACAGGCTAGAACTTTGCCATAGAGCGCTTCAATTAAGACATGAAAGATTGGCTCACTGCACAAGCGATGTTGCTCCAATTCTTTGGCAACATGGTGCTCTTGCAAGGCTAGGTAAAGGCGAAAGTATTCATCCATTACTTCACGGCGGATACTCTACAATATCTCTTGGCTATGCAGGGCTTTATGAATGTGTTAAATACATGACAGGCCATAGCCATACAGATAACGGCAAGGGTAAAGCCTTTGGCTTAGAGGTAATGCAAAAATTAAATGATAAATGCAAAGAGTGGAAAGAGGCGGAGGATATAGATTACAGCGTATATGGTACGCCAATTGAAAGTACTACCTATAAGTTTGCAAAGTGCTTAAAAAAGAGGTTTGGAACAGTTGAGGGCATAACAGACAAGGGTTATATTACAAACTCCTATCATGTTCCTGTATTTGAAGAGATAGATGCCTTCTCTAAATTAAAACTTGAAAGTGAGTTCCAAAGATTGAGCCCAGGTGGTGCGGTATCCTATGTTGAAACCCCTAATCTTCAAAACAACTTAGAAGTTGTGCTTCAAGTTATGAGATTTATCTACGATAACATCATGTATGCAGAACTTAATACTAAATCTGACTATTGTCAAAAATGTGGCTACACAGGGGAAATTTTAATAGACGATGATTTAGAATGGTACTGCCCAAATTGTGGGAATCGTGACCATGGAACACTAAATGTAGCAAGAAGAACTTGTGGCTATATTGGTACAAATTTCTGGAATAAGGGAAGAACTCAAGAGATTAAGGAAAGAGTGCTTCACATTGATAATAAAGATGACAATTAGAGGCCAGTTATGAGATATAGTAAAATAAGAAAGATGGATATATCAAATGGCCCTGGTGTTAGGGTTTCAATATTCATGCAGGGTTGTACTTTTAACTGTAAAAATTGTTTTAACCCAGAAACACACAGTTTTGACGGCGGTAACGAGTTTACAGAAGAAACTATAGAAAGGGTGCTAAATTTGTGCTCTAACGAAAATATTGTTGGTCTTTCCATACTTGGTGGTGAACCATTGCATCCTAAAAATATAGATGGAACAACCGCTTTAGCTAAGTGCTTTAAAGAAAAATATCCAAACAAAACCATTTGGGTGTGGACAGGCTTTCTATTTGAAAACTTAAAAGATAGTGAAGTTATGAAATATATAGATGTTTTAATAGATGGGCAATATGTGGATGAACTTCATAGTCCTCTGTTAAAATGGAAAGGCTCATCCAATCAAAGAGTTATTGATGTTCAAAAAACTTTAAAAGAAAATAAAATTATTTTATATGAAAATTAAAAAAACAGGTTAACCTGTTTTTTTTAATTTCTTACTCCCATAATTTTAATAAATAAAATTTCATTATAAAAATAGGTGTTTAAGGGTCTATTTAACTCGTTTGAGGAATGGGAACTAATAAAAATTTGATTATTTTCTATTTTAGTTATAATTAAACTATGATTAAAAACATTTTGTTGTTTTAGCTGAATTATATCTCCAAGCTCCAGCTCATCTTTTTCCACAAGTTTACCAAACGGACCAACAGAGGTGTTATTTAGTATAAACTCTTGAAAAAATTTTACGCCAGTCCAACTTGGAGCTCGAGAGGAGGAATTTATATAGTACCAACCATTATATATATCATAGTTCATCACCTTAGAGCCTGCATAGATGCACTGAGAGGTAAAATTTGTGCAATCTCCACCAATGCCTCCAAAAAAGTAATAATCTGGGTTTGGAGATAGTGCATATTTTAATGCATAATTTACAGCGGAAATTCTATCATAAGGTTTTATCATATTATTTTTTATTAAAAATAAGATTTTTTTGTGAAATAAATAAGCTTTTTTTCATATATTTTTATATGAATTATTTTAAAATTATTGAAAAAATAAATGGTTTAAAAAATTGTTGTAAAAATTTTTCAATAGGTAAAAGCTTGCTGGGGGAAGATATAGTTTGTTTTCATTTAGGAAGTGAAAAAGGTAAACAAATTGTAGTTGAGGGAGGAATTCATGCAAGGGAGTATATTTCTACGCTTTTTTTACTTGAGGAAATAGATTATCTATTAAATAAAAAATTTGATGGAGGAATTTATATTATTCCACTAATGAACCCAGATGGCGTAAGGCTTGTGTTGGATGGAGCTAGTTTTATTCAAGATGAAAATCTTAAAAAATTTTTAATTAATATAAATGGAAGTGAAGATTTTTCTCTTTGGAAAGCAAATGCAAACGCTGTAGACTTAAATGTAAATTATGATGTCTTTTGGGGAGAGGGAAAACAAAATGTAAGAAAACTAGCCTCTGCAAACTTTATTGGCTACTATGCTAATTCAGAAATTGAAAATATAAACTTTTTAAATTTTATAAAAAAAATAAATTTTTCAGGAAGTTTATCCTTTCATTCTAAAGGGGAGGTAATATATTATGGCTTTAAATTGAGGGGAGAAAGGTTAAAAGAGGAAAAACAAATTGTAAAAGTTCTTTCTAAACTCAACGGCTACATGCCTATAAAAACTAAGAACTCCACTGGCGGACTTAGCGACTATTTAAGTTACTATTATAAAGTTCCTGCTTTTACCATAGAACTTGGCAGTGACCATTTAAGACATCCTATAACGGAAAAATTTTTGCCTTCAATTTTCCAAAAAAATAAACAAATTATAACAACTTTTTTAAATTTAGTTTAAAAATTTGACAAATTTTCATAATCTAGGGTATATTAATCATGAAATGATGATTAAAAATAAGAGCCTTTCATTTTTTGTAGATAGCTTGCTTGTAATAGCTGGCGGTTTTTTATTGGCTTTAGGGTTCAATTTATTTTTAAATCCGTCAGAAATTTTACCAAGTGGCTTTTCAGGTATTGCAACAATCATTAGCGTGCTATTCCAAAGATATTTAGGCGTAAATGTTTCTATGGCTGTGGTGTATATTTTACTAAATGTAATTTTGTACATATGTGCACTAAAGTTTATGGGTAAAAGGTTTGCCATTCTTTCGTTGATAGGTGTGATAACCTATACAATATTTTTGCAGTTTTTAAAATTTGATATAATTATAGAAGTGGATCCACTTTTATTTGCATTGTATGGCGGAATTCTGTCTGGAACAGGAATTGGAATAATGATTAGAGGTAGAGGCTCTACTGGTGGAAGCGAGCTTCTTGCGTGTATTGTAAATAAAAAGCTACCTAATGTTTCTGTGGGCACAGTGTTAATATGCATAAATGCAGTGGTAATACTTGCTTCTGTGCTTGTATACGGAATTTCTTCTGCACTGTATTCATTAATTGCAATATATCTAACAGGAAAAGTGGCAGACATAGTTGTAGCTGGCGTTCAAAGCGTTAGGGCTTACTATATTATTTCTCCTAAAAATGAGGTGATAGCAAATAGAATTATAGGAGAGGTTGCAAGAGGTGTAACAGGAATCAATGTTAGCGGTATGTACACAAAAGCTTCCCAAAATATGCTTATGGTGCTTGTTAATAGGTCGCAAGTTCCTCATCTTAAATATATAGTTGCCGATGTGGATGATAGCGCCTTTATGTTCTCTTGTCCTGTTAGTGAAGTTATGGGAAAGGGTTTTGTGCCATTAAAAAAGGGTAGAGCGTTTATATTTAAACTACATCAAAATAAATATAAAAAATATAAGCTTCATTATGTAAAAACTTCAAAGAAATATAAATCAAGAGGTGAATAATGGAAAATAAAGAATTAATAAAGCTAGCAGAAAAGGCAATGAAAAATAGTTATAGCCCATATTCAAATTTTAAAGTTGGGGTTGCATTGCTTGCTGGCAGTGGAAAAGTGTATCTTGGTGCAAACATAGAAAATGCCTCTTACGGGGCAAGTATTTGCGCAGAGCGCGTTGCTGCAGTGAAGGCTATATCTGAGGGCGAAAAAGTTTTTAAAGCAATAGCAATAACTTGTAGTAAGGGCACGGCTTGTTATCCTTGCGGGATATGCAGGCAATTTTTAAGTGAATTTGGCGACTTGGATATAATTGTTTCAGAAGATGGTGAACTTGTAGAGGTTGAAAAACTATCTAATTTGCTTCCAAAAAATTTTAGTGCAAAAGATTTAGAGTAAGGAGAAATTATGCAACATGAAATTAAAGAGAAAAAAGCACTTTTAAATGAGGATGGCGCTCTTTCCGAGGCTGGCTATTCAAAAAAGATGCTTTTAAAATATGATAGAAATGCAATAAAGGCTGGAAAGCTAAGAATTAAGGAATGGGACTACTATCTTATATATAACGATAAATTTGGCTTAGCTTTAACCGTTGCAGATAATAGTTATATGGGCTTGTATTCTGCCACATTCCTAGATTTTACTAAAAGCCAGGAGATAACTAAAACCAATATGCGCTTTATGACTCGCGGTAAAACAAATATGCCCTCTTCCACAAATTCTGGCAATGTAGAAGTTAAATGTAAAAAGTATAACTATTTTTTTGAACGCACTTTAAATAAGCGCGAGCTAAATGTTTACATAAAGAATTTTTATAAAGATGAAAGTTTAATTGCAAATATTACGCTAACGGACGAGCCTGAAGATAGCATGGTTATAGCAACTCCGTTTTGGGAGAAAAAGAATGCGTTTTATTACAATCAAAAGATAATCGGCTTTAAAGCAAGTGGTATTATCAAGATAGGCGAGCATAAAATAGATATCCAAGAGGGAACTATGGGTTTGCTAGATTGGGGTAGAGGCGTTTGGCCATATAAAAATACATGGTTTTGGGGCGCGGGTGTACGCGAGATAGGTGGAAAGAAGTTTGGCTTTAACATTGGCTACGGCTTTGGCGACACGTCAAACGCCACAGAAAATATGCTATTTTACGAAGGTAAAGCGCATAAATTAGATGAAGTAAAGTTCAATATTCCTCAAACGGAAAAGGGCAAAGACGACTTTTTAAAGCCTTGGACCTTTACCTCAAGCGATGGCAGATTTGAAATGGAGTTTGTGCCAATACTAGATAGGCATAGTAACTCCAGTGCGCTAATAATATCAAGCAATCAGCATCAAGTGTTCGGCAGGTTTACAGGAAAGGCAATACTAGATGATGGTAAAAAAATAGAGATAAGAAACTTTCTAGGTTTTGCGGAAAAGGTAGTGAATAGGTGGTAAAAATAGAGCGAGGGCTCTATTTTTTATAGGCATTTTTTCAAATTTTTTAAATGCAATTAATGGTAAGAATGAGGCGGTCTATTTGTCAGGATAAAAATTGCATTGAGGTATGGCGTTGCAAGAATCTTTGTAGGCTCTAACAAAGACTATACTTCGTTGCAACGCAAAGGTTTATCCTTTGCGTCATCCGAAGCCGAAGGATCTC
>CALVYR010000032.1 GCA_944372325.1 uncultured Clostridia bacterium | reverse complement strand
AGTATAAACTTTAGCAATACCACAGATGTTTTTCAAACTAGCTACCAGATAAAAAACACTGGGGAGAGCACTATTGTGTTTACATTAAGTGGCATTGTTTATGATAATTTAGTTGACCAAAGGTTTACTACTACTGTTAATGAAACTACTGTTACAACAACTACTGAAAATACAGCAAATTTAACAAAACAAACGGACACTTGTTCTTATAGTGTTGAGATAACTCCTGGAAGTACTCAAACAATTGTTGTTACATACAGTTTGGCAAGGCTTAACTCTTCCATTGATATCACTGAAAACTTAGCTTTAACCTTAGAAGTTAAAGAGTAAAAGAGTAAAATAAGGGCCTCCTAACATAATTTGCATTAGGAGGTCTTTTTTATATCTATTTATATATATTATATTATTTTAAATTACTTATTCTTCTATATAGGAAGCTATCTTTCTTAAAATGTGCTTAGCTATGTGGTCTAGTTGAGAACCTTCACGATAGTCGGCTGGAGCACAATGGTTTACACGCCTATCTAAATATAATTTGCGCGCCTGCTTTTTAGATTCTTCATTGTTTTCCTTATACACACAAACGGAATTCCCTTTATACATTGTGAGTATCTTCATGCATGGAACATCGGTTATGCCGTCACCAAAATACACCATGCGCTCGTAGGGTATTACCTTGGTTTTATCTTTAATATACTCATTTACATCACCAAAATCCGATAGATTCTCAGTAAAGCCCTTTCTTATTCTATACATGAATTGCGTTTTATTTGTATAGTTCACTGAATGTGCTGGCCAAATTGCAACGCCATTTTCATCATAGACATAACAGCATCCAAATATCTTATTTAAATGTGGAGCAATTTCTGTGGCTTCCATGATCTCACATAGTCCGCTGGATATAACATAGTGGTCGACCTCTATGTTTAGCGATTTTGCATAGGCATTTATTCTATCAAACCATGTTGTTACACCTTGAAAAAATTTTACAGTGTTACCATAACTATTGAAAAACTCCCTTGTAACCTTTACACCTTTCTTTTCAAGCTCTGTTTTAAAACAATAGAGTGTAGAAAGAATTGGATCCATATTATGCTTGGCTCCAAACTCATTTACTTTGGCCCACCAATCGTTAGGCGTTGGCATTTTTAAAACATCTCGCGTTATTGCCATTTCAGAGGTGCCGTCTATTAGGGTGTCATCAAAATCGTACATAAAAGCTACTTTTACCATGTTTTTTCTCCTTTTCATGTATTTTATCACTAAAGCTTTTGTTTGTGAACACTTTTTATTGATTTTTTTAAAAACGCTCGGAAGCCACTCGGCAAAGCCGAGTAAAAAACCGCCTCTTGCGGTTTTTAAAATTTTGCCTTAGGGCAAAATTTGCTTCCGAGCGTAGCAAAGCTAGAAAACAAGCTTTATAAAAAGCTATATAAGCAAAACAAATTTAGCAAGTGAACCTAAGCAGGAGTGAACCTATGTTTTGCCTAGTTTGGAACGCTTGCCAAAAAATCTAGACAACCTAGTAAATTAAGTAGGAACATACCTAAAAGCCAAAAAACGAGCAAGACAAGGCTCGACAAGTAGGGTTAGGCAGGCGCATACCAAAATGTACGCAACTGTCTAACCCTGCCTGGCAGTAAACGCAGTATTGCGAAGTTTTCTTGGCTTTTAGGAGGCTGGGCGAAAAATCTTTGCAACCAACACCGTCATATCATCCCCCGCTGAACCCCCGCTATTTTCAATTGCCTTTTCTACTACAAGCTCGGCTAGGGTTTGAGGGTTGGTGGGTTTTAAGTTGTTTATAAACTCCATTAACTTTTCATTGCTTTCAAAGCTATCTGTGATGCCATCGGTGCAAAGGAAAACAAAGTCGCCAGCAGAGAGAACTGTTTTGTTTACGGCTGGAGGAGCATCTTGAACTATGCCTAGAGGAAGGGCTCCGCTTTCTACAGAGTTGATTTCATTTTCATGTTTAATAAAACTATTTGGAGCTCCCATTTTGATAAAATCCGCTATGCCCTGCTTTAAATCCATAACACAGATATCAAGGGCTGAGAAAACCTCATCTCTGTTTAAACTTAAAAGTTTGTTTACACTTGAAAGTATGATGTCGTTATCAAACCCTGCTTTATAGAAATTTTCAATGAGTCCAATAGCCAAACTGCTTGCCTTTTCTGCTTTCTCTCCACTTCCCATACCGTCACAGAGAGCAAACATAAATTTATCATTTTCTATTCTTATTAAGGAGAAAGTATCTCCACTTGTGCTTGAACCCTCTTTGGTACAAGCTGAAGAACCAAAAATTACATCATATTTTGGCGCGGTTTTTAAAGTTAGCACGCGGTAGCCCGCCTTTGGCGAAGCATCGTTTGATGCAACCACCATCTTGTTTCCACAAACCTTACTTACTATGCCTGGAATTTTTATCTTTTCCGCATCTTCACTTCTTACCACAAGTGTAGCGCTGGTTACATCGGTGTTCTGCTCGTAGATGACAGCATCTGAACAGACGATGTTATTAAAAGTTAGTTCATCTATTAAGGTGTTTTCTTTGCCCGCATCAAAGGTAACATTTTTATTTACTTCACCCGCGAGGTTTTTCATAATTTTAGATACCCCTGAAAGCTGTTCTGCAATTAACACTCTGCTGGCATCTAAATTGTTCATAAAACTAGCATATTGCTTATACTGAGTGGTTAAGTTGTTTATCACGCTAACAAGAGTGCTGACTCTTGAACATTTTGAAGTTAAATAACTTGGAACATCTAAAAGCGTTGTTCGCCCACGCTCTAGAGCAATGTTTACTAGTTCATTCAAAACCTTTTCTGTTTCCATTTGGCAGAGCCTATGACAATAATTTTTTTCCTTGCAATCTTCACAGACCTTGTTTTTTACCTCACTTAAAAGAATTTCCTTTACATCTTCCTTGCTCATTCCGCCTTTTATCATGGATCGAAAGACATAGTCCATTTCTCCAAATACCTCGGAAAGCTCATAAAGCCTGCGCGTTAAGCCCTCTCTACTTCTATTTACAACATTGCGCATTGCTAGGCTGTTTGCGTTAGAAGAAATAACTCCACTTACATTTTCAAGCACTCTATTAGGTATTACCAAAAAGGCTATAGAGGAAATCAAACATGGAATTGCACTTATATATGAATAGGAATAATACACTCCAACAAAATATCCAAGGCATAAATCTAAAGCAATAATGGCAATACATGGAATAAATTTATATTTACTTTTAAAAGCTACCGCCGTCAGGGCAAAGAGCGAAAAGGGCGCTAAAAATTCCGGGTTATTTGCATAGAGTAAACTTCCAAGTCCAATAGTTATTCCAACCACAAGAGTGCTTGAAACATTGAAGGTATATGCAGAAAATAGCACCATAAACACAGCAAATAGTTTTATAAGTTCAAAGCCCCAGAAGTTATAAGCTGTAAGCCCACAACTTATAGCCCCAAGAAGCACACAGGCGGAAATTATTTCTAAACTTGAAAGCTTATATGCAAAACCTCTTATTAATATTGCGCTGAAAATTTGATTGCAACACTGCATAAATAATAGGCTTGCAACCACGCTTATAAAAGTTGTAACTATAGCATTGTTAAAGTAAACTTCGCTAAACACAAAACCTATCTGGCTTATTAGTGCGTACACAAGATAGAGTGATAGCTTTACAGGCTTTTTAATCTTATAATGAATACCTGTAATGAGCAGTATAAAAAGCGCAGTAGTAACTGAGGAAATGAGGCTAGGAATACTAAAACCATGGGCAAGTGTTGTCAGTATGTATAAAGGGGCTAAAATATAGCTTTTTTCTCCGCACCAAACCAAACTTAAAAACATTCCAACCGCAAAGGGAAAGATTGCTCCGTTTATTCCCGCCCCTGCAAGAATATACATAATAGCAAAATATCCTAGATACTTTAAAACAAACTTTAATTTTTCCATAAGAAAAGTTTAAACCCAACACAACTTTTTGTAATAGCAAAAATTTGTCGAATATATGCTTTTTATGAAATATATTATTTTTAAATATTGACAAATTGTAAGCCTTATGATATTTTTCATATGAAAGCGAGGCTAATATGAATATAGAATTTGATGAAAAAGAATTATTTTCTGCAAAAAAATTGCATCTTGTAAAACTACCAGATGAAAATACAGTTAGAATTGGTTACTATAATGATATAGATGATAGTGTATACATTTTTTCTACTGATAAGACCTATCCCTCTTCTGATTGTAAAAGCATAATGCTAACACCATCAAGACGAATTTATAGTATGTCTGATAGATATGGTTTTGATTGCTACCCTTCTGATAACTTATCTAACATAATAAACAATGGTTCGAAAGAAGTGAATTTACTTCCCTTTGACCCAGAAGAATTTGTATATGGAATGCAGTTAACAAAACAACAAATTTTTAATTATGAAAACATGTTTCAAAGAAAATTAAAGTACTACAATTTAAATAAACTTATTTATAATGAAAAAACTAATACAATTGGTATAGAAAAATAGGTAAACAAGGAAAAATTTGAGAAAACTTTAGCTAAAGTTTTCTTTTTTATAATTTTATCAAAAATTTTAGCGGTTTTCTCTTTAATTTTTACAAACTTTACTTACTTTTAAACACATAAAAATTTAAAAGCATATTGACAAAGACAGCTTTAAAGGGTATAATATAGTTAAGTAAATTTATAGGAGATATTATGAAAAGATTTTTAATCTATGTAATCGTGCTTATAGGTGTGCTTTTTATAGGCTTCACCACCTTTTACTTTGTGCAAAACAAGGAAAGCCTATATCTAAAATATGGAACAGATTCCATGCTCCAATATAACGCAGGAGAAACCTTTACTCTAGATGATGTGTTAGTTCACACTCAACCAAACGGCGGAACAACTATAGATGTGGCATCGGATAACACAGAAGTTTTATCCTACACCGCAGATACAAAAACATTCTTAGCTAAAGCTGGTGGCCTTGCAAAAGTAACTATCACAACTTCTAATGCTAATTTCGACCGCTTTACTTTCTCTGTTCATGTAGGCGATGGAACACCTAATAACCCATACTTTATTAAAACTGCAGAACAACTTGCAAGCATTGGAACCAATAATGATTGGACACTTGCTAATAGCTATCAAGTTGCAAACAGTATAGACCTTAACACACCTACAACTTCTGAATGGACGCCTATTGGCGGAAACAATTCCTTTACAGGTACATTTGATGGCGGGAACTACGAGATTTACAATTTAAAAATCACAACTAGCGGAATGTATGCAGGGCTATTCTCTATAGTTGGAGAATCTGGCAGAGTTGAAAATGTAAACCTTGTAGATGCCGTTATTAATGGTTCCTTCACTTATGCAGGAACAATTGCTGGTATAAACTACGGAAAAGTTGGTCTTTGTTCAATTCAAAATGCTACTATAGTTAATAGCTCCAGAAGTATCACAGGCGGAATTGTAGGTCTTAGCTCATATCAAAATTCTCGTTCTGAAGTGTATATGAGTACAGTAGAAAATTTAAGCATTACTGCTAATCACATTGTAGGTGGTGCTGTTGGTAGAGTTACTGGAGGCGTTACAACAGATATTAAAGTTACCTTAACTAACATGACAACAGATCAAGAATCTACAGCAGGCGGTATTGTTGGTTTAAATTCATCTTATCAAGACACTGAAAAGTATCGTCACTCTATGCTAAAAAATTCACTTGCAATAATAAGCCAAGAAAACCTTGGGAATAATGTTGGCGCAATTTTAGGAAAAGATCAAGATACTACTAATGAATATGGGTTATCTAACATTTACCAATACAACCTATACTCAGGCACAAATATTTCTGGTTTTGCTGGCGAAGCAGACCAAACCGGAGTTGTTGAATCTAGAACAACAGAACAGCTCTATAGCCAAGCTTCTTACACAAACTACGATTTTAACAATGTTTGGACTATTCAAGACGGTTCATCTATAGCTACAATAGATTTCTCTAACACTTATGCAGGGACTTCAATTTACGATCCAGGAAATAAAATCACTAGCACAACTGCATTAACAGACGCTCTTGAAATGTTGATAGCTAGCCCATCTAGTGATACAACCTATGAAATTGAACTTTCAGAAGACACAGTTTATACAATGAACGACTTCAGTGAAGGCATGACAACTTGGACACCTATTGGAACAGAAAGCAATCCATTTAAAGGAAAACTTATTGTAACTGGAGATCATACCTTAACACTCAAAGGTTTTGTAATTGAAGATCAAAAATATGCAGGATTCTTTGGATACACAGATGGCACTGCTGAAGTTAGCGGAATAATATTTGAAGACTTCAAAATTTCAAATTCTACCGACTTTACAAGTGACTACACAGGAACAATTATAGCTTATGCCCTAACCGCAAGAGTTTCAAACTGTACAGTAACTGGTTTAGATATAACCACAGGAAATACAATTGGTGGCGCTATTGGTTACTTAGGTAATGGTTCAGCTACAAACATCACAGTTCAAAATTCTGCTACAGAAGCCTATGCTAACAGAATTAACTATACAAAAGGCGTACAAGGTAGAATTGGTGGTGTTATAGGAATAAACAACAATGCAACGGTAGATAATTTAAATGTTTTAATTAACACTTCTTCTGTTGATGCATATTTAGATACCAACTCACCTATAAATATCGGCGGAGTAATTGGCGAAAACAATGGCACAGCTTCAAACCTTTACAACGAAGCCTTAATTATTACAGAAAATTCAGCTGGAACAGTTTATGCTGGCGGTGTTGTTGGAACAAACCGTGGAAGAATTTCACTTTCTACACTTTATGTCAACATGAATTTAAAGGATAACTCCTCATCATATGTTGGAGGTCTAGTTGGAGCTAACGAAAGTGGAGCAGAAATTAGAACAAGTTATATAGAAAATGTATCTATTACAGGAACATATATTGGCGGGCTTGCAGGAACAAACGCAGGAACAATTACAGAGAGTTATTCAGCAGGCTCAATAAATGGTAAATTTATTGGTGGCTTAGCAAGCATCTCAACTGGAAACATCAACAATTGCTACACACTTGCTTCCCTTTCAGGACAATACGATGAAGGTAGCGTTTCAGGGCTTGTAAATAAGCTTAAAGATGGCAAGGTTGAATATTGCTTCAGCTCAGCAACAATTGCAGGTAAAGGAAGCCTTTACGCTGAAACATCTTCAGCTTTCAGAATGAGCGGAATGATAAAATTCTTCACAAGCAACACAAGCTTAAAGACAGGGGAATTATCAAACTGCATCATAGTAAACTATGGTACAGCTGAAAGACAATCTTCAGGAACAAATGGTGCAACTAATGTTATAAATCAAATTGTATACTTCTGGGAATTCTGGCATGACCCATATAAAGGTTGGATAGATTGCCAAGATGCAGATTGCAAAGGAACAAGTGGTTACAAAGCCTTTGTAGACAACAAATTCTCATCAGCAATTTGGAACTTTGACTCATTTGAGGATACCTACCCAACCCTCAAAAACATTCCAGTAGAGCCTGAAGACAGTGAGGTTACTGAATAAAATTGATTTAAAAAATTCCTAGATTAATTCTAGGAATTTTTTATGCTATAAAACTATTTATATGTTATACTTATTTAAAATTTTGGAGAATATATGAAAATCAAATTTTTTTCTGAATTAACAAAAGAACAAGTAAAATTTATTGCTGAATCAAATTATAACTATTGGAAAAAAATAAATCCATCTTTAAACTACAAAGATTCTACAGAAAAGTTTTTAGCCATGAAAAATAATAATAAAAATTTGCCTATTGGTATTGCCATTACTGAAAATGATAAAATTATAGGGTTTTGTACTCTCAGAGAAAACAGACTACTAAACCACTTAAATATAAACCCTTGGCTTTGCAATGTTATGATATTTGAAGAATTTAGAAGTAAAGGCTTTGCTAAAATAATGTTAAATACAGCTTATAAAAAATTTAAAGCCTTAGGTTATAATAAAATTTATGTTTGGACAGATCAAGCCCCAAATTTTTATAAAAATTTGGGCTGGAAATATGAAGGTAAGGTAATAAAAAATGAAGGTGGAGAAGGTTTACTTTTTTCTAAAGAAATATAGTTATATTATTATTTAATATTTTTAAGCATAATTTTTTGTTAAAAAGAGAAAAGCGCCTATTTAGACGCTTTTCTCTTTTCTATTAATTCTTTTTTCTCTTCTTTTGCTATAATTTTTTCTATTTTAGCAAGAGTTTTTTCATAGTTTACATTGTTTATTACATAATCGTAATTTTTAATGTAACTGAGTTCAAACTCCATTCTAGATAGCCTTAAATCTATATCTGGCTCATGCCTTTCTTTCAATCTTTTAATTAATTCATCTTTTGGAACTGTTAGAAATATGGTAACTATCTTAGCTTTGTTTTTTAAAGCCTTTTTTAAGCTTAAAACGCCCAAAACGCCCACATCTTTAATATAATGGTTTTTCCCTTCAATTACCTTTTCTAAAGAGGAGTTTAAAGTTCCATAAAAATTTTTGTGAATCTCTTCATACTCAAATATTTCACCATTTTTTAATTTTTCATCAAACTCGTCTTTTGTGACAAAAACATAACTTTCATCACTTTCACCCTCTCTTCTTGATCTTGTGGTACAAGTTTTCATAAACTTAATATTGTCATGTTTTTTTAGTAAGCCACGAATAAGTGTACTTTTCCCCGCCCCTGAACAGCCAGATAAAATGATAAGCATAAAATATCTCCTTAAAATTTGCTAGTGATTAGAGTATATATTTTTCTAATTAAAAAATCAATAGAAATATAAAAAAATATTTAAACTTTTAACAGAATTGACAAAAGCTATAGAATATAATATACTAATAAAGTAACTGGGTGTGGCGCAGTTTGGTAGCGCGCTTGAATGGGGTTCAAGAGGTCGGAAGTTCAAATCTTCTCACTCAGACCATAGCCAAAGCAAATAGATTTATAATAAAAAACCAAACCTAATAATTTCTGTAAATTTTTATGGTAGAAAAAGTTTTTTACATGTAAGGCGAACCTTAAACTATAATCTAAAAAATTTTGATTAAAATTTATTGACAAAGTTCATAATATTTGATAGACTAACAAAGTTCAAGAAAAAGATGGAGAGTTGGCTGAGCGGTCGAAAGCGGCGGTCTTGAAAACCGTTGAAGTGAAAGCTTCCTGGGGTTCGAATCCCTAACTCTCCGCCAATTGCGAGCAATCCGAACACTTTGTGTTTGATTGCTCCTTTTTATTTTCTATGTATTCAATTTCTTGTGAAATATCTGGCTTTTCATTTAACTTTAATTGTTTACTTTTATCACTTGTTATATTAAAGTAAATTTCACAATGGTCATCATACAAAACAACTCTATTTACAAACATATCAATAAGTCTTTGTTTTGCATTTTCAAGAGAATAATCTAAATCTTTAAAAGACTTTAAATATTCATACACAAGTTCTTCACTTAATGGTTTGATTGTTAGCATTTGTCTGCTAGCAATTTTTTCTTTTATTTCTCGTATTCTAACTTCAAGTTCTTTCATTCTATCGTTTGTTGTGTCGTTAAATATTCCGTTTTCAAGAGCAGTTAGAATATTTTTTAACTTTTTATTGTTGTCTTGAAGTTCTTTATTCAAGCTTTCTAAAATTGTATCTTTTTCAATGCTTTTGTTATATGTATCAGCCAATACTTTGCTTATACTTTTTAAGTTTGTATGTTGCATAAATTCCTGTGTTGCAGACAAAACTATTTCTTCTATATAATTTTTAGAAACAGATTTCTTATCGCATTTAGATTTATTCTTCTTTTTTGTAAAGCATTTGTAATAATTGTAAATTGTGCCAAGTTTACCTTTTCCACTATCTCCGGTCATTAAACTACCACATTTGCCACATATTAA
>CALVYR010000031.1 GCA_944372325.1 uncultured Clostridia bacterium | reverse complement strand
CCCCCTCTTTCATATCTTCGCATATCTCTATAATGCCGACTAGGAATACTAAATAACCAACCTAAAAAATTCATAAATCCCCCTTTGTTGATTTTATATTAACATATTCAGTTCTTTAAAGTCAAATGTTCCTTTTGACTTTCCATCATTTGTGACATAATAATCACAGAAATAATTTGATATCTTGACAAAAGAATCTTTTTAAAATAAAAAGGTATAAGCGAATTTGCCTATACCACTTATTCTTCTTACATACGATTTTCAACAAATTCAACATTCACTGCCATTTTTTATTACATTTTCGTGGCGCAAAAATGGGGTTCACTTCACTTTTTATTATTTCTTTTTTTAATAGATTATCTATTGAAGTTTTTATTTAGATATGCTACTATAGTAATAGATAAAGAGGTTGTTATGGCAATAGTGTATTTAAATAAAGATAAATCTATTCTTTGTGAAACTATGGGGAATGATTCTTTTTTTGTAAGTTCTAATCATACTAATAAAAAAAATTCACAGCGTTTAGTTGCAAACATATCAAGGATTACTTCTGTAACAAAAAATAAAAATCAAACAATTGTCAAATTAAATGGCATTCCTTATGCCACTGTTTCAAATTCAGGAGTTGTTTCTTATTTACATGCTCTTACTTCGTTTGAAACTCGTTTGTTTGCTCAGGGTGAAAAAATTGAATTTCTTCCTTTTCAAAGATTTAATAAAAAACCTACCACTTTAAAAACTGACTTACATACACACTTTGCTGGCGCACTAACTCCAGAACAATTAATTGAAAGTGGTATTGGCAATGATGTACTCTTCCCTAAATGGATTTTAGATATAACAAAAATAGATTATTCTTATATTAAACCAAACGAAAATGGACTTTACAGATTGGAAGATATAATTTCCAACTCTCAAAATAGACAACTTTTAATAAACTCTATGAAAATTGATACTTCGGAGCAAGAAACTTTTAATAAAATGGAAGAGATATATGCAGTAAGGGGTCCTTTTACAAAAAATCCCAAGATGTTTATTCCTATTATTAGAGCAATTGCTAACGATTGTAAAGAAAATGGCGTTAGCTATATTGAACTTTCCCTCTCTTCAATTATTTCCGATATGTCACAACTAAAACTATTAGAAGAAAATATGCCTAAAATTGAAAGAGAAACCGGTGTACAAGTACGATTTTTAGGTGCTCTTTGGAGACACTCTGATAAAGAATGGAATGCTGATGAAGTTGATAGATTAAAAGTTACCGCTCAAAGTCCGTATGTAGTTGGGTGTGATGTTATGGGACACGAAACAAACTCTACTATGGAATTTTATGATAATATAAAGGAATTAGCAAAATATGCCATACAACATGATCCAAACTTTGTAATAAGAGTCCACGCCGGGGAAAACCCACTGTTTAAATCTAATGTACGCCAAGTTTTATTAGCAGTTGAAGAAGCTCACTATGAACTAAGTCAACAAAGCAAAAAACCTCTACCCTATCCACAACTTCGACTTGGACATGGTATTTATGGTTTTGATGAACCCGCTCCTTGGGACGAAAAAGAAAGAACAAAAAACATTTCAATGCAACAACTTTGCGATGAAATTAAACCTATTATAGAGTTTAACATGAGTTCAAATTTGTCGTTAAACAACATTAATGGTATAAGTGAAATCCCAATAAAAAAATATATAGATTCTGGAATTCAAGTGGTTCTAGGAACGGACGGAAAAGGTATTTATTCTACTGACCTTGATCAAGAGATGATATTGGCGCATCAAGCTGGACTTACTGTTGAAGATATTATGAGCATATCTAGAACTGAGGATATGATTATAAAAAGAGCGCAACAAAGATTTCGTCAACACAGAAAATGTGATTTAGAGAAAGTGGAAAAGGAACTTGAAACCTGCTACTCGTTCGGTTCTCCACAATATACTGAAGAAATAAATAGGCATAATCAAGAAGCATACTTGCAACTACAGAAAGAACTGGCAGAAAAAATAGCCCGCAGTGGCGCAAACACAAATTTACAGCAAATTGAAGAGGCAACTAGGGGCAAAATTCCAATTATGATTACTGGCTCATCACAAAAGCATTGGCCTAAAATTAGCACTATAAATAAACTAAACTTACGCGTTGCATTAAATGTTTTAATCCATGCAATTGATACCGACAAAGCCTATTTGGTTACAGGTGGAACAAATCATGGGGTAGAAAAAGAAGCCCATATTTTAGCAAACAGATATAACACTCAAGAAAATGGTAATTTAATAGTTTTAGGCACATTAACAGAAGAGGCAATGAATACTGAAACCAATAGCATTGAGCCCAACACAATTACACATGCAATGATACCTACTCTTAATGGCAAACCTGCAAAAAGATGGTTCGATTTACCAGATACTGTTTTAAATATGATTGGAGAAAACAATGGCGCTGTGGTTGCAATTGGCGGAGGCCCGATTGTTAGCGATATTATTCAAAGAGCTCATAATTTAGGTTTAAACCTAAATTTAATGGAAAAGATAGAAGGGGCATCGGGAGATAAATCTTATTCACTAACGGGAAATGACTATTCATTTGAAGATGCAAAAGAGCTTGTTTTAAAGCTAATGCAAAGTGCTAATGGTGCAATTAGAAGCGACATTACACCTGAAAAATTAGATGAAATGATTGCAGAGTCTTATAAAGAATTTGTTTCTGACAATGAAGCCTCGCAGGAGACAATTGAGGTAAATAAAATGAATACAAAAAAAGTTAAACTTACCTCATTAAATCCAGAGGCTTATCCTGATGAAGAAGTTGAATGTAGAATAATAGATGATATGGAAAGTTACATTAAAGCTCTCATTCAACAAAAACAAAAAGTACAGACAGCGCAAAAAAATGCTGTTGTAACAGCTAGACCCGGTAAAATTGGTGAAAAGGTAGATACAAGGGCTCGAGTAGAAAGAAATGGAAAAATTTATGTATTTGGAGAAACAAAGAGTGAAGTAACTATTGATGGAAGTATGATTGTTAAAAATCCTGATGGAGAAGAATATATTGTAACTCCAGAAACTTTTGCAGAAAAATATCAAGAAACTGAAACCCCAGGCGTTTATAAATCGGTATCAAAACCAATTAATTATATTGTACTGCAAGAAAATGTAGTGTTTAAGGCTCCTTGGGGAACAGAAATGTTTGCGCTAAAGGGTGGAGTTTTAAATGTATCTAACATCCATAAAGTTTACGCAATCCAAAATGAGGCATTTAACAAAACATATGCTACATTAAGCAAAAATCAAAGTATGACTGATACTAAAGCTTATTTCTAACCAAATTTTTAAATCTAAAATTATAATTTTAATATCAATAAAATAATTAAAAATAATGAAATATAGTAACTTTATTAAACACTATTTTAAAAAATATGGGTTTCTTAATTTAAGAAACCCATATTTTTTAATAAAGAAATATTATTTACATCTTGTTTTTTGTTTATATTTAAAGTAGCTTCCTGCCCCTTAACACATGGCATTTGTTACGAGCGTTGTGAAAATAATAAAAGTGTTGTTTTAGAAGCTCAAAACTTATCTAGTGTTGGTAGATTTTTGACAGTAAACACAACTATAAAAAATGTTTGCCCTAATAAGCAAATTGCTATAGGTTTAAAGCTATATGAAACTACAGGCGGAAGCAAAGTAATTAAAGGCCATAAAATGTTTACTATTCAACACAGTGAAAATTGCTGTGCAGACATTACACTTTCAAATATACACTTTGTTTTACCAGAAGAAATTGCTGAAACTCATAATAAATCTAATATCTGTAGCCGTAGAACTTTTGACCTTGAAACAACATCTCACTATATAGATTTAAGTGATATCGAATAAAAAACTAACTGCAAAATGCAGTTAGTACATAAAATTTTTAAACCCAGCAAAATTGTTTGCTGTTTTTTTAACTTTTTAACAATAATTTACATTGTACATAACATTGAAGTCTATTAACCTCAAACTAAAGTTAACTACATCTCTAGAAAAATCCATTTCAGCAAAATATGCCATTTGAGGTATGGGGACACCATAACAATATACATATACATCTTCTTGTATCTTTGTTACCGAGCCCATTGCAAAACTAGCAAGATCTAGATTATAACACTTAACTATTTCTGCCGTTCTATTCTGTTCGTCTACACTTATTTCTATAATTCTAGAATTTGAAACTTCACCAAATATTCCATTATCATATAAAAGAATATTTCCATTGCTAAGCTGAGTAACTTCATGTTGGTGCCCAAACGAATCTTCTAAATTAAATTCATCGCCGGCTCCACCTAGTAGCCAAAGCTTTTCACCAGTTTGTCTGCTTATCTTCATTATTCCACTAATATTTCTAAAGGATACAAGTAAATTTCCATCATTAGATAAACATAGTGAATTAAAATGCATATAATCTATATATTCTTCCGTCCAATCACTAATTTCTGTGGAATAGTAAGCGTAAAGTTCTGGATAGTCCATACTATCAAAAGACCATATAATTTCACCATCCTTTACTTCGTGAAGTTGACATGATACCACATACATGTTTTGTAATCTATCACCTTGCATATAGCTAGGAATATCTTCTCCAGATAAGGTTCTAGCATCATTTGTACACATTATATAGTGATTATCATTTAAATACAATATATCGTGAAGCTCAACCCCACTTATTTCACCATTTCCATAGTCATAAACTAGTTCTTGCACAAAATTATAGTTTTCATCTAGCACAACTACTTTAGCATAAACTAAACTTGCATTTACCCCATAGTCCTCTTTATTAAACAACTCTCTATCACTTTGAATATAGAGGTAGCGTACTTTTTTATCTGTTGTTATCACTTTTTGAAAATCGTAAGTTTCGCCTTGAACTTTTTTATAATATAAAAGTTCCCCTTTTCCAGACACCTTCATTAGGTATGTTTCTGGCTCAGTTATGCCGTCTGAACTTGCTTGATATGTTGTAAAATAATAGTTATTATCACCCACACTTTCGCCTTGAGCTTCATAACGCGGTAAATCTTCTGGCGCAAGATATATAGTTGTTTCTATCTTATTTTTAAAATCATCTTCTACTTTTACTTGCAAAAAGGAATTTCTTGTTATTTCAACTTGGTAGAAAGCTTGGTTCAAGTTTAACTGAGCTGCATCACTTTGAGAATTATTATAATAGTTTGCACTAACTATAAAATCATTTTCTTCCACATTTACAGTAAGCCCATTTTCTATAGAAAGCTCATCTAATCTTATTATCTTCTCATCTTGCAAAGTTAAAGTTTTCCCATTTATTGTTATATCAAAACTATCTTGAAGCTTTGAAGAAGGCTCTCCGCAAGCATTAAAGAGAGGTAAAATGGGAATTAAAAGTAACAAGAGTAAATATTTTAATTTTTCCATAGGGCTTCACACTACTTTAATTTCAAGCCATCTTTAAACGCTTCACCTACCCTTTCTGTCACTCTGTAGTAACCGTGGGTGTATGGGTCAAAGGCTATTGCATTTACTTTTTCTATATCAACCTTGTCGCCATTCATAACGCTTTCGTCTGCCGTTACATTTATTACTTTTCCAATAACTCCACACCCATATTCGTCATCTTGATATTCTATAAACTCACATTCCATACAAAGCGGAAATTCTTTAATTATGGGAGCATCTACATTTTCAGATTTTATAGAGGATAGCCCACTTTTTTCAAATTTATTTGGCTCCACATTTCCAGAAACCACACCAAAATAGTCTGCCTCTACTACATGCTTAGCATCTGCTATGCTTACTGTAAAGCCCTTGCGACTTTTAATATTCTTAACTGTCTTATGTGTTTCCGTTAAGTTTAAAATTACCATGTTTCTTTCTAGCATAGTACCCCATGCAGCATTCATAACATCAACGCTTCCGTCCTCATTGTAAGTTGCAATCATTAAAACTGGCATTGGGAAAATTGCCTCTGTTGTTTTAATATTTTTTCTCATATAAACCTCCTATTTACAAATTGAATTATAGTATATAAAACTCAAATTTCAAAACAAAGGAGCAAATTTTTATATTTTTTATAACAAAAAAAATTCTTTTAAAGAAGTTTAACTGCTTGATAAAAAATATTAAAAGATGTATTATATAATAGCAACAAAAATTTTAACAAAACAAATTAAAAGTATTTTGCACCGCTAGCTCAACTGGATAGAGCATCGGTCTTCGGAACCGAGGGTTACGCGTTCAAATCGTGTGCGGTGCACCATAAAAATTGTTTGAAACTTCATTTTAAAATTTTTAATTGGTAATCAAAAAAACTAAATTTTTTAATAAATTTATTGAATATCTAAATAAACTTGTTTTTTGTGTTTTTTTATAGTATTATGTATTTAATTGTTTCACAATGTTATACTAATTCACAAAAGAGGTTGATTAATGCTTGCGATACTATTAAATATTTTAGTATTTATTGGTCTAGGCTTAGGCATTTTTTATAGTTATAAACGAGGGCTTAAACGCTCACTCGTTCATTTCTCTATTGTGCTACTCAGTTGTATTATTGCAATTTTTATCACCTCTCCTATTACTCATGCAATTCTTGGAATTAAAGTTAGTTCTACAAACGGAGATATCATTTCACTCTACGAACTTATTTATTCATCTATAATACAATCTAGTGCTGGAAGCAACATATTAACCACTAACTTAACTTCTGCAATTTTAGGTCCATTTGTGTTTTTAGCACTTTTGATAATCTTATATGCCATATTTGAAGTGAGTTATATTCTTGTTTCTAAATTCTGGCTTAAAAAATCAAATTATATGCAAGAGCCAAAAAATTATAAAAAATATGGACTTATCGTTGGAGTGGTAGAATGCCTATTAATAACACTGCTTGCATTTATGCCTCTTACCACGCTAACCACAACTGTACAAGAACTTTCTATTTCAGACACAACTTCGGAAAGCAATTCCTCTATAAGTAGCATTTTAAATAATAATTTACCTCCAACGCTTACTGAATTTGTAAATTTTTATAATTCTAGTCCTGTGGGCGTGCTCACAAACTGGGGAACGCTGAATGAGCCAATTTTTAGCACTGTTTCCCCAATCTATGCAGGTGACACAAAACTTTCTTTAAAAGAAGACTTAGTGCCTCTTGCAAAAGATTATGACACCATTGTAAATACCATTGACAACGAAACTGAAATTAATTATGAAACTTTGCACGATGTAACAAAAAATATTTTAAATTCCAAGGTGTTTTCAGCTCTTCAAAATGAACTTGTAAAAATTATAGATAGCAAAGAAGAATTTGTAGAAAATTTAAATTTAGACAGAGCGCTAAGCAACGCTGTAACAGACATTCTTACAAACTTTGAATATAAATTTGAAAGCCAAGAATTTAATTTTAAAGATTATATGGGCGAAAACATTGAAATTTTATTAAATGAGCTTGAAAATAATATAGATTTACAAAAAATAAACGAATTTGTTGAAGGCGTTCTTTCCAATAACACAAGTTTAGTGTTTGAAAAGGATACTATTAACCCTATGTGTCAGGCTTTAGAAAGCATTGTCAAACTTCCTCTTTTAGAAGAGTTGTTCCCCTATGCTGAATTTTGGTTAGAACAAATTCCTGCTTATATTACAGATTATTTAAACACAGACTATTTAGACACTTATGAAAACACTATAGGTGAAATTCCTTATCTAACCAATGTGGTTAGAGCTCTCAGTTCTGTAAAAGATGAAAGCACAAATCAAAACTTATTACAAATTCTTATTTCTAGCAACACCGGCTTTATGCAAAAATTTTTAAGTAGTGATGTAGCAAATATTGTTATTTACAATATGGCTTCTAGCAAAAGCTTGAACAACCTTATTATAAACATATTTGAAAGAATGGATAATGCCGTTTATAGCTCACTACAAGCAATTGATGGGAATTTTAATAGAAACGAACTATCCTCTACAATTGGCTTTGATGATACTCAAACTGTGTTAACCGAGTTTATGCAAAGAACAAGCCAGCAAGCAGATGATTTAGCTAGTTTTGCAAACGCCATAATAGATAAAAACATAGATTTTTCAAGTGGGGAATTTTTAAATTTAGTAAAACAAAACATTATAGAGCACTATAATTTACAAACACAAACCTCTGAAAGCGTGCTTACCACTATATTTGAAAATATTATAAATTACTTTAACGGAACAGTTCTTAAAGGTGATGATACGTCCGCGTTTACAATGGTAGAAGAGTTTAACGCCTTGGTTGACAATGCTTTTAAAAATGTGCCAGAGGAAGATAAAATTTATGGAGAGCTTTCTAAATATTTAACTATAGATTATGTTGAAATTTTTAATGAACTGATTATTAATTAAAGATGAGGTTTATATCTCATCTTTTTTATTCATTCAATTGACAAAATTTATAGCTAAATGGTATAATGACCTTGCTATTTTTTAGGAGATATAAATGATTAAAAAATTATCTATAATTATAACCGCCTTTATTATGGCGTTTTGCACTCTTTGTTTCACTGGCTGTGGAGACCCTCCGCCAGCTAACAATGACCCAGAAATTATAAAATATGATGGAAATTATAATTTTAAAATATCTGGAAGTGCTGACGAAAATAATATAGAACTTTTAATAAATAATGTTAGCCAAACAGATTATGCCTCAAATGAAGCCTTAGATGTTATAATGCTAAAACCTTACGAATATTACAACGGTGAAAATGAACGAGGAATTTACTTTGAAAGAGAAAATTCTGACCAGGGCGAAATTATAGGTTCATATAATGTAGATAATGAAAAAACTATAACGCTAGATAGATTTACCTTAGATAATTATGATAACCTTTATAATAAATTTATTTTAGCTAAAGATGGAGAGCTGGTTGCAGGACCTTTCTTTATAAATAATATTCAGTCTGAAAGAAATTATACACAAAAAATAGAAGCTAGCACTAAAAAAGGAATTATAGCTCAAGGAAACGATGAACTCATAGCAACCGGTGTTGGCTGGACAGAATATAATATAAACCCAAATATGTTTACATATCCAAACGAATATGTAAACGAGCAAGGCGATATTGTTGAAATAGACAACTCACATCTTTCAGAAGATGAAGCTATTACATTTGAATCTAACGGAAAAACTTATTACTTTAGAAAAAGTGTAATAAATAGCATGGATAACGACTTACTGTTTTGCAAAGAAAATAATATTAAAGTTGTTTACATAGTTTACTATCTTAAAAACCCAGACCAAATGTATTCTCCTTACTTTATGACCTACCCAGAAGCTCGCGACTATGATAAAAACAAAATTTATGCTATAGATACTTCAACAAAACTCGGAGCAGAATACTTTACCGCAGTAATGGAGTTTATGGCAGAAAGATATTCAAGAGAAGACGGCGAATTTGGCTATGTACACCGCTTTGTTATTGGAAATGAAATAGATTTAAGCTCGGAATGGAACCCAGTGTTCAACTACAATGAAAAAGAGCCACTAGAAACAAAACAATATTTAGAAGAATACGCAAGAACGCTTAGAATAGCAGAACAAGCAACAAAAAAATATTATCAAGATAGCATGGTTTTAGTATCAAATTGCCATTCTTGGAACGGAAATAGAACTGCCCTTGCTTCTTATAGCGCAAAAGAAATATATGACTATTTAAATGCTAAAGTTAGTTACCAAGGCAACTACAATTGGGGAATTGCAGGTCACCCTTATCCTAAAGACCTTACAGCTGCTGCGTACCTAGAAGAGGAAGTTGACAGCAACGATGTAAACGGAGATGTAGAAACCTCACTTTATGTTACCTGGACAAACCTAGAAATTTACGACATCTACCTCTCTCAAGAACATCTACTCTTTAATGGAGAAATTAGAAAAGTATATTTAACTGAAGGCGGAGTTTCTAGCGGGGGCTACAACTCACCTACTGCTAGCAGAAACGAGCTTTGCCAAGCTGCAGGAATTGCTTACGCTTATTATAAATCTGTATCTTTAAAATGTATTGACGCATTCATATATTACAAACTTATAGATAGTTCCGCAGATGGAGGCGGTTGCAACTTTGGAATTTATACCGACTCTATGGAACAAAAAGCTTCTTACGAAGTGTTTAAATACTTAGATACACAATATAGTTTTGAGGTCGCAAACAAATATCTTTCTAGCATAAAATTTAGAAAAGAAGGTACAGTTTATAGCGTAGCGAACGGCAACATTACAAGCTATGAAAGTATCATGGATGTGTGTGATAGCGGTTACGACTGGGAAAAACAATGGAGCGAGGATAAGATTATTGTTAGAACAGTTAGCACGTCGCCACAAATAGATTAAATTTA
>CALVYR010000030.1 GCA_944372325.1 uncultured Clostridia bacterium | reverse complement strand
ACAAGCTCTGAGTTCGTGTTGTCTTTAAGCCCGTCCCACCTAAAATCTGTATCCTTATTTTCTGGGAACATGGTAACAAGGTAAGCTCTTAGTGCGTCTATGTCTATATCGCTGTCGAGAAGCCCATCGCAGAACACGCCCACATTTTTACTCTTAGAAAATTTTTGACCTTCAAAGTTCATGAAGTTAAAGCCAACTACATTATAGGCTAGGTTATATTTTCCGCAACCTATCTCCATGGCAGGAAAGAACACGGAGTGGAATGGAATATTATCTTTTCCAATAAAGTTATAAATTTTGCAGTCCTCACTTTGCCAAAGTTCTTTTACAAGCTTTTCTCCGCCAAGTTCCTTTGTAATGGAAATGTAGCCAATAGGGGCATCAAACCACACATAAAACACCTTATCTTCAAAACCTTCCCTTGGCACTTTTATGCCCCAAGGAATGTCGCGCGTAATACACCTTGGCTTTAAGCCTTCGTTTATCCAGCGCTTTGCTTCCTTATATACCGTTGGGCGCCAGATATCCTTTCTACTTTCAATGTAGGCGTCTAACTTATCTTGAAGCTTGTCTAGGCGAAGATAAAGGTGTTTGGTCTTTTTAAAAGTTGCGGGCTCTCCGCAAAACCTACATTTTGGTTCTTTAAGCTCAGTTATATCGTATGTCTTTCCGCAGGCATCGCATTGGTCGCCGTAGGCATCCTCGTAGCCACAATATGGGCATACACCTTTTACATAGCGGTCGGCAAGTGCAACATGTTCGTTTTCACAGTATAACATAACATCGTCATCACGCTCTTCAATGTAACCGTTTTTGTCTAGTTCCTTATAGAACTCTATTGTAGTTTCTTCATTATACTTTGTGTGGGTTCCAGAAAAAAGATTGTAACTTATGTTTAGTTTATCATACATTTTTTTATGAAGCTCGGAAAGCTTGTAGCAAAGCTTATCTGGAGATATGCCGAGCGTGTTTGCTGAAATAAGGGTAGCCGTGCCGTGCTCGTCTGCTCCGCCAATAAAATATGTTTCATTTCCAATAGCTTTGTTGAACCTATAGAATATATCTGCTGGCAGATGACAGCCAACAATATGCCCTAGGTGTGGGACATTATTCACATATGGAAGTGCTGATGTAATTAATATTTTAGCCATGTTTTTACCTCTGGTGGATAGTTTAGCAAATATGCTAAAATTTTGCAAGTGTTAAAAAGCCTATGATAAAAAAAGATTGTTATTATAAAAATTAATGCTAATACTATAATTGTAACAAGTTACAAAATATTACAAAATTTCCTATTTTTATTTACATTTAAAAATTTTCATGATAAAATAAAATCAAGGTTTTTATGAAGAAGTTTAGTTTTTATATATTTTCATGTTTAATAATAGCGCTCTCCTTATGCTTAGGAGTAAGTTTTTTTCAAAAGGAAGATGTTGTAGTTGTTGAGGCCGCTTCATCACCTCAAACTTTTGATACAGCTATAAAAGCTTTAAATAACGGGGAAACTGCCGTTGTAAACAATACCTTAATCTTCATAAATTTCCAAGGTGAATCAAACACACTGCTTGTTGAAAATAGCTTATATGAAGCGTATCCATATGAGGTTATAGAGGATACCTACAATAATAGTGAATATTGCGTAAAAAATTATTTTGAAACAACTTCAAATGGCAAACTTAGCTTAAACACAAACATTCTTTATAATGGCACGGCTGGAACGCCTTTTACATTAAACTATACAAGAGATTATTTTATAACTGGCTCAGGCACTACATCTACGCTTCAAAGGGCTATTTTAGATGTTATTGAGGATGCCTTTAGGGTGGATGCACAAAATTATGATCTAGACACTAATGACGATGGCTTTATAGATTCAGTTACATTTATGCTTACCAGCGATCCAGCTGAGCAAAATGTGGCTTGGGGTACCCCACTTTGGGCACATAGCTCAACAATTAGTAGTTCAATTTATATTACAGACAATTCTGGCAGTAGCTTAAGGTTTGGAAAATATAATCTTGCTACTGTAGAGATTGAAGACTATGGTGATGACGGTTCTATTCCTCAAGACCCACTTGTAGATTCAAATGGTATAAAGATTGCTGAAAGTTCCACCTATGCTCACGAACTTAGCCATGTTTTAGGGCTTCCAGATTATTATATCTATGATGATTATAACAACACCTTAGATGATGCAGACGAGGTACCTGTAGGGCTTTGGGACTTGATGGCCTACAACTACTACCAAATGCCTCAGCATAGCCTTGCCTATAACAAATTGATGATGGGATATATTGAAGATAATAATGTAATAGAGATAACTGAAAATGATACCTACGAGCTATATCCAGTATCCTACTGGGAAACCAACCAGCTCTATGATAACGATGTATACGCCTATTACATTCAAGGACAGGGAGATTATCAGGACCAATATTTTTACATAGAATATAGAAAGAACGATGGGTTGTTTGATAGCATGTTGCCCACAAGTGGGCTAGTGGTGTATAGAGTAGATACAAATGTAATAAACACCACATATTCAGGAGTGGCTACAGGTAACTATATGGCTCCACCTTATAGCATACAGATTATGAGAAATGAAGTCTCAGGTTATACAACTTCAGATCTAAATTATTTTGGACAAGGCTATATAAAGATGTATACAGCCAATGGTGGTAAAAATTTTTACTATTATAGTAATGTGACAGAAAAGTGCTTGGAAGCTGCAGTGGCTACAGGGTTAGATGGTGATGGTCTTTCTAAGATAGGAAATAAAATAGGTGCTACACCTACATATGGTACAACAATAAATAGATGTAATGGTCATGATGTTGAGTTAGATTGGGCTACAGGAGATATAACTTACCAAGTTTATTCTGGAAACAATCAAGGAAGTATTTCGCCAAGCAGTATATCCTATGTAAATACTGGCATTACAATTGAAGTATTAAATATTACTAGTGATGGTAAAATTCAATTTCAAATAGATTGGGATGAACTTCCAGATGCTAGCACAGAAGAAGACACTCAAATTAGCAGTTCAGCTTTTGAAGATATAAATTTATACAATAAGCTTCTTGAAATTTTAAGCGGTTATAAGGGCACTAATGTAACAACACTCTATAGTCAAGACTTTAAAAATTACAATGTACTAAATCTTTCTAATGCAAATATAACTTCACTTGTCGGGCTAGAAAAATTAGACCTTCCAAATATTACAATAATAAATTTAATGAAAAACGGGCTAGATAGCCAAGATGTGGAATATTTTAATTCTATAGTTCAAAACTTTACTAAACTTCAATATGTAAACTTTAATTTAAACAACATTCAAATAAACTCTAGTAATGCAATATACAATAACACAAAATATATCTTTGGCTTTCAAAATTATAAGGGCGAAGTAAACTCAGTGGGATACTTCTTCAGTACGGACTCTCAAACAAACATACTTTCTTACTACTTCAACGATGATAGCATTTTAAAGACATCTTTTGGCACAAGTTATGTTGATATTTATAACAATGCGTCTACTCCTGATTATTATGAATATAATGTCGCCTTTACAAATTCAAATTTAGGGCAGAGCTTTACAATAAAGTTCTATATAATAGATGTACAAATAAATCATGTAAACATAGAAAAAAATAGTGCCTTTACTCACGGGGTTGTAGTTAAGGGTATAGATGAAAGTTTAATTTCAATAACTACACAACAACCTGTATCTACAATCTCAGTAGCAAGCAATGTTTCCGTAGTTTATGTGGTTACAATTAAAAATCAAACTTCAGTTTCTAGAACCTTTAGAAGTACTTATTCAATTATAGATACCTTGGCACCAGTGCTTGCTAGTTCGCTTGCCCAAGAAAATCAAAACTTAATTTTGGGCGAAGAGCTTGATGTGAACTTAGTATCCTATACAGTAGAGGATAACGGAAGATATGAAACGGGCTATACCTTAAAATATGGTGAACTGTCTACAGAGGATAAAAATGTGGTAAGCTATAGGTTTGAAAAGCTGGTTGACGGAATTTGGACGGCGGTAACCCAAGTATACTCACTTAAAATCAATGAAGAATTTAGGGTAGTATTTAAAGCTGTAGATGAAAGTGGAAATGTATCTAACGAACTTATTATCAATTATATAATTGTTCCAAGTTCAGTTTTAGAGCTCTCAGATTTTTCAAGTCAGGCGCTATATAATGCTCTATTAGATATAGCGGGCGAAAACAGTAGTTTAATACTTTATCCTGAAGTATTCGCAGGTATAGACTACATTGATATTTCAAATTTAGATTTAACCTCTCTTAAAGGCTTAGAAAACTTTAAATTTGACAGTGGAACAATAATAGATGCAAGTAACAATAAGCTTAATAGCACTATTTCAATTTCAAGTTTAATAGATGCGGATGTAACGGTATTTCTATTATTCAACGATATAGAAACCCAAACTCAGGCTAGCAATTTTGTGTATGGTATACAAAATTTAAAGACAAAATATATAAACGAAAGGCCTAGTATAGGTGAAAATATCATTATAAATGAAGATTATAGCGCTTACTTCAATTATAGCATTACAAAAGATGTTTCAAATTCCTTTGGAATGAGTATGTTAAGTACCGATTCAGCACCTTTTGCCGACTATGGTACCTATAAAATTACCTTTACAAATAAGCAAAACCCTAATATAACCCATAGCGCTAAAATTCAGTATGGCTATATTTCGCTTAGAAATGATGAGTATTCTCAAGAGGCAGGCTTGCCATTCTCAAGAGATGACATAATATTCCAAGGCATAGATAATAGTGACTATTACTTTAAAGTTATTGGCGCACCTACAGGAAATTTAAGCATAGGCGAGTTTGAAGTTACATATGAAATATATGATAGTGCTACAGATGAAAAAGTTGTGTCGCTCTCTCAAAGCGTTGAAGTGCTTGATACTATAGCTCCTAGTGTTACGCTTATTGGCAGACCTGAAGTTTATGTTTTCCTTGGTGAGGAATTTTTAGACCAGGGCGTCAGAGCAAGTGATAGCTACGATTCTAACCCAAGTGTGACAAAAACGGGAGAAGTAAATACAAATCAAATAGGCACATATTACATCACATATATTGCTACAGACTCTTCTGGAAATGCAAGTGCGGAAAAAACAAGAGTAGTAAATGTAATTTACTACCCTATAAGAGGAATAAATGTAAATCTTCAAACCACTCTTTACACTGGTGAAAGCACTACATTTGAAATAACCCCTATAGTTCCTGAGGGAAAAGAAAATTATATAGACCCAAACCTTGAATATATAATTTATATAAATGACGAACAAGTTGATATAACAAATTATAGTTATACATTCCAAGAAGCTGGTACTTATAAAATTGAAGTTAAAGCTCAAACTACAGATTCTTCAGGAAATACAAGAACTGTATCTTCAGATACATATAGGGTTATAGTTCGAGATAAAACTTTTATAGAAAATTATGGTGCATATCTTATTGGAGGGATGGCAATATTCATTGTAGTTTCTATAATAGTATATTTTGTGGTTTCAAGAAGACGCGATAAAATTATGTAAGTTTATTAAAGTCTAGCTAGGACTAAAGTAAACTTACTTATATGGAACTTGTGTTTGAAACATTTTATCAATGTCTAGGCTATGTTCTAAAAGATAGTTCTTGCTCTTTGTGGCAAGAACTTTTTTTATAGTAAAAAGTTTTTGCTTGCTTTCTGGCGTTATTGCAATATCCATTAAAACAACAAATTTATTTTTATCAAAAACCTTAGCGTTGATTTCATCAAGCTTGTTTTGATATTTATTCTTTTTTGTATAGTTGTATCTAGTAAGTAAAACGGGTTTTTCTGCCGTAAATACATATAGGTAACAGTCCATAAAAGGTCTTATTTCACAAAAATAAACATTATTTGTTGTCTCAAATTTTGTTATAAGCGACATATTTTTTTCTAGTTTTACCTCATTATTTCTTAAAGTTACAACCCCTGTTTCTACTAGGTCTAAAAGCACATCTCGCTCAACCTCTGTAAGTTCTAATTTCCCATTTATAGTTTTATTGGATATCAATTTTGAAAAGAAACTCATAGTTCACCTCTAAAAGTATATATATTCATAAAAGTTTGATATTGACAAAAAAATTGTTTATGTTATAATAAAAGCATGGAAAAAGTTGTTATTTTTGATTTTGATGGAACTTTAACACAAAAAGGAGAAAATGCTTGGCAAAAGCTTTGGCAATGGGCAGGCTATAAAATTGGCGAAGGTTCTGAATATAGAAATTTATTCAATAGATATATAAATGGTGAGTTTTCCTATAAGGAGTGGAATGATAGAACTTGCGAATACTTGCGCGCTGGAAACCTTACTTCTGTGAAAGTTGTAACTATTGGTGCTTTAACTCCAATGATTTTGGGGCTTAATCAAACTTTAAAGACCTTAGCAGAAAATGGTTATAAGTTATACATAGTATCAGGTTCAATTAAACAAATTATTAGAACTTGTATTAAAGATGACAATTACAAATATTTTTCCGCTGTGTATGCTAACGATTTTCATTATGATAAGGATGGCATTATACAAAGCATAACTCCTACACCATTTGACTTTGATGGCAAGAAAAGGTTTGTGGAATTGATGATACAGAGCGGGGTTAATCCACAAAATATAACTTTTGTTGGAAATTCCTACAATGATGAAAAGGTTGGTGAAACAGGTGTAAGAACAATCTGTATAAATCCAGAATTGACTAGGCACGAAGATAGAACAATTTGGAAAGATGTTGTATATGGCGATTCATTAACAAAAATTTTACCATTAATCATTGATAAAAAACACGAAGTACAATTAGAATATTAAAAAAAGTTCAAAATTTTTGAACTTTTTTTATTTTTATTTAATAATTATTTATTTTTTAATAAAAATACAGCTATGAAGTTTATACAAAATTTACTTTTATATATAAGTGCATTTATTCCAATGTATTTTTTAATAGTTGTAAATATTTTTTTAGATATTTTAAATGATAATTTAACCTTTAATGTTTTAAATACAACTATGATAATCACATTGTCTGTTTTAATAATTCTTGGCAGTTTTGGAGTAATATGGGCAATAAAATTTAATAGAGATAAAAATATCAAAATAATTATTCTAGAAAGAAAAAACACCACAGACCAACATTTTTTAGGCTACTTTTCTTTGTTTGTTTTGTTTGCGCTTTCCTTTGAACTTGAAAAGGTCAGTGAAGCGTGTGTGTTTGCTATTATATTAATTTTAGTTGGAATTGTGTATATCAATAATAAGCTTTTTTATATAAATCCATTTTTAAATATTTTGGGTTATAATTTTTATGATATAAAATATAAACTACAAAATTCAGGCGAGGAAAAAAGTGCCAAAATTTTTTATCGTGGCAATTTAGATTTATCTAAAAATTATGAGATCAATTTGAAAAATGATAACTTTAGTTTTTTAACAAAGTGTTAATCAAATAATTCTGTCATATCTATATCAAGCGCTTTAGAAATTTTAAATATATCAGAGATATAAAAACTTTTTCTTCCAGATAGTATGTTGTTTAAAGTTTTAAACGGAATTCTACACATCTTGGCAAAGGTTTCTCTAGTTAAATTTTTCTCCTTTATATAATCTTCAATTAAACTCTTTTTAATAAAATTCTTCATATGTATCCCTTTGATTATAACACAATTACTAGAATATTGGTCAACAATATTTGCATAAAAAAATAAAGTTTTCTAAATTAAAGTTTGTTTTTAAATATAAAAAAATAACCCTAAATGGGCTATTTAAACTTTTAATAATTTTTGTAATTCCTCGAGCCTTTCTTCATCCATATCAGGAACAGCTTTTAAGGGGTAGGGAATTCCAAGTTTTTCATATTTGTGAACACCAAGAGTCTTGTAGGGGAGAAGCTCTATCTTTTCCACATTTTTAATTTTTTTAGCAAAATCTTTTAAGGATAGCACCTTTTCTTCTGTGTCATTTATTCCGGGAACTATTACTTGCCTTAGCCATACTTTGCAGGGTTTTGTATCCAATATTTTTAAAAACTCATTGAATTTATCCATTGAAAAGCCAGTTATCTTTTTATATTCTTCTGCGTTAGTGGCTTTTACATCTAAAATTACTAAATCTGTGTTATTTAAAATGTCACCTATGTGCTCTCCACCAACACCTGCGGTGTCAATGGCTGTGTGCATTCCATGAAATTTACATAGCTTTAGCAAAGCAGTTACAAACTCTGGTTGCAAAAGTGGCTCACCACCAGAAAAGGTAACCCCGCCATCTTTGCCCATATAACTTTTATATCTTAAAATTCTTCTAACCATTGTGCCAGGTGTAAATTTTAAACATTTTCCGTCATGAGCCCAAGTTTCTGGATTATGGCAATATTTACATCTCAAATTGCAACCTTGCATAAATAGCACATATCTTACCCCTGGGCCGTCTACAGTACCCATAGTTTCTACACTACTAATTCTGCCTATAATATCCTTCATCTTATCCTCTGTACGAAATTTCGTCAATAATAGTGTAGCAGATTTAGTATTGAAAAGCGTAACATTTTTATAGCTTTTTTTAATTTTTATATTGTTTTTTATGTTTTTTGCTTGTAAATCAGATTTTTTCATGGAAAGTACGCTTAATTACCTCTTCTTGATGCGCACGGCTAAGCTTATTGAAATTCACAGCATAGCCAGAAACTCTAATTGTAAGAGTAGGGTATTTGTCTGGATGGTCCATAGCATCGATTAGTTTTTCTCGGTCTAAAACATTTACATTTATGTGTTGTGCACCCTGAACGAAATAGCCGTCTAGAATGCTAACTAGATTTTTAATTCTAGAATTTTCATCATTTCCAAGAGCCTTAGGAATAATTGAGAAGGTGTTTGAAACGCCATCTTGGCAACAGCAAGCATAAGGAATTTTTGCCACAGAGTTCAGTGAAGCTAAAGCTCCACAGGCATCTCTGCCATGCATTGGGTTGGCTCCTGGAGCAAAAGGTTCGCCTGCCTTTCTTCCGTCTGGCGTATTTCCTGTCTTTTTACCATACATTACATTAGAGGTTATTGTTAAAGCCGACAGGGTATGCTCAGCATTTCTGTAAAGCTTATGCTTTTTAAGGGCGGAAATAAAGTGTTTAACAATTTCAACAGCAATTCCATCAACGCGGTCATCATCATTGCCATATTTTGGGAAATCACCCTTTATTTCAAAATCTTTTGCAATTCCATTTTCATCTCTTATAGGCGTAACTTTTGCATATTTAATTGCAGATAGCGAGTCTGCCACAACGGAAAGTCCAGCCATACCAAAAGCCATTAAGCGTTCTACTTTTGTGTCGTGAAGTGCCATTTGGCTTGCTTCATATGCGTATTTATCGTGCATAAAGTGTATTACATTCATTGCATTTACATAAATTTTAGCAACTTTATCTAGCACTTCAAAATAATTTTCTTTAACCTCTTTATAGTTTAAAGGCTCTTTTTCTAACTTTTTAACGCCATCCAACACCTTTTTGCCACTTTTTTCGTCTACACCCTGATTTATTGTGTATAAAAGAGCTTTAGCAAGGTTGCATCTAGCGCCAAAAAATTGCATTTGTTTTCCAACCTTCATAGCTGAAACACAGCAAGCAATTGCATAGTCATGACCATATATTGGGCTCATCACATCATCGTTTTCATATTGAATGCTATCTGTAAGAATTGAAATTTTAGCGCAATATCTTTTAAACTTTTCAGGCAGGTGATTAGACCATAACACGGTTAAGTTTGGCTCTGGGCTTGGTTTTAAATTGATTAGTGAATGTAAAAACCTGAATGAGTTTTTTGTAACCAAGCTCTTTTTCTCGTTTAACATACCACCAATGCTTTCTGTTACCCAAGTTGGATCTCCGCCAAAAACCTCGTCGTATTCTGGCGTTCTCAAGTGGCGTACAAGCCTTAGCTTTATAGTAAATTGGTCTACAAGTTCCTGTGCTAGTTCCTCTGTAAGAGTACCATTTTTCATATCTCTTTCAATGTAAATATCTAGGAAAGTGGAAACTCTGCCTAAACTCATAGCAGCTCCGTTATTTTCCTTAACTGAGGCAAGATAAGCAAAATATGTCCATTGGAATGCCTCGCGAGCGTTTTTTGCAGGCATAGATATATCAAAACCATAGCCTTTTGCCATCTCTTTAATTTGTTCTAGTGCGCGAATTTGCTCTGAAACTTCCTCTCTTAGCCTAATGCTCTCTTCATCCGTTATTTCAAGATAGGGTGCAGAAACAAGCTCGTTTTTCTTTTCTTCAATTAATCTATCTATTCCATAAAGCGCCACACGCCTGTAGTCGCCAATTATTCTTCCTCTACCATAGGCATCTGGAAGCCCTGTTAAGAGCCCAGCACTTCTAGCTTTTCTAATATCTACAGAGTAAGCGTCAAAAACACCGTCATTATGGGTTTTTCTAATGCCGTTTTCAAATATGAACTTCATTTGGTCATTCATTTCCTTGCCGTAAGCGCCAAGGGCATTTTTAACCATTCTAACGCCACCAAATGGGTTCACAAGCCTTTTAAGTGGCTTATCCGATTGAAGCCCAAAGATAACTTCATTTTTCTTATCAATGTAGCCAGCTGGAATAGTGTTTACTCCAGAAAAATGTTCTAAGTCTACATCCAATAAACCCTTTTTTCTTTCTAACGCTAAAAGTTTTTCGCATTTAGCCCAAACTTTATCTGTTTTCTTTGTTGTTCCAGCCAAAAAACTATCATCGCCCTTGTATTCCTTATAGTTATTGTCTATAAAATCTGAAACATTAATTTCTTTTTTCCAGGTTTCTCCTTTAAACCCTTTATATAGTTCTTCTGTAATTTCCATAATTTTCTCCTACAAAACATAGTATACACCGAACTATATATATTTTCAAGTAAAAAAGTGCATATTTTTAAAAATTTTTAGTTTAAAACACAATATGTTGTGGTCGTTTAGTCAAATCATTTGCATATATTGTGTTTTTAGATATATAAATATAACATAATTAATATAAAAATTTAAGCTATCAATAAAAAATTGCAATTATAAAAAATACAAAAAAGAGCGTTTAATTTAAACGCTCTTTTTTACGCTTTAACTTCTAAGGTTAAAGATAAGTTTTCAGTGATATCAACGGAAGAGTTAAGCCTTGCTAAACTGTATGTAACAACAATTGTTTGAGTACTTCCAGAAGCAATCTCCACACTGTAAGAACAGGTGTCTGTTTGTTTAGTTAAGTTTGCTGTATTTTCAGTAGTAGTTGTAACAGTAGTTTCATTAACAGTAGTAGTAAACCTTTGGTCAACTAAATTATCATAGACAATGCCACTTAATGTGAATACAATAGTGCTCTCCCCAGTGTTTTTTATCTGGTAGCTAGTTTGAAAAACATCTGTGGTATTGCTAAAGTTTATACTTAAGTCTTTTAAGGGTATGATTTGATAACTGTT
>CALVYR010000029.1 GCA_944372325.1 uncultured Clostridia bacterium | reverse complement strand
TTAAATTAAAGTTTTGTGCTAATATCTATATAAGGTGAAATATGAAACCTAATTTGGTAGTTGTAGGGTTTGAAAACGAATTCAATAAAAAACTTTGTATATATCTTGCAGATAAGCTTGATATGTTTTTTGTTGATGTTAAAGAACTCATTGAATATGATTTAGTTAATAGCAAGGAAGCACTTTTAAGGTGCGGAAAGGAATATATAGAAAAGGAAGAGCGTAAAACTGTTAGAAATGTTTCTGAATATGAAAACACTGTTGTAAATATCCCATACGATCTTTTTGTAAACAATCGTGATTTTTTTAAGAACAATAACATAAATATATTTATTAAACCTTTTAAGGCAGATGATATAGATATGCTTGTAATGGAAGATAGAATTGCTCTTTTAAAAAATGATTATAAAATTTTTATAGAAAATAGTGAAAATAGTGTGGAAAGCTGTTATAATAAAATTATAACTAAATTAAAAGGAGATAATAGATGAAAATAAACCAGAAGTGCATAAATACTGCAAGAGTGCTATCTGCGGAAATGATAAACAGAGCAAACTCTGGTCATACTGGCGTTGCACTTGGCGCTGCACCTATTTTATATGCACTTTTTAAAGACCATTATAATTTTTATTCTAGTAAATATATAAATAGAGATCGTTTTATTTTGTCTGCTGGTCATGCAAGTTCACTATACTACGCCTATCTTCATATGTTTGGTTTTGATGTCAGCATGGAGGACTTAAAGAACTTTAGAAAACTTGGCTCTAAAACTCCAGGGCATCCAGAATATGGTGTAACGGACGGCGTGGAAACTAGCACAGGCCCGTTAGGGCAGGGAGTTGCCAATGCGGTAGGTATGGCAATTGCTCAGCGTGGGCTTGCAGAGAGGTTTAATGTTCAAAAGTTTAATATCATAGATAACTTTACATATTGTTTTGTTGGTGATGGCTGTTTGATGGAGGGAGTGGCTCAAGAAGCTTGCAGTCTTGCTGGAAAGCTAAAACTAAATAAACTTATTCTTCTATATGATTGCAATCAAATTACAATAGACGGTAAGTTAGATATCGCAAACACTGAAAATACAAAACAAAAATTCAAAGCCATGGGCTGGAATGTTATAACTGTATCCAATGGGAATAATTACTTTTGTATAACAAAGGCTATTGCTAGAGCTAAAAAAAGTAAGGCTAAGCCTACAATTATAATTTTTAAAACTCAAATAGGTTACGGCAGTGTTCATGCAGGTTCAAATTTAATTCATGGCAAACCATTAACCACGGAAGAACTTGAAAAATTGAAACAAAATTTGGGCGTTGAGGGCGGTTTTAAAATAGACGAAGATGTAAAGGAATATTGCTACCGCGCTCATAGAAGAGCAAAGGTGGAATATTTTAAGTGGGAAAAGCAAGTAGTGCTTTATAAAAATACTCACCCAGACCTATGCCAACAATTCTTTGACTATTTTAATAGACCAAAACTAAATTTACCAAAACTCTGTAAAGGTAAATTTACTGAAAATATGCCAATGAGAGAGGCTAATCACATAGTTTTAAACCAAATTGCTAAAAATTTAACATCTTTTATTGGTGGAACTGCAGATGTTGCACCTTCCACGCAAGCTTATATAGATGACGGCGGAGATTTATCTGCTTTAAATTATAGAGGAAGAAACATACATTATGGTGTCCGTGAGCACGCAATGGGAGCTATAACAAATGGTATTTCCTTATATGCAGGGGCTAGCGCATTTTGCTCAACTTTCCTTTCATTTTCTAACTATGAATTGCCTGCAATTCGTATGGCAGGTCTAATGAACTTGCCAGTTATGCACATATTTACACATGATAGCATAATAGTTGGCGAGGATGGACCAACACATCAGCCTGTAGAACAGCTTACTCAGCTTCGCTCTATACCAAACATTACGGTATATAGGCCAGCAGATTATAACGAACTTATGGCGGTGTATAGCACTGCATATGAAAATAAAAAGCCAAGTGCGTTTATAATTGCAAAGCAAGCGCTTCCTGAAATAAATAGTAGCTTTGAGGGCGCTATGTGTGGCGCTTATGTGCTTTTAGAAGATGAAAAGCCTGAAGTAATCTTATTTGCTAGTGGAAGTGAAGTTGGGCTTGCAGTTAAGGCAAAAGAACTCTTAAATAAAGATAATATTCCTTGTGTGGTTATCAGCGTTCCTAGCATAGAGCTATTTGAGCGTCAACCAGAAAAATATAAGAAGTCTATTTTAAAACATGAGATTAAAAATAGGTTTTGTGTTGAGGCTTCTAACGACTATAAATGGCTAAATGTATTTGGTGGAAAATTCTTTGGTGTTACAAAATTTGGTGCTAGTGGAAAAGGTAAGGATGTGCTAAAATACATGAATTTTGAGCCAAGAGATTTAGTAAAGTTTGTAAAAACAAATTTAAATTAAAAACTTTGAATAATTTATAAAATAATGCATATATTAAACTTGCGAATAGCGATAACGCTTCCTCGCACAAGCGCCTATAAAACGAGGCGCTTTTTTGTTTAAATATTTGACTATAAATTTTTTTATAAGTATAATTTCATTAGAGGTATAAATGAAAACAATAAATGTAGATGGAAACACAGCTGCAGCAAAAATTGCTTATTTTTTAAGCGAGGTTGCTGAAATTTATCCTATCACGCCATCTTCTGTAATGGCAGAGCTCTGTGACGAATGGAGTGAAAATGGCAAACTTAACTTTTTAAATAAAAGGCTAATTGTAAGAGAAATGCAGTCTGAGGCTGGGGTGAGCGGAGCTGTACATGGCTCACTTGCAAGTGGCGCGCTTACCACTACTTTTACAGCAAGTCAGGGGCTTCTTTTAATGATTCCTAATATGTACAAGATTGCAGGGGAGCTTTTACCCACGGTGTTTCATGTGTCTGCAAGAGCGCTTGCCACCCACGCTCTTTCCATATTTGGTGATCACTCCGATGTTATGGCAACTAGGTCTACTGGCTTTTGTATGTTATGCTCAGGAAGTGTGCAGGAGTGTTTGGACCTTGCACTTGTAGCGCATATTGCAAGTTTAAATTCTAGCCTTCCATTCATTCATTTTTTTGATGGCTTTAGAACTTCACATGAAGTGCAGAAGATTTTTGATATAGATGAAGAGGACATTAAAAAGATAATTCCTTATGATAAGATTAAAGAATTTAAGGCTAGAGCATTAAACCCAGAGCATCCTCACCAGCAGGGTACAGCGCAAAATCCAGATATATATTTTCAAAACAGAGAGGCTTCAAACACTTTTTATAACAATGCATACGATGCCGTATTATCTGCAATGCAAAAGGTAGAGAGTATAACAGGAAGAAGTTATAAGCCCTTTGAATATTTTGGTGATCCTAATGCTGAAGATATTATAATTATGATGGGCAGTGGCGCGGAAACAGCAGAGGAAACAATAAACTATTTAAATAGTCTTGGTGAAAAAGTGGGCTTAATTAAAGTTAGGCTTTATAGGCCTTTTAATAGCAGTGCACTTGTAGAAGCTCTTCCTAGGAGCGTGAAAAATATTGCAGTGCTAGATAGAACAAAGGAAAGTGGTGCAGTAGGCGAGCCGTTGTATACCGATGTTGTCACCTCACTTGCAAAAATGAACATAAGTGCAAATGTGATTGGCGGAAGATATGGGCTTGGAAGTAAGGAGTTTACACCAGCTTGTGTTAAAGCGGTTTTTGATAATTTAAAATCAGAGCGTAAAAATAATTTTACAGTGGGCATTGTTGATGATGTAACAAAGCTATCCTTGCCGTTAAAAGATTTTCATATCTCTCATGATAATATTGAGTATAAATTCTTTGGTCTAGGAAGCGATGGAACGGTCAGCGCTAATAAAAATAGCATTAAAATAATAGGGGAAAACACAAATAAATACACTCAAGGCTTCTTTGAATACGATTCTAAAAAGTCGGGAAGTATAACAATATCTCATTTAAGAATTTCAGATTCGCCAATTAAATCTACTTATGCTCTCACTAATGCAGATTTTATAGCAATTCATAACTATAGCTTTGTTGGTAGATATGATGTTTTGAAGGGGTTAAATAAAAATGGTATTGTGCTATTAAACACAGTTTTAAATCGCGAAGGGCTTTCAGCAGACCTTCCAGATTATTTTGTAAAGGCTTTAAAAGATGCAAATGCAAAGTTCTATATAATTAATGCTCAGGAAATAGCTAAAAACTGTGGACTTAAAAATAAGATAAATGTTATTATGCAATCTGCTTTCTTTAAACTTGCTAACATTATGGACTACTCTAAAGCAGTGGAGGCAATGAAAGTTGCAGTTAAAAAGACCTATGGCAAAAAGGGCGATGCCGTTGTGGAAAATAACTTTAAAGCAATTGATGCAGGCTTAAGCTCACTTGTAGAGATAGATGTAAATTCTCTTGTTGGTAAGCACTATGGTGAAAGAAAGGTAAATGAGTATTATAACAACTTCATTAAACCTATTAACGAACTCAAGGGAAATGAACTTAAAGTTTCCTCTTTTGACCCTAGAGGTTTTGTGCCAACAGGTACAACAAAATATGAAAAGCGAGGAATTGCTCTTGAATGTCCTAATTGGAATAGTGAAAAGTGTGTTCAGTGTGGGCTTTGCGTGCTGGCTTGTCCTCATTCAGCACTTAGAGCTGTGCTTGTGGAAGATGATAAGCTTACAGATAAACCTGAAGATTTTGTTACAAAGTCTGCAATTGGAGTAAAGGGTTCTAGCTATAAAATTCAACTTAGCCCGTTAGACTGCACTGGATGTGGGGTTTGCGCAAACCTTTGTCCAACTAAAGCTTTAAACATGACACTTTCTACAGATATATTAGATAGTGAAATTAAAAATGCGGAATATTCAGATAAACTTCCTAGAAGTGAGCATCCGTTTGGAGATTCATCACCTAAAGGCTTACAATTCAATGATGTATATTTTGAATATAACTATGCCTGTGGTGGGTGTGGTGAAACGCCGTACATTAAACTTGCCACACAGCTTTTTGGCGATAGCATGATAATAGCAAATGCTACAGGTTGCTCTAGTATATATGGGGGCTCAAGTCCTGCCTGCCCATATACAACTAACTCAAGAGGCCACGGACCAAGCTGGGCGAATAGTTTGTTTGAGGATAACGCTGAGTTTGGTATGGGTATAAGGCTTGGAATAAATAGTCAAAAGAATGAGCTTGAAATAAAATTTAAAAAATTACTTTCTGAAACTAAAAATGAAAAATTAAAAGATTTGGCTAATTTATGGTTAAAAAATCAAAATAGTTTACCATATAGCAAATGTGAAGAGATTATTTCAGAGCTAAAGGCTGACGGCGGAGATGTTTCTAAAAGTATTTTAGAGCAAGGCGATATGCTTGCTAAAAAGAGCGTTTGGATAATTGGCGGTGATGGCTGGGCTTATGATATTGGCTATGGCGGACTTGATCATGTGCTTGCTTCTAATGAGGATGTAAACATATTAGTTTTAGACACAGAGGTATACTCCAACACGGGCGGACAGAGTTCTAAAGCTACTACTAAAGGCGCGTTTGCCAAATTTGCAATGGGTGGAAAGCGTACTAATAAAAAGGATCTTGGCTATATGGCTATGGCATATTCTAATGTGTATGTAGCTTCTGTATCTTTGGGCGCAGACCCAAGCCAATGTATAAGAGCGTTTAAAGAGGCGGAAGAACATAAGGGCCCAAGTATAATCATTGCTTATGCACCTTGTGTAAATCATGGTTTTGATATGTCTAATAGTTATGGGGAAATGAAAAAAGCCGTAGAAACTGGATACTGGAACTTATATAGATATAATCCAGATATCACAGATAAATTTAGTTTGGATAGTACACCTGATAAGGAATACTCTGAATTCTTAAATGGAGAAACTAGGTTTACCTCAATGCTAAAAAAGGATAAAGTCCTTGCCGATGAGCTCTTTAAAGAGAGCGAAGAATACGCTAAAAATAGATTGGATAGATTGAAGAAACTTGATGAGTAGCCAAGCGAGTGCGTTGGCGAAGCCAACGCCAAGGGCGAAGCCCTTGAGGCGCTTTTAGCGCCTCTCGCTTGGCGCGCAAAAACAGCAGAGCTTATAGCTCTGCTGTTTTGCTCGGTAAAGAAAATGATTTTCTTTACGCTATTATTATATATAAAATTAAAAAAACTATTCAAAAAATATAAAAAAATTTTAAATTGTGGTATAATATTTTTATGAGAGTGCTAATTACTATTGAATATAACGGCAAATATTTTAATGGTTGGCAAAGGCAAAAGAAGGGAATAGGCGTTCAAGAAGTGCTGGAGGAGGCGTTATCCACTCTTTTAAAGCAAAACATTTCCTTAACTGCAAGCGGTAGAACGGATGCAGGCGTTCATGCCATATGCCAATATGCACATTTTGACATGGATTCAAGTTTTGATTTAAAAAGGCTTCCATTTGCTGTAAATACAATTCTTTCAGAGGGCGTTAGAGTGCTTTCTGCAACTCAAGTTCAACCCTCCTTTAATGCAAGAACAAGTGCACATAGAAAAACATATCTATATAAACTTTATACAAGAAAAATTATAAGCCCATTAAGAGAGGGCTACTTTGCAAATGTTCCTTATGAATTAGATTATTCAAAAATGACAGAAGCCTCTAAACTTTTTATAGGAAAGCATAACTTTAAAGGTTTTTGTTCAGAGGGTTCTAGCGTAACTAGTTATGAAAGAGAAATATATTCTTTTACAATTGAAAAGCATGATGATGAATATTCTTTTTATATAACTGGAAATGGTTTTTTATACAATATGGTAAGAAGAATTGTTGCCTCTGTTGTTGAGGTTGGAAAAGGAAAACTTGGGCTTTCAGATATAAAACATGCATTAAAGGAATATGAAAAAAAATATATAACAAAAGTTATGCCAGCTTGCGGACTTTACTTATTAAATGTTCAGTATTAATTTAGTTATATGAACATTACTAGATGAAAAATTTTGCATAATTATTAATAAAATTGCATAAAAACGCTTGGTTTATGCAATTTTTTTTGTTATTATTAATTCATACAAAGGAGAAAACATTATGTATCCATTAGAAGAAAAAATAGACGGCGACTATGTTGAACTTGTTCATTTTTTAAATGCGCTTAATAGAAGATTTATAATAGTTAGCGGAAAGGATGGTAGGGCTTTTGAAGACTACCTTCAAAACTCCTTTTCTGAAACTTTAAAGATAATAAAGTCATCTAAAACACAAAGGGAATTAGATAGCAATTTAAATTTACTTTTTGACCATTTTGAGCCAAAGCTTGCAGATATAATGTCTGGAAAAGGTGATATGCAGGAAAGAGTTGAAAGAGCATTCCAGGAAATTGGAAGAATTAAGGCTGAAGAAAAGGCAAAAGCTGAGTGGCAAGTGAAAGGCATAAGCCAAAGAAAGATAGATGAAATTAGCGAGGAACTTCTTGGCGAGAAGAAGCAACTTAAAAATGCTGTAAATAACTTACATAATGCAAAGGAAATTATAAAGGATAAGGAAAAGCTTTTAAAAATGGTTGTTACAAGTGGCGTTTCTGAAAATGAGTTTAAACACCGCTTGATGAAAGCTTATGAGGGCTATACCAGTGAGCTTAGAGCGCATAGAGAAAAATATCACACCTTAGTTTTAGATTACCATGAAATGCTCTTTGAAAACCTTGCTATTGCTGAGGTGAATGAAAAAAGGTATTCAGTTAAGAGTGCAGTAAACGCTCCAACTATGGAAACTGCTTAAATCTTGAAAAAAATTGTAAAATACTGTTGACAATAAATAAAAAATAGTATAAACTTAATGCGTCTTAACTTTAAGGCGCTTTTTATTTGTGGATTAGCCCCCTGCAAATAGCTTTAGTTTGGATAATATTTTGGAGGATAATATGAAAACATTGATGGCAAAACCGGCAGAAGTTGAAAGAAAATGGTATATTGTAGATGCAACAGATATGCCACTTGGAAGACTTGCAAGCCAAGTTGCAGACATTCTTCACGGAAAGAATAAAGTAGACTACACACCAAATGTAGACGCTGGCGACCATGTTATAGTAATAAATTCAGACAACATCGTTTTAACAGGAAAGAAACTTTCACAAAAGAAACTTCGTTGGCACACAGGTTATGTAGGTGGCTTAAAAGAAGTTGACTACAAAACACTTATGGCAACAAACTCAGAAAAAGCTGTTATGCAAGCAGTTAAAGGAATGCTTCCTAAAAACTCTCTTGGCAGAAAGATGCTAACTCGTTTAAGAGTGTTCAAAGGCGCAGAGCACGATCACATTGCACAACAACCAATTACTATTGAGTTAAAAGGAGCTAGAAAATAATGGCAGAGAAAAAAGCTACTTTAAAACAAAAAATTCAATTCCTAGGAACAGGAAGAAGAAAAAAAGCAATTGCAAGAGTTAGGCTTATTCCTAACGGAAAAGGTGCAATTGTTATCAATAAGGAAGATATAAACGATTACTTCAAAAGCGATGTATTAAAGCTTATTGTTCGTCAACCATTAGAGCTTACAAGCACAACACAAAAATATGATATTTTTGTAAATGTTATAGGTGGTGGTCTTACAGGTCAGGCAGGAGCAATCAGCCTTGGCATTTCAAGAGCTTTAATAAAAGCTGAAGAAAATTTAAGGCCAGAGCTTAAAAAGGCAGGCTTCTTAACTCGTGACCCAAGAAGCAAGGAAAGAAAGAAATACGGCTTAAAGAAAGCTCGTAAAGCTCCACAATTTAGTAAGCGTTAATTTTATTTTAAAAACACAAGGAAATTTCCTTGTGTTTTTTATCTATTTAGTTTTAATTTTATAAAAAATGTGGTATCCTAACCAAGGAGTTTTTATGTACGATATAATAATTATTGGTGGTGGGCCTGCAGGGCTTACAGCAAGTATATACGCACTGCGTGCTAAAAAAAGCGTGCTTTTAATTGAAAGATATGCTCCAGGTGGTCAAGTGGCTCAAACTGGCAAGATAGAAAACTATCCAGGTTTTAAAAGTATAGACGGCTTAGAACTTTCAAACCTCATGTTTGAACAGGCTTCAGATTTGGGTTTAGAAACTATCTATACGGATGTTATTAAATATGACCTTTTAGGAAAAGTAAAGAAAGTAGAAACCTACGATGGCACTTTTGAATGTAAAGCCGTTGTTTTAGCGTTGGGTGCTGTTGCAAGACAACTAGATGTGGAAAATGAAAAAAAATTTATAGGAAAGGGCATAAGCTATTGTGCTACTTGTGATGGAAATTTTTTTAAAGATAAAAATGTTGCCGTTGTAGGTGGCGGAAACACTAGTTTTGAAGATTGCTTGTATCTAGCTGACATAGTTAACAAAATATATCTTATTCATAGGCGCGATGAATTTAGAGGAGATAAACATACTTTATTAAAGCTAAAAGAGTTTGAAAAAGTTGGCAAAATTGAATTTGTTTTAAATTCTGTGGTTAAAGCTTTGAATGGTGAGGATAAACTAATCAGCGTTGTTGTAGAAAATAAGATAGATAAAACTTTAAGAGAAATTTTTGTTGATGGGCTATTTGTAGCAATAGGCAGAAGACCAGATACAAGTTTAATTCAAGATATTATCACTCTTGATGAAAATGGTTATATAATTACAGATGAAAATATGCGCACAAATATAGATGGCGTTTATGCTGTGGGAGATGTAAGGCAAAAAAGGCTAAGGCAAATTGTAACGGCTTGCAGTGATGGAGCAATTTCAGCAGTAGATATCATAGATTACATTTCTAAAACATTTTGAGGGTAGTATGAAAATTGAATATGAAGCTCGTCTTTTAGATGTAGATGTAAGTGCTTTTATTAAAAAATTAAATGAGGCGGGAGCTAAGCTTATTAGTGATGATTTGCAAATTAGAAATTGTTACGATTTTAAGCCAGTTAGAAAAAACTCTTGGATAAGGCTTAGAAGCAATGGAAAAGTTTGCACCTTAACTATAAAAGAGGTGGAAAAGCAAAGTATAGATGGAACTAAGGAAAGTGAAATAATAGTATCAGATTTTAAAACCACGGATGAGATTTTAAATAAACTGGGCTTTAAGGCTCGAAGCGTGCAAGAAAATAGAAGAATAAAATATAGTTTAAATAATGTTGAAATAGATATAGACTTTTGGCCACTTATACCACCTTTTGTAGAAATTGAAGCGAGTTCTAAAAAAGAAATAGAAAATACATGTAAATTATTAAAAATTGATATAAAAAATCTTGTAAATATTGATATTACAAAAATATATGAAAAATACGGAATAAAAAATGTTGAAAAAATTGCTAAATTAACTTTGGAAAATTTTAAAAAAAATATTAAAATTTAGGAGAAAACAATGTATAAAACGGAAATTATTAAAAAAACCGCAAGCATAGAAAAAAGAGCAAAATTAATTGAAGAAAAATGTAATTCAATGGAAAATGAGGGCTATAATTTAATTTCAGTATGTTCCACACCCAATTTTGGAGCGATATTAGTTTTTAAAAAAGGATAAAAAATGAATATTATTTACATACATCATGCTCATAGAAAGCGTGAATTTCCTAGGTCGCAAGATGAAGATATTACAGAGTTAGGTGAAAGGGATGCCAATTTAACTGCAGAACTTTTAAAAGCTTCAAATTTAAAGATAGATAAAATTTATACATCTGAATTTTATAGATGTACAAAAACTGCAAATATTATCAACAAATATTTAAATGCAAAAATTATTATAGAGCCAAGGTTCAATGAGCATGGAAGCAGGGAAGGCGAAAGCTGGCTAGATACTCAGCTTAGAATTCGCGAGGCTTTAATGGATATAATAAAAAGTCATAATAACGAGGATAATATTGTTTGTGTTACTAGTGGAATAAATGTTGTAGCTTTTATAGGTTTGTATTATGGAATTGAGCCAGCTAACAATTTGCCAATTATTGGCGTTCCTAGCTGTTCACCGTTATCATTTCAATTTGATAAAGATAAGTATGCGCCTTGACATTAAAAGATAATTATATTAAAATACTAAAAATAGGAGAAAAATTATGTGGGCAAATGAGATTGCTGAAAGAATAGTTAAAGAAAGACCCAACGAAGAGGTCTATACAATTGCTTCTGGGGTTAGTCCTTCTGGTTTTGTGCATATAGGAAATTTTAGAGAGATAGTTACCCCTTATTTTATTGCAGAAGCATTAAAAAAGATGGGCAAAAAAGTTCGCTTTATTTTGTCTTTAGATGAATTTGATAGGTTTAGAAAGGTGCCTGGTAATATTCCTAGCGAATATTCAAAGTATATTGGTATGCCATATGTTGATATGCCAAGCCCATTTTCTGAAAACCAAAGCTATGCTGAATTTTTTGAAAAGCGCTTTTTATCCGAACTTAAAGCTGTTGGCATAGAGCCAGAGTGCATCTATCAAGCAAAAGAATATAGAAGCGGAAGATATGCAGAAAAAATAAAGCTGGCTATGGACAAGCGCGCTGAAATTTTTGATATAATAGATAGCTTTAGAACTCAAGACGCGGAAGAGGGCGAAAAAGAAAAATATTATCCTATTAGCATATATTGCGACAATTGTGATAAGGAAACTAAAGATATAACTTCCTATGATAGCATAACTGGTGACATTGAATATAGATGCGCATGTGGACATGTTGGCAAAATTAATATTTTTACCGCAAAAAACATAAAACTTCAGTGGAAGGTAGACTGGCCAATGCGTTGGCAGGCTGAAAATGTTGTTTTCGAGTCTGGTGGAATGGATCATTCTACCACAAATGGTAGCCATGATGTTGCTGAAAGGATAGCCAAAGAAATTTTTGGCTTTACTCCACCAATCTATGAACCTTATAACTTTATAGGCATAAAGGGCGGGGGAGCTAAGATGAGCTCGTCTACAGGTAATGTGCTAACTTTAACTGACCTATTAAAAGTTTATGATAAGCATCAAATTTTATGGTTTTACGCAAAGTATAAACCTATGCAAAACTTTAACCTTGCACTTGATAATGATGTTATAAGATATTACAGCGAGTTTGATAGATTTGTTAAAATGCTTTTTGAAAATAAAATTGATGAGGGAAACAAAGAAATTTTATCCTTTACAGGCGTAGATGAAAGCTACTTGAACTATCCAAATTTTAGTTACCTTGCAACATTCTTGCCAATTGTAAACTATAATTTAGAGTTTTTAGCAAAACTTATGGAAAAGGAAAATGCGGACCCCACATCTTCTTATTACAAAGAGCGTTTGACAAGAGCAATTTATTGGGTAGAAAATTATGGAAAAGAATATCAAGTTAATTTGCTTGAAGAAAAAAATGTTGAATACTATAACTCTTTAAGTTTAGAAGAAAAATCTTGGATAGAAAAAACTCTTGAACTTTTAGATAAAGATTATAAGACTAGTGATGAACTTCAAACAGAACTTTACGCAGTAATAAAATATTTAAACTTAGAACCACAAGAATTAAAGAAAGTTCAAAAGCATTATTTTGAAATGTTATACAATTTACTTCTTGGAAAAAATCAAGGCCCTAAGCTTGGAATTTTCTTACTTGCTGTACCAAAAGAAAAGCTTGTAAAACTGCTCAAATTTTAGGAGTAAAAATGATTGAAAATGATATTAAATTAAACTTCCCAGCCACATGGGAAAAAATAGAAAAAGAAAATTTTTCTAAATATAGAATTTTTTCTACAGATTTTGCTCCGTGCTTGTTTGCCTTTAGAACTGTAAATAATGAAAATACCTATATAATAACCATAAATAATTATGGTGAAAATATAGAGGAAATGGTTAAAGAATTAAAGCGCAATTTAAAGAATATTGAAGAAAGAAATGCATTAATAGACAAGAAAGAAACTGCCTTTATTATTCCAATATTTTATGATTATATGGACATTTTAGGTAAAAAGGCATTTGTAAATTTGTTGAAAGTTAGAAATGATTTAAATGAATTTGTTTATACTTTTCAAATATTAATGGAAATAAATAATAGCATGTTTTGTTTTGCTTCTCCCGTGTTTGATGTTATAGAAACAAATGCTTTAAATTCTGTGCTAAATAATTTTGTAATTAAACAATTAATTGATGTTGTGATAAAATCTGCTATAAATTAAAAAAATAAGCATTTTCTGCTTATTTTTTTGTAATTTTTACTATATTAATTTTTAATTATTATTTATTTAAATCATTATTTTTTCTTGCTAAAACATTTTTATATTTTGGAAATTTATTAGATAAAAATTTTTGCCATTCATTATCATACGATTTATGAAGATCGCTACAACTAAAATCACTAAAAACCAATGTGCTATCTACACCATATTTACTAGCTATGTTTAATAATTTTAAGATAGGAACATATTTTGATAATTCATTTTTTACACTATTTAGTAGTTCGTCTTGATATTTAACTAGAACTAAACAGGATTTTTTACCTTTTAAAACTTGAATATCTTCAATTTCATTGTTTACCATAAAGCCTAGGCTTTCACAAAATGTTGTAAAATCGCTTCTGTTTAATTTTTCTATGAACATATTTACTCCTATAATTCACAAATAGTTTCTGGTAAATTTGGTTTGTAAGGTTGTATCGCTGTGTTGGTAGATTGTTTAATTTTATTTACTCTTTCTATTAATGTTTGCCAATTAGTTTCATTTGTATTTTTATTAGAATTTGTAAATGCTTCTTTTTCATTACATTCGATAAAATAAGCATTTTTATTCATTTTTTCTTTTAAAGTATTAATTTTTGCTTTTGCATTTTGAACTCTTTTATACGCGAGCTTTCTTACTAAGAACTTTGGTGCTTTAAATATTGCACCAATTGCCTCTGGTATATATAAGCCTACTTCTAACATTATTGCAGATATTGCACCAACAGCCATTAAAGGTGCGCAAAGCATTGCCTTTGCAACCTTTTTAATTTTAACACCTTTTGTATCTGCTTTATCTATATAATTATAAAACATATTTTTTAATATTGAATAGTAAAAGGTGTTAACTGGCAAAATTGTGCTTAGTTTGGCTCCATCGTTAAAATGTATGCCATCATATGTAGGGTTAAAAGCCTTTGAACTATTTATAAATTCAGCAAGCTTTTTAGCTTTGATATTATCTTTAATTATCTGGTTTTTTGCATTTAAAATTTTTGCGTCTAAAGATATTTCTTTTTTTAAACTAAATTTTTTCATTTTACACCTCATTTTGTTACTTTTATTTTATCATTATATGATGCTTGTGTCAATATTGAATTTTAAAAAAATTGCTTGTTTTTTATTGAAAAGTTTAAGGTTTATTGTTATAATGTTTGTCTTAGAGGCTAAGTTGAAATTCAAAGAGTTTGCACATAAGTTTTTTCATGATAAGGCGTTCAGAACTTCAAAAATTACTCATGTCACCATGTATTATAATTATATATGGGCATGCGCAAAAATTGTGTTCGGAATATTTTTTAATACATTATATTTCTGCTTAAGCGGTATTTATACTATTTTAATTGCCTTTACTAAACGCGTATTTCATAACAACTTTGGGCAAGTGGGAACAAGGGAGAGTTTAAAAAAGTTTTTAAAGATGGCAATTCTTATCTTAGTTGCCAGCGCAATTTTTGTGATGTACATGTCTAGGCTTTTCTTTATGGAGTACACCTATACTTATAGCACGATTATGGGTGTAGCAATTGCAACTTTTTCTTTTACAGAACTTGGCATAGCAATAGGTGGGCTTGTAAGCGCCACAAAGAAAAATCATTATTTAATGATGGGAATTAAGTGTTGCAATTTAAGTTCAGCACTAATTGCAATAGTGCTTACGCAAATAGCTCTTCTTTCCTTGCCTGAAACAATAAATGCTAGCTTTTATAACGCCATAACTGGGGTAGTACTAGGCGGGCTATCTATGCTAATAGGTGTTTTTATGATAATTTATTACAAACACACCATAAAAACCTTGCCCGAAGAGGAAATTCAATCGTAAATATAAAAATTCTACTTCAAAAGTCTACTTTTCATATGACAAATATGTAATTTTATGTTACAATTTGGAAAAACTAACCAAAGAGGTGTCTAATTTTGGAATACTTAACCGTACTGCTTTTATCTGGAATTGTTTTTTTAGTCCTATTTTTGCTTAATAGGAAGTTTCCACAAAAGCAAAAACTTATATATAGAATAGTTGTTTTATTTCTTATTGCTATGTTCGGGGTAAGAATTATTTTTGCTGACGCTTTTGATAGCATTATAGCACTGGAAACAACTTTGTTTTCAAAGCCTATGACAGCCTTTTTGGCAATTCTTAGATGGTTTAGCTTTACTGCTATCATGATTACCTGTCTATCTGCATTCACAAAAGCAAAATCTTATAAACATATAGTTTGTTTTATTACTCTGTTTTTCTGGTTACTAAACTTAATATTCTTTAAGCAAAATGTTGTAGCCTTTGTTGGCACGCCCGAAGTGCCGTTCTTCCACTATAGGTCAATTCTATTTATGATAGAGCTTGGGCTTTTGGGCGGTATTTCTTCATATGAACTATTTAGCATAATAAAAAATAAAGAGCTTCCAACTGGCAAACAGGTTGGAATTATGTTTTTGGTGTATGGTGCAGTTACAATTTCATGCTTTCCGCTTTCAACTTTTCAAGTGCTATTTGGAATTTTCGGTACATCGCTAGAAGACTTCAATTTAACCCATAGAATGTTTTTATATGCAATAATTCTTACTTTAGCACTACTATTTATAATATTTAGAAAGAAAGATGATGATACTAAAAAAACTATGCTCTTAACAGTTAGTACAAGTTCTTTACTACTATTCTGTTATGCTTGGAATGTGTTTACTTTCACATATGCTGATCTTCCGCTTCACCTTTGTAACACTGCAATATTCTTAATTTTTATAGCCTTTGCGTTTAATTTAAAAAGTGTGTACTATTTTACTTATTTTGTCAATGTGGTAGGTTCCTTGTTTGCTCTCTCAATGCCAAACACTACAGCTACATTGTTTTCCTATTCTGGTATACACTTTTGGTTCTGCCA
>CALVYR010000028.1 GCA_944372325.1 uncultured Clostridia bacterium | reverse complement strand
AAAGAACATATTAGACTACAAAATCTAACATGTTCTCTCTTTTTTATTTGTTGTCCGTTTTAATCAAACAACATCATTTAAATTGCTATCTTTTTTAATTTTTAAGCTTCACTTTTAATAAAATATTTGGCATCATGTTTACATATAGGGCAAATAAAATCTTCAGGTAAAGGATCCCCTTCATAAACATAACCGCATACCGAGCAAACATAAACCACCTTTTTGTTTGAATTTGCCTGTTTGGGTTTTATATTCGATTGATAATAAGAATATGTTATTGAAGGTATGTCATTTAAAGAAACTTCTTTAGTTACATCTGCTAAAAATTCATAGTGCGTACCTAAATCGCGAACTTCTAAAACTTCTGCTGAAATATAGGAGTTTGTTCCTTGTGTGATGAATGGAATTTCATTTTCAGCTATTTTATAATCTGAAAAATCTTCAAATTTATTGACATTTTTTCCACTTGCAAAACCAAATCTTTTTATTAAATCAAAATTGGTCTCTTCATTTAAAATTGAAACATTAAATTTTTTTGTTTTTAAAATTTGCTCTGTTGTAAAATTATTTTTATTTATAGCAATAATAATTCTATTTGGTGTTGATGTAACTTGTGATAGCGCGTTTATAACGCACCCATTTAATTTTTCCGTTTTTGCTGTTAATATGTATAAACCATAAGATATATTAAACATTACATTCATAGTTTTTCTCCTTTTTAATATATTATCATGAATAAACTTTTATGGTCAAATGTTTTTATACATACTAAATTTTAAATAATTTTTTTAATTTAAATATAATTTTAATAAAATATAATAAAAAATAATTATTTTTTTAATTAAAAAGGTTAGAATACACCAAATTCTAACCTTTATTATTTTTTTGCTTTTTAAAATTATTAATTATTCTTTACATTTATAACTTTGGCAAAAGTGATGTCCGTTTTCTACTTCACCTTTACTTACTTTAATTTCCTGTAACGAACAATCACAGCCACGCCTATTATGTTCACAATCGCAAACATCACAACATACGCCTTTATTTTTTTCTTCCATAAATTACCTCCTATGCTTAGTTTGCACAGGTTTTATAAAGATATACAAAAAAACTAACAAGTTTTCTTGTTAGTTTTTTTATTATTGTTGATAGTCTGACCAATAAGCTTTTTTAGTGGTAATTTTAGCTATTTTTCTAATTGCTTCTGCCTTTAATGTCTCTATTCTTTTAGTTGTTTCTTTGCTATCTTCTTCCATTTTTGCTAGCTCATATCTAGCATTTGCAAGTTTTGCCTCCCCTTTAAGAGTTGCAAATTCAATTTCATGCTTTATGGCGTCTTTTTCTTGTTTGGTTTTTCCTCTTAAAGCCTTGCGATCTTTTGCTCTAACTTTTAAACCATCAAGTTCTTTTTTTGCTTCATATAAGTGTCGTGTTAATTTCTGCTCAGTCAATTCTGTTGTAAGTGCAGAATCTTTTAACTTTTTCTCTTCTTGATATACACTAGCATAGGCTTCTAATATTTCAGGAAGCATTGCTTCAAATTCGCTATATCTTTCTGGATACTTAATTATATAAGATTCTGGTGGAATTCTTCCCTCTGCAATAAGTTTTGCTTTAAGCCCTTTGTATCTACATTGGTCTTGTAAATATTTATAAGTTTCCTCACCAATTACTTCTCTAAAGTCAACATCTAAACGCTCTGGTATTTTTCCATCTAAAGTACTATCTATATAGCCCTTAAGCTTAGTCATTAATTTGCCAAGTTCACTTTTTTTAGCGTAGTCTAGGCCTTGTTCTTTTGAAATTCTATCAAGTTCTGTTCCACAATAATCGAACACCATTATTACATCTCTTAAATAGGCTATTTCATCAAAATGGTAGTATTCTTTAGAAGTAAATGTTTTATCAAATAATGTTATTTCAACATAGTTAGGCCCACCACTATGAAGTTTTAAACCTGAGTGCTCGCCAGTTGCAAAGTATAAATCGTAATAATAGTCAAAAAATCTAGCCACTATATCAGAATCATCCAACATGCCCACTAAATAACAATACTTGCTTATCTCGTCTTTAATTCCTTTATCTAAATCAAAAAGTCCATCATAAATATACTCTTCTTTGTAGCCACTAAAATAATCACCTCTTGCCATATACCCCTCCTAATTTATATTTTTATAATATCATGAATTAGGTCTATTGTCAATATCAAAAGTAAACAATAATTTTAGTTTTACATATTATGATAGTGGAAGTTTTGTTTAAATTTGTGGGCAAAGCCTATTTTAAGTTAAACAAAAGATGACCTTTAAACAAACTTTTACTCATAAGAAAAAGGAGTAAGTTTTATGAACGAATTTGTTATTTCTAGCCTAAACGATTTAAGCTTTTTAAGGTTTGATTCATTTAGATGTTACCGTGGTTGTAGCAACTATAATTGTTGCAATCGTTGTTGCGGTGGTTCTCTGTACCCCTGCCCAATATTTACAGATAGGTTTGGAAGAGAAATTTTTTAAATAACTCATTTTTTCAAACTAATACAAAAAGATAGTGAAAACAATTTATATCACTATCTTTTTTGCTAGTTTCAAAGACTACAAACCTTAATGCTTGTTTTTTTATTCCTTTCCACTACCTTTATCCATAACTTTTTTATTTAACTCTTCTTTAATAAAGGTTTTGGCGTTTTGGGCATCGTCCTCCACTTCTATTTTTTCATCATACATTTTTTCAATGTCTTCAAAAGACTCTTTAGATATCTTTCCAAGTTTATAATCTATTCTAGCCTCGTAATATGCCTTGCTTGCCTCTTCAAAGGTGATTGGAATTTGCTGAGTTTTTGTTGCCTGCTGTAATTCTTTAAGCCGTTGAATAAAAAAGTTTGTTGTAGGTGCTTTTAAGTTTAGTTTGTACATTGGATGTACATATTCCTCGCTTTTGCAAAGTTCTTCAATTGCCTTTGCTATGAAAGCCGAGGTGAATTTCCTTGCCACTAGCTCAGGTTTTCCCATGCTTCTAAACACATTTACAAGAGCTTCCTGAGAAAAGTCCGCAGTGCCTGAAAGCTTTGTAAGGGTATCATCTCTGGTATGTTTATGTCTATAAACTGCCCTTTGAGTGTTATGAAGAATATGATCTAAAATTACTTCTCTAAAATTCTTTTGATTTTGCACAGTTGTCAATTTTGAATGCCTGTAAACTTCCGCTTTGAACGCATCTATATTGGGAAAATTATATTTCATTACAAAGTTGACTTCTAATTCAGAAAGTTTTTTATCTTCCAACACCTTTTTTATTATATCATTAAAGGTTTGATAATTTTCTTCACCAATTTCTTCAAAGGTAAGAACCTCTGGTTCACTTTTACTTTCCTGAATTAGTTTTGTAAGTATATCTAGGTCTTCTTTAGGTAAATTTTTTAACTTTTGTAAATAGTCATTTAATAATGTTCTTTTTCCGTCACTACCAAGCCCATTTTGAACAAAGGTTATATTGCTAAACACACTAGCAAAATCTTTTAAAGCAATCATAGAATAGGCTAAATTTTTTGAAGTTGGGTCGGAATAAACTATACCATTACAGTTATACAAACTATCGTTTATATATGGAAGGCATACGGCGTGACCAGTTTTTGCACTTTCCATAAAAACGCTGGCTTTTATGCATGGCACTCCAACCATATTTAGTACACTGGATAACATTTCAGCAAAGCCCACACATACTATTTTATCACCTGTAAGCACATTTACTAGTGCCCTGGATACAGATGGACTTTCATCTGCATTTTCCATGCTATATTCATAGTAGTTTGAAACAGTAATAAAGGCATATAAATATTTTTCAAGCGGAGAAAGCTCTCTGCCATCTACTCTTGCACTATTTATCAATTTTGCCCATTCAGAAAGTTTTCTATTGGCCTCTAACACCTTATCTAAACTATAAGTTTGCCCATTAAACTTACTATAAATTTCTGTTTGGGTTCCCAGTGATAAAAAAATATTTACATTGTCTGCCAAAGTTTTAGTTTGCCTCTCATTAAAAATACAATCGGAGTTTTCACCTTCTTCAGCGACAGAAAAAAACACCTTAATGTTTTTACCGTCAATAAAACTTGCAACTTTTTTATAAAAAGCCTCATCTAAAAAACAATTTGAAAATACAATGTTGTCTAAGTTTTCAGATGATAAAAGCGCTTTTAAAGTTTCATCACTTTCAGTTCCATTTAAAACAACAGACGCTTTATATGCAGACGAAACAATAGATTTCAAATCGTTTGAAGACTCCTTTACATCTATTGTTTTATTATTTTTCCCAGATATATTTTTTAAAGAATTATACTTTTTAACGCTCATATTTCCTCTAAGTTAATAGTATCACCTTTTCTTGATTTAGTCAATATTAAAAAAAATCGGCTGAGCCGATTTAATTTTCTACTATTTCATCTAGATATGTAGCTTGAACATCCGCCATATGAAATAAAAGCGCCGTTGGATATTTATAAAACACATTTTTTATTGCATATCCGCCCTTAACTCTGGCGTCAAACTCTCCCATATGCCAATTTATTACCATTGCCTCTTCGCGAGTTAACTTCATAAAGCCACTTATTATATACACAGATTTTTCACCATGACCATAAGGAAGCCCATCATCTACTGTAAAATATGGTTTTTGTATCCACTGACCGTCAACTTTAACATTTCTGACATCTTCCTTATAAAAATTTACTTTGCAGACATCGTGAAGTAGTGCACAAATGGTTGCACTTTCTAAACTAAACCTTTCTTGCCAGTTTTCACCATATTCACTCTCTAGTAGCTTTATAAACCTTTTATACACCTTTATTGTATGGTCGCAGAGCCCACCTTTATAATTTGAATGAAAGTTAGTGCTAGCTGGCGCTTGAAAAAAATCGCTCTTTTCAAGCCATGCAAGCAAATTTTCTGCACCATCGCGCTCTATGTTATAAAATAATTCAATAAAATCTTCCTTTGTATACTCCATAAGATTAATATATTTCACTTTTATAAATTTGTCAACAAAAATGACACTCTGAATTGACTTTTAACACTTTTAGATATATAATACTCTCTATGAGAATTTGTAATCTAAGCTCGGGCAGTGATGGTAATTTAACTTATTTAGAGTGCGGAAAAACTAAAGTTTTAATAGATGACGGCTTATCATGCAAGGAAACTATAAAAAGATTATGCCTGTTAGGTGTAAGCCCTGTAGACATAGATGCAGTTTTAGTTACTCATGAGCATACCGATCACATTAAAGGCATAGATAACCTTTGCTTTAAATATAATATTCCTGTTTATGTGCATGAAGACGGGCTAACCTCGCTTGAAAAAAAACTTACAAAATATATAAAACTAATTCCGTTTAAGGACAATGGTTTTGAAGTGGGAAGCATAGGCGTTCAAAGTTTTGCCGTTCCTCACGATGTAAAGCGTTGCACGGGATATTCTTTTTATGAAAATCAAAAAAAAATTAGTATTGTTACAGATTTGGGGCATACTACTACAGAGATTATTAAAAATCTTGCTGGCAGTACTCTTGTATATCTAGAGGCAAATCACGATGTTCAAACGCTCATAAACAACCCTAAATATCCCTTCCAATTAAAGCAAAGAATTTTAGGAGAAAATGGCCACCTTTCTAATAAAGTGTCTGCTGAAACCATATATGAGCTGTTAAAAAGTGGAACAAGGCAAGTTGTGTTATCACATTTGAGCACGGAAAATAATAGCCCTACCCTTGCCTATGAAAGCGTAAAGCTTGCACTTGAGGAACATGGAGTGATTGAAGGCACACACATTAAGATAGATGTGGCAACCTTATCCCCTGGAGCAATATTTAAACTTTGATACATAACTGCTAGCATAAATGGAGATTTTATGAAAGCAGTTATTTTTTCTTTTATTTTACTTTTTTCTAGCCTTGGACTGAGCGGATGCACATTATCTAGCAATATAGACACAAGCATGGATATGACACCACGCTTAATTTCCGTTGGCGATGACCTTTCTACTAGCGAAATGGTAGAACAAGTTAAAAGTGCAGTTGTAGGAATTAGTGCTACTGTAGATGGAGGTTATAGCGTTGGTAGCGGTGTTGCCATTGCCTCTGGCGGATACATTTTAACAAACCATCATGTTATAGAAGGCGCAAATAGTGTTAAAGTGTATTTAGCAAATAATGTAGATAGCTACGCAAAAGTGCTGTATAGCGATAGCAACCTAGACCTTGCAATTTTAAAGGCAGATGTAAATATGCCATATCTCGACACCTCACCATCCTCAAATTTAAAGGTCGGCGAAGATGTAATTGCAATTGGAACGCCACTAACACTACAATTTAAACATACGGTTACTAAAGGAATTGTAAGCGCTTTAAATAGAACGCTTGAAATTTCTAACCTTGGTGGCACTACAACTTTAATGCAGGACTTAATTCAACATGATGCTAGCATAAACCCAGGCAACAGTGGCGGACCGCTAATAGATTCTGCTGGTAGAGTTGTGGGAATAAACACCTTAAAGGCTTCAGATGCAGAAGGCATAGCCTTTGCAATACCAATTGAAGTTGCAACCGCACTTACTGGTAAAGTTATACAAAATGTAAACTACACTGCTCCAAAACTTGGTATTTTTGCATACGATGTTGAACTTGCAAGATTTGCTGAAAAGACAAGTGCTAAAAACGGCCTATATATTGAAGATGTACAAAAGGATAGCTGTCTATATAAAGCAGGCATAGAAAATGGAGATGTAATTTTAGCTATAAACGATAAGCCAATGAACTCTATGATAGAATTAAGAAAACTCCTGTACAGCCTAAATGATGGCGATGTTATAACTTTAAAAGTTTTAAGAAATGAAGAAGTACATATTTTAAGAGCTGACATCTGTTGTTAAAAAATGCACGGAAAGCAAAATTTGAACAAAGTTCAAATTTTCCAAAAACTTTTCAAGTTTTTGGGCGGAGCTAACGCTCCGCGCTTTCCGTGCCTTTTATAGTAGCTTTTTGCTGTTTAACACTTTTTCTTACTTCTTTAACTAGAGAAATTGAATCATACAAAACATTTGCATTTGAACTAAGCTTTTTCCTTTCTAATTTACTTGTCAAATCGCCTTTAAAATTTTTAAGTTCTTGATAGGCTAGTTCTATTTTATCTCTATCACCTATCTCATAATAATTGCCAACGGCTTCTACAACTTTACAAAAATTTTCTTCTCCGATTTTTCTAGCAAAGGCTTTTGAATCACTTGACATCCTGCAAGCAATTATATCATTTAAATTTTCCTCTATAAAACCTTCAAGAAGAGGAAAAACTTTGGAATATGCAGAGGGCATATATCCCTCTCCACCAACATTAAAACCATCTCTTTCCATAAGTTTATTAACTTTAAGCGAGATATAGTCGTTTACAATTTCATCTAAAAGTTCTTCAGCGTCACTGGCTAAAGTTCCAGCACTAAAACCTGTTTTGAAACCTTTAAACTTTCCAGTACTATCCACCAATCTATCACATTCGACAATATGATTAAACTCATGCACTAAGCTTGAAGTATCCAGACTAAAATATTCACTAAGCAGACAAACACAATGTAATTTATTATCTATGTTCATTGGAAAAACATAACCAGAAACACCAAAATTATTTATAATAAAATCTTCTAAAACAAATCTTAAAATTTCTGGGTTTGGAAAAAAATTTAAACTTTTAATATAGTTCATGGTTTCATTTAAATAAACACAGTTTTCTTTAATTTTATATTCAAGTTCTCTGTTGATATCCCAATAACTTTTTAAAAAATCTTTATCCTTTAATATTTGCCTAATTTTAGGATTTTTTAAATAATTTTCAAAAATCTCCTCTTTTACACCCAAAAAATTAAATAATTCAATGTAATTGCTTTTATCATAAGTAGTATAAAATTTTGTTTTTTTCTCAATTAAATCTTTAAAAGCCTCTATGTAAGCCTTCTTTTTATCTTCACCAAATTTGCTTATATCTCTATTAAAGTTTGTTAATATATAGTTTTGAATTAAAGCCTGAATTTTTTCATCGTTTTCAGTTAAAACATCTTGCATACCAGATTCAATATTATTTAAAGCATTTAAAACTTCATCTTTTTGTTTTGTTAATAATTCATATTCATCTTTTGAAGCGTCAAATATATTTTTTATTTTATTTAATTCATCTTTTAAAATTTTTAATAAATTTTCATCAATATTCTCTTTAAAAAATTCTTTATAACCATCGTTAGATATATCTCTGGGGATTTTAACTAGCCCCATAGAATTTAAAATTTTTAAATAAGTTCTTGCATTGAAATTATAAATTACATTTTTATTTAATTCTTGAATTAGGGTGTCTATGTTTTCAACTCTAAAATTTATAATGCCTTGATAGCCACTATTTTTTTCAAAATCAGAAAAAAGCTCACCTAGTTTTCCATTAAAATAACTCTGGGCAACATTTTTTGTGGTGTATCTACCACTCAAAGAAGTGTTTCCTAAAAATAGAATGGTAGAATTTTTCAGCCTTGAAGTAATTCTTTCTCTATATTTTTCACCATAAAACTCAACAAAATATTCAATTATTCTGTCTAGTTTGCCCTCTATTGGGTTAAATATATTAATGTTTCCTACTTTGCACTCGAGCATTTTTTCTCCTTGTTTACTTTATTAATTCAAGATTTAGTTTTTGCCTTACATTAGCTGTAACTTTATCTACCTCTTGCAAAGTTTCATATAGTAATGTCGCATTTTTAGAAAGAGGTTCTCTGAAATTGTTTTCAGTTTTTTCATTGATTTCTTTATTTGCCTCAAAAACCTCATAATAATCTAAGGTATAGCATTTTTTTATTGCATTATTAAGCATTTCAAAATTATTTAAACCTATTATTTGGGCAAACATATTAGGGTTTGAAGACATTCTACATTTTTTTATAAGTTCTAAATTTTCTTCCAAAAATTCACCCATTACTAAAAACATTTTTGAATACTCTGAAGTTATTGGCTCTTTATATCCAAGTTCAAAACCATCGCGTTTAAATTCATCGTAAATTTGATATGCTATATAATCATTTATTACTTCATCCAAAATTTCAACATCATTTTGTGCTACAGATTTTGAATCTCTGTAAGTAAAACCACTTTTATAGCCTGCAAACTCTCCATTTTTAAACAAATAGTCAAACTCTAGAATATGGTTGATTTCGTGTATCAAAGTTAAAGTGTCTAGTTTTAAAGCATTTTTACAAACGCATATGCTTTGAAGCTCTTTCTTGCCAGAATAACTTAGTGCAAAAGCCCAAGCTAAACTAGAGTTTTTTCCCATGATAGTTTTAAATATAGCTCTTGCCAAACCATCTTTAGTTATATTTACACCGTTGTTTTCTAAAGATTCATATGCCGAAGTTAAATAGTTACATCTAATAACTAGTTCATTTAGTTGATTGTCTGTATATTCTCGATATTTTTCTAAAAGCTCGGGAGCTTTTGTCAATTTTATAATGAAAGGGTCATTTTTATAAGCTTCATAATCATCGCCATGATCTATACCCATAAATTTGTATAGATCAATTCTATTTTTTTTATCATAGTTAGTTATAAGCTCATCTCTTTTTTCTACTATGTCTATAAAAGTTTGAATATAATCATGTATCTTGTCATCGGCTTTTAATGTTTCTACATCAACATTTTTTACACGAGAAATTACAGATAAAAACAAATTATTTATTTGACCTTTATAATAATCTATAATTTCCCTACTTTTTTCTTCAAAAGTGCTAATTTTTGATTCATTAAGCTTCTTCTCCATAGTAGTTTCAAAATATTTTCTACTATATTTTGCCGTCCAAAGTTTTTTAGATTTTAAATAAATGTCTAAAAGTTCGATGTATTTTTCATCATTCTGAACCAGTTCTTGGAGGTCTTTAAGAGACCTTAATTTTTGATTTTCAGAATTTTTAACCCCCATAATATCTAGAAATTTTATAAGGTTGTATATTTTTTTGCCATCTAAACGATCTAATTCATTACGTCTTAGGCTTTCAATAGTCATAGCAAAAAGATGAAACCTATCCACATCTAAAATTTCTATTTTGGGATTATTAGGCATACCCAACTCTTCAAAGAATGCTTTTTTAATATTGTTTAATTGTTTATAATAATATTTTTTTAAATCAGTAAAGGTTGAAAGCTTTGTTTGTTCATCTATTTCACCCACAAACAAAAAGGTTGTATTGTTGATTCTGTCTGTAATTCTTTGCCTATATTCCTCACCATAAAACTTAACCAAATATTCAATTATTTGGTCTAATTTTCCATCTATAGGATCAAAAATATTTAAACCGTTTACTCTGCAATTAATCATCAAGCACCTCGCCTACAAGGGCAGAGAATTGATAGAAATTTTTAGGAAAATTATTTTTTCCATAAAAGTTATAGGTTTTGCCATCCTTTAAAATTTCAACGCTATAGATTAAACCATCTATAATTCTACTATTTTCATAGTGCTCTTCCCAAGAGGATACAATTCTTAAAAGATGACTTGCAAACTTATCTATGTCTACACTTTTATCCTTACCATTTACTGTAAAAACTCTCTTTTCATCATCTAAAAAGATCTTTTTTTCACTCTTTAAATTTTGTAACTTTACTGTAATTTGCATTATTTCCTCCTCAACCTATTTTTTGAATTTTAACATAATTACTTATAAAACACAACATTAATGCACAAGTTCAACATTTTTTACACTTTCACTTGAAGGTTCTGTCGTTTTAAGGCTATTTTTTCTTTTTAAACTGCTTCTAACCAGAGCTATATCATTCATTGTTCCAAGTAGTATTTGAGCATTACTTGATAATGGTTCTAGGCTTGCATGTTTAGTTTTGCTTTCTATTTCTTTTAAACAATTTTTATACTCTTCTTCCGTAAACGGAGCCACCTTATTTATAGCAGAATTTAAAAGCGAATAATTTTTATTTCCAATAAATTCTTTAAAACCATTAGGGTTTTCTGACAACCTACATTCAATAATGCTAGTTAGATTTTCATCTATAAAGTCCTTTAAAAGCTTAATAAACTTTGCATAGCCAGAAGATTTATGCGCAACTGCCCCAATTTCAAAACCATCACGCTTACACTTTTCATATATTTTTAAAGCTAAGTAATCGTTTATAATCTCGTTTAAATACATAGTATTTGCCGTTTTTTTGTTATTATCATAGAAAAAAACTTCAAAACCACATTTTGTTCCAATATTTTCGCCCTGCTTATTATAAATTAAATCTGTTTCTATTATGTGGTTCATTTCATGAATTAAAGTTGAAGTGCATAAATTTAAATAGTTTTTACAAACACATAAATTGTGAACTTGATTAACTTTTTCACCTTTTTCTGCCGATGTCCAAGCGCCCAAATCTGTTTCGCCCAAGATAAACTGAAAAATATCGTAGACAAGATCTGTTTCAGAAAGGTTTATATTGTCATTTGATAATCGAGTTAACGAATCTACTAAATATGGACAATTTGCTATCTGGTCATTGAACATATTTTTTCTAAGTTCATCATATTTTTCAAAAAATTTATTTTCGTTTAGAATATCACTTAAAATTGTAAAGCCCTGGCTATAATCTTCATAGTTTTCACCAAAATCTATACCTAAAAAGTTTAAAAGAGCCACCCTGTTTTGTTTATCATAATTGGTAATAAACCTTTCATCTTTTTCTAAAATATCTTTAAAAGTATCAATATAATCATATATGTCATCATTATCTCTTAAACTTTCCTCACTAACATTTTTAATCTTTGAAAAAAGCTCTATAAAAATTTCATCAATTTTATTTGAATAAATATCCATTATATTTTGTGATTTTTCTTCAATTTTTTCAAAGAATTCTAATTTTCTCTTTTTATCTATGCCAGTAAAGAATATGTATTTTTTATACTTTAAATTCCATAATTTATTTGCACTAATTATAAAGTTTGCAACTTTTAAATAATTTTTTTCATCTTCTATGAACTTATGTAAATTTTCTACATTGTTTTCAATTGAATCACTCGAGTCTACAACACCAAAAGCTTCAAGAAAAACAATAAAATTTATAACTTCATCTTCATCATAGTTATCTAATTTGAATTTATTAAATTTAACATCCTTTAAAATTTGAGCAATTTTAGGAAAACTACAAACTTTAAATTCGTAATATTTTACCTTTTTTAAATTTTTTGCACCTAATTCTTTAAAGAAAGCCCTCGTCAAATTTTCAATCTTTTTATCATAATACTCTTCACAATCATCAAATGTGGAATGATTTTCTAAAGCACTAATTTCCCCTGTAAATAGATATGTGGTGTTTTTTAATCGATTTGTAATTCTTTCTCTATATTTTTCACCATAAAACTCCACAAAATAATCAATAAGCTTATCTAGCTTACCAGCTAATGGATGGAAAATATCAATGCCATCTATAGTGCATTTTATCATAAGTTCACCCTCTATAAAGGGAGTTTATCACATAAATTTTTAAATTTCAATACTAAATAAAAAAATAACTCCTAAAAAGGAGTTATTTTTAATCTTCTTTCTTCTCTTCCACTTCAACTTCTATAACTTCAGCCTCAGGTTCTTCAGTAGCTTTTTCTTCTTCAAGGTCTGCTGGAACTTCAACATTTTCTTCAATTTCTTCTTTTTTCTTTCTAGACTTTTTAGGCTTTTCTATATCTAGTTCTTCTTTAAAGTCCTTTTCCACACTTTCTTTAGCAATTAGCGAAAGCCTTTCCTTTTTCTGTGTGTAGATGACTATGGAATTTCCGCTCTTAGATTTAATTTTACCACCAATCTGTTGATATACAACAGCACTGCCCATCATGAAGTTGACATTACCATCGTTTTGAGTATTAATTTCAGCGCCGTCACAGAGCTCGCCAACTTCACCCATGTTCATTGTTCCTACGCTAGATTTATTTAGCATATACCCAATTTTACCATTCATTAAGGTTGCTATGTTTGTTCTATCCAGCATGCCTATAATGCTACCATTTATCATGGTACCTATTTTTGCATCATTTCTTACAAACATAATTTCTGCATTGTTGATTGTGGAAACCTCTGCCTTATCATCTATAAACTTGATGCTACCTTTATTAAAAGTTCCAATTTTAGCCTTTCCTTGAATGTAATCTATGTGCGCATCGTTGATTGTTGTGATATTTGTTTTATCCTTAACCATATAGATAGAGCCCGTTTTAATAAGCCCAATCTTTGCCTTGCCACCAAGCGTTCTAATAGAGCCAGAATTCATTATCTGAATTTTGGAACGACCAACAACCTCGATATAATCGGAATTTGTGCTTTCTAAAACAATTGCACTGCCTGTAAGGGTTACATTTTTGCAATCTATAAGCACATGTGCGCCTTCGCTAAGTAAAAGATTATCCTCTGCCTCATGTGCAGTAGGTTCTGTTATTTTTTCTTTAAAGAGATCAAAAAAGCTCATAATACTCCTTTCTAACTGCATGGAAGCAAATTTTGCGCGCAAAATTTTAAAAAGCTAACGCTTTTTGCTCGCTCCGCTCGCGCTTCCATGTAATAATTATTACATATTTTATTCAAAAAACAAAGTAAAAAATGCGCAAAAGTGTAAAAATATAAAAAATCAGCCAAAAAGGTTAGTTTTTTCAAACCTTTGGCTGACTGTATTAATATTCAAGATTAGAGATTAAAGAGCAAAGCTGGACACACGCCGGCGAGAGCGTAATTCACATAGTAGTAGCCGAACACATTACCATAGTAGTACACATTGTATGCTTCAGACGCGGAGGAGCCGGACGAACATAAGTAATAATATCCTGTGCCACCATCCACTCTATCTATTGTTGCATAACTCGTTGATGTATATAGGTATGTATAATTTGCTATTGCAAAGTCCGTAGGTGATTTTAAACGAGTGTCGTCTGTGGTAAAACCATATTCATCAGCATTATTCATATCATCACGGGTTGGCGCAAATACTTTTTGGTCTTGGAGTACTACTGCACTTGAACCAGAATTTGTTTGTGGATATAAGTCTCCTTCTGTTAAATCTCTGCCTGCTATTTTGGATTTATCTGTACTTGAAAAGGCGTCCTCATAGAATACATTTGTTAAGTAATCTCTTAAATAGTTGTCAGATCTAGCATAGTCATTTGCTTGACTGGCATTTCTATCTATATAGAAACAACTTGATGCTAAGATCTGTTCACTCATTAAGTAAGATATACTTCGTCCGTCATAATCCTCTGTTAATATTCTCCACTTAATAGGTTGCACTTCAAACCATGCCTCTACATTATTTTCTACTGTTTCTCCGTTACTGTATGTTTTGCTATTTCCATGAACATTAGTAGCTGGAACTCTTACATATGTCTTTCCGTCTGTATAGGTGTAGGCATAGTAGGTTATATACTTTTCTGAAGCTAAACTAGATGAACTTGTAGGGTTATATACCGTATAACTATCCACTGAGTTTGGGCTCTCATTAGTATACCAACTCTTTAGGGTTTCATTCATTTCATACCCTACATAGTCCTGTGGATATTGCCCTACATCTACAAACTTATAGGTCGTTCCCCATGGAGCTTGTTGCTCATAGATTTTGTAGGGGTTATATTCTTCAAACTCAAAGCTAACATTTAAGTTTTTACTAAACTCTGTACTGCCTGTGGCCTCTAAAATAAGTTCGTAAGTAGCTGTTGTGTTTGAGGTTATACTCTCTAGTTCACTTGTATTACTTGTGACGGTTAGCCCTGTTATTGTTTCAGATATATCTTGTCCGCCTATGGTTACTGTTGGAGTGCCAGTAATTGCAAAGTCGGAGTAGTTTGTTATGTATACTTTTATCTTTATAAACCTTTGGTTTGGTATAAAGGCAACATTCCCTATCTCCCACGCTTCTAGTGGGAAATTTCCACTTAGTTCATCTTGGGTATTATCAAAGTTTGCTACTGGACCGTAAGTAAATCTAGGATCTGTTAGTTTCGTCATCTCAGACTCTGTGGAAGAATTTCCTCTATATACCTCTCCACTTAGTTGAACAAATAAGCCCTCTGGATAAAACTTTAAGTTTCCGTTTATATCCAGTGTTGCCACGCTTGCCACTGCCCATACACCTATGGTCAGCATAGCAAGGCACATCATACAACTAAGTAGTCCTGCTATTAACTTTGCTCTTTTCATTTTTTACTCCTTTTGATTATTATTTATATTTTTTAATTTTTTATGTAAGCCTTGCCGAGTTTTCAACTTAGCTTACAGCTCTAGAAAAATTTCTGCACTTTGGGCGGTTTTGCTATTCGCAAAAGCACGCCTTTATCGTTTGAAATTTTTCTTATACGCGCCAAACGAAAACTCCAGCCAAGGCTTGGGAGTTTTGCGCGTACTCTCGTGCGAAGTTACTTCTTCGAAGCCTCTTGCAAAGCCTCCACTTCGGAGCCCTTGCTTTACTCCTCACCTTATCAAAAAATATTTTAAGTGGCCTTTTATAGAGGTATTTGAGGAATTTTTCTTTCGTAGCCTTGCTTTCTTTTAAAATTCCGAAACGAGCTCTAGAAAAGGCTACTTAAAATATTATCCTTACCTTAAAATTTTTTTGATACCTCATTCTACCCCCCCCCGCATTTTTGTCAAGCGAAATTAATTACTTTTTTAGTTTTTTTTATTTCTCTTTCCTTTCACTCTGAAGCTTGAACAAAAATTCGGGGTTTAGAAGATTTTTTGATAGGCTAGTACTTCTAATTTTTTTAGCCCTCACTCTTGCCTGCCCGCGTGAGCCCCACCCCAGCGCCTTTTTTATTCTGACGGACCCTCGCCCTTGCCGTCATTTCGACCGGAAGAAATTATCCCCCTATTCTTCTATATAGGCTTTTGCTAGATGTTTTGTTTAAATTACACCTTTCCTTTATATGCAGTGGAGAAATCTCAGCTTTAGAAAAAGAAGCCGAGATTTCTCCACTCCACACTGGCTTTTATTATTACACTTATTTTTCATCTGGCATTAACTTTAATAAAAAAACAATCCCTATTTCCTTTCGGTCGAAATGACAATCGGTGGATACGAACATAAATATTAAAGTTTTTATTTATTTTAAGATAATACTTTCCATAAAACTATACTTTATAGCACTTTATTAACTGTCATTGTAAAAATTTTTAAAAATAGCAAAAATATGTTCAAAAATAGTTGTAAAGTTTTGAAATTTTGTGATATCATTTCTTTGTTTTTACGGGAGAAAAAGGTTATGAAAAAAGCTAAATTTATTACCTCTATTATTTCTTTATGTT
>CALVYR010000027.1 GCA_944372325.1 uncultured Clostridia bacterium | reverse complement strand
ACTATAACATTTTTTAATATATTTTTAAAGAATTTTCTTGAAATTTATTTTTTAAAGTAATATAATTTTTTTATGAACAAATTAGAACTTTTAAAACTTGCAGAGCTTCAGGACAGCGAAGCCTTTTATGAAGAGGACTTTGAAGAAGCTGAAGCGCAGAAATATTCAGATTTTTACAATGATATAAAACAACCTAAAAATTACATTAAAGAAGATTGGTGAAACATGAATTGTAAGCTTTGCCCGAGAGGCTGTGGAATAAATAGAGATGAAAATATAGGCTTTTGTGGCCAAGAAAATAAAATTAAAATAGCAAACTTTAGTTTACATATGTGGGAAGAGCCGTGCATCTCCTATGAAAAAGGAAGTGGCACGGTGTTTTTTAGCGGATGCAGTTTAAAATGCGTATACTGTCAAAATTATGAAATTAGCTCTGAAAATGTTGGTCAAGTTATTTCAATTCAAGATTTAGCAAAAATCTTTAAAGAGTTGGATGAAAAGGCGGACAATATAAATTTGGTAAACCCAACTCATTTTTCTAATTTGATAATTGAAGCACTAAAAATTTACAAGCCAAAAAACCCAGTAATCTACAATACCCACGGATATGAACTTGCAAGCATAGTCGAAAAACTCTCCCCTTATGTTGATATTTTTTTAACTGATTTTAAGTATTATAGCCCAGAGCTCTCTTTAAAATATTCTGGGGCTAAAGATTATTTTCAGGTAGCAACAAAAGCGCTAGACAAGATGATTGAACTAAAGCCCAATATCTTTAAGGATGGAAAGATGCTTCAAGGAGTAATAGTAAGGCACCTCATTCTTCCAAATTTAACCGAAGATAGCAAAAAGGTTTTAAGTTATATAGCTAGTAAGCATAAAGATGTCACCCTATCTATTATGGCGCAGTACACACCTTACGGAAGAGCTAAGGAATTTCCTGAAATAAATAGAAAAATAACAGCCCGCGAATATGACGAGCTGATAGATTATGCAGTTGAGCTTGGCTTAGACGGATATATGCAAGAACTAACTTCTGCCGACCAATGCTATATACCTAAATTTTCTAATAAGGTTATTTAAAAGTTAAAATCTGGTTTATTTATTCTATAATCTTTATAGCTTTTATAAATTTTATCTGAAAGTTTTACTTGCTTTACAAAACCATATTCAATATCTGCAAGTTTACTTGCTTCTTCATGACTTACAAATAATGCTTTAGTTTCTAAATCATTTGATCTACCCTTAAAGCCTTTGACAACAAAAACCACGGCGTTATGATCTATTTCTGGAAGAATGGAAATTAGTTGCGACTTTAAAACTTTATCTTTCATTTTCAAATATTCTGAAAAATTATTATAGACTATGGTCCTTGATGTCATTACATTTGGCAAACATTTTTTAGCTTCTTCATAACTAAAAAATGACGCCACTACCTCTTTTCCATCCTGCCAATTATGGTACGCTTTATAAGTTGTTAATACAAACATAAAAACTCCTATTTTTATTTTAACAATATACTTTAAGATTGTCAACCAAGACAAATATCTAAAGTCATCATAATTAAAAAGCCAACAATAAAAGATATTGTTCCTAGCATGCTTTTACCATCTGCCTGACTTTCAGGTAAAAGTTCCTTTACTGTAACATAAACCATGGCTCCAGCTGAAAAGGCAAGAAGATAAGGAAGTATACCTGTAATTGAGCCAATTAAAAGTACAGTTAAAAGTCCTCCTATTGGTTCAACAATACCAGAAATTGCACCAAAAGAAAACGCTTTAAATCTGCTCATGCCCTCATGCCTTAGAGGGAGAGATATGGTAGCTCCTTCTGGGATATTTTGTATAGCCATTCCGATTGCAAGTATAAAGGCGGCGGATAAGCCAGAGCCCTCTAAACAAGCAAGCGCAAGCGCGAGCCCTACTGCCATTCCTTCTGGAATATTGTGTAAAGTTACGGCTATAAAAAGTACGCCCGAGCGCTTAAAAGTTAAATTTTTTCGTTTTTCATAAAAACTTAATATTTTTTCAACTAGAAATATGAATAAACAGCCTGCAATAAAACCGCAGAGTACTGGAATTATTGGAATAGTTCCATTTTCAGATGCCATGTCTACTGCTGGAAGAATTAATGACCACACAGACGCTGCGAGCATAATACCAGAAGAAAACCCCAGACACAATTTGTGAAAAGTTGGTTTTATGCCCTTTACAAAAAAAACGACACTAGCTCCAAGCACAGTAGCTAGAAAGGTTATGCCTGTTCCAATTAGTACATATAAATAAACATTCATAGACTGACCCCATTATCAGCCTATGAATGTTTTTGTTATTTGGTTAAACATTACTTTTAGCGCGGAAGAGCCGAGCCTTAAAGGCTCGGCTGAAAACCGCAACGCGGTTTTCCAAATTTTGCTTTAGCAAAATTTCTTCCGCGCTTACTGCTTGTGCCAACACGCATACAGTGTTATATCACTCTGCACATTTTCAAGTTTTGTTACACCACTCTTTGTGCTAATATCACTAAAAGGCTCTAAACCCCAGCTTTCAGTTTTCCATGTATAAGTTTTGCTAATTCTTGTATACTTCCTCTGTGTTATAGATACAAACTGAGTTAAATCTAAATCTTCGCCCTGAAGAACTTTAACCGATTTAACCTCTGTTGGAGCGCTAACTAAAATTCCTTCACTCACCCAACCTATAGGTATATACCAGCGTGTATCAAAGGAAACTGTAAAGTATTCTCTTTCAAGCACAACCCAATCAGCAGTAATAGTCATATTCTCATTTGGCATTATATAGTTTATATCTAAACTAGAAATGTAGCCATTGAAGGTGTAATCTATGCGGATATCACCATTATCATATACATAACTACTTTGAGAAGTTAGCGTATAACTCTCACCTTGATATACAGAAATTATAGTGTTTAAAACTTCGCCGTATTCAGAGATGACATTTAAAGTATATTTATTTCTAACAAAAAGCTTCAAATTTTCATCTGGCATAACGGAGATTTCATATTCATATAAATATTCATTATCTAAGTAATATTTAGTATCAATTTTTAGTTTTTCATGCTCTGGAAAAATAATGCTTTCTCCACTCTTTATTCGCGCAGAATAGATAAGCTCATCTTCATCGTAAATAGAAAGTTCTTTAGTGATTTCAATCTTCTCCACTTTCCATACAGCAGAAAGCGTTTTATTTTCTGTTGGCATAGCACTAGAAGAGAACATATTTCCATCTTCAGTTTGCCAGCCTTGGAAAGAATATGTTGTTGTAACATCGCCTTCTGTTTCCTGCTTATATGTAAAGGTTGGCAATTCAATATATTCGCCTTCAAGCTTTGTTATTTCAACCTTTCCATCTAATCCGCCAAGTAGTGTTAGAGTTCTATAATATTCTGTAACAACACTCCACTTAGCATAGAGCGTTAAATCTCCGCGAGGCATTATATTAGAGGTGAACTGCTCTTTATAATCTTCCGAAGTATACCAACCTTCAAAGTAGTAAGATTTTTTTGTTACGCTATCGTCATTTACAAAATTTTCTAAATTTAAAATAACTATGTTTGAATTTACACTTGCCTCAATTGTACTTGGCGCTGTTTGATATTCTGTTACAAAAGTAATAGTATATTTCTTTTCATTTGCAAGTCCCCAATCGCCATCGCTAGCTTCATACATCTGATTTTCTTTATATGGATATTCAGAAATAAATTTATTGATATTATTAATATCCACTTTCTCACCAATATTCACCAAACTTAAATCTTCCGTTTTTAAATTTAGTGTAAACGCGCTTGCAATTGGCATATAGATATCAAAACAAAGTTTACTAAAGTAATCCTTATTATTTAAAAGTGTTGTATAAAAATTTAAGGTGGCACTTTCTAACATTTCATTATTAGCTAACTCTGCTAAATTTATAACTATAGTTTGGAAAGTATTATTATTAATGTAGTCAATTAAAATTTTACTATAATCTATAGGTGTTTCACGATTTAAAGATTTTTCTATAGCCTTATTAATTTCTGCCATGATATCTTCACTAAAGCCAAAGCCATATTGAAGTATGTAACCCATTGGGTCTGACATAAGTTCTTCTAAGGCAAGCTTTAATTTCTTTTCATATGTTCTGCTTGCAAAAACTGTTTGATTTACTACATCCTTTCTATAGAAATAAACATAGTTATCCGCATAGTATATTTCAAGTTTTCTGCTTTTTACTGATGTATCTCCGCGCTCATATGGTACATCGTTATTTACATTTATCTTTGTAAAACCAGGCACATTGGAGCCTATTACTGGAATGTCAAAACTTGCATAAATTACAGGCTTTCCATCTATTAGTTTAACATTTACAAGCATTGGAATATCCATGTTTATGTCAATTCCTATAACGCTTGCCACTACATTTATCGTGCCTTTTATTTGAAAGTCGTTTAAACTTGTTGTGTTTAAAATTGCCTTTAATAGTTTACTGCTATTTGAAATATCAATAAATGTATCAACATCTGTTAAACTTGGAACTTCAGTGAACGCATTTTTTAATATAACAGCATTAGAATATGTACTACTAGAAGTAAAGATATTGTTTAGCTCTACACTTTCAAGCCCACTTTCTCCTACAAACAACATAATATTCATATTCTTTTGAATATCACTTATCTTTTCACCTTTCAAGTTTAATTTAAAAGCATTTCCATCCATGCTCATAGAATCTACAAGTTCTAATAAATTTAACGGATTTCCAAAATCTATTTCTGGAATTAAATTTTGAATGTTGTCAAGGTTTATATCTTCACCAATGCTATCTAAAAATGGTATGCTAGTTGGGTCTACGCCAACTATCTGAAGAGCCAAACTTAAAATTTCCTTTAATGAAGAAAGGCTAACAGCAAGCTTTAGTTCTCTATATTTAATATATAGCATAGAGTTTTGGAAATAGATTTCAATAAACTCCTCACCTACTCTGATATTACCATATAAAGCAAATTCACTTTGCATGCTAAAAATTAAATTTATGTTTAAATTCTCTGCTTTACCATTATTGAAAATCGTGCTTTCAATAGAAATGTTAAAATTCTTTTCTTTAAAAGTGTTTAAAACTTTTGTTATTAAATCTGTAAGTTTTGTATATGAAGAATAACTATTTGTATCGATGTTTTCAAAAATAACATTGCTAAAATCTTTACAATTAAGTTCTATATCAAAATTTGAAGCTATTAAATTTACTTTATTAATATACTCGTTAAAATCAACTTCTAACCTATAGCCATTTTTTAAAATAACTTTTGTAGAAGTGCTGTTTGCATCTACACTTTCAATTAAATCTAGATTAATTGAAGAGAGGTTTAACTCTGGCAAATCTAAACTTAGGTTTAAATTAAAGGTGCTATTAATGTAAGCAATTAAAGCATTGATATCGCTAGTTTTTATGTAAACTTTTAGCCCAGCAAGATTTAAGTAGAAAGTTTGGTTTATGTAATATATCTCTATATTTACGCCATTAAAGGTTGTGTTAAAATAAGCTAAAATTTCCTCTTTAAAACTTACCATATAGTTAAGTTTAACCGTGTTCTTTTCCTCAAACATTGTAAAGTTTAGGGTTATATCTCCGCTAACATAGCCATTTTCTAAAGTATGCTTTGTGGCAGAAAGTAGTGGAAGTAACTCAACTATATCTATATAATTCCCATTTGGAATTACTACCTCTTTATTACTTACCAAATTAAAATTAGCATTTAATTCTCTATAATTTATATTTAAATTATTAAACTTATTTTCTTTTAAATTTATTATTAAATTCAAATTTTCAAAGTTAAAACTTAAACTATTTTCTGTATAGTTTATTATCAATTTTTTTATAATTTCTTCTATATTTTCTTTAGAAATTTCTTCTTTTAAACCTGAAATATTATCCTTTAAATCTGTTAAAGATAAATTAAATTCTTCTTCAATAAAGCTTATAATTTTATCAATTTCTGTTAAACTGCAATTAATTTTTAAGCCGTTAAATTCAGCATATATTACATTTTCTACTATTTTTACAGAAATATTTAAATCTTGGAAATTGACAGTTAAATCTGCGTTAATTTCATTATTAATTAAACCTAAATAGCCATAAATTGTTAAATTATTATATTTTAAATTTATATCAAAATTATAATTTTTAGAACTTATAAAATCTATAGTATTTTTAACTAGCTCTTCCACATTTTTATAATCTATATAGCCCTCTGTTAAGTTAATGTTTAAAGCATTATTATCCACAGTATCCAAGCTAATTTTTACAGCAATATCTTTGTACAAAACCTCTGCACAAGATAGAGTTTTACCATTATGGCTAAGCATGATTTCAGCATCAAAGGCTTTTAAATATATTCCGTTAAGGATAAAAGCAAAGTCTTGAATAAGCTTTTGACTCGTTAAAATATCTTCAAGCTTTACATCTGTTATTTCAGTTTCTACTACTTTAGATAGGTTTTCTATAAGGCTAGATAAATCCTTAAAACTTGCTTTAATTTTTATGCCATTTACATCTAGATATATAGTATTATCTAAAATTATTACACTTAAGTTTACGCCTAAATAACTAGTTTCAAATTTTGCTTTTAAACTATTTTCTATATTTATATCATAGGAAATTGTTAGTTTTTCATTTTGATATTTAGCCTCTATGGTTCCAGCAAAGTTGGTTTTATTTATTGTGTTTAAAATAGGATCTACAAAATCTAAAAAGTTTTTGGCGTTTAAGTAGCTCTCCTCTTCTATCTCTTTTAAAGCTTCACCGTAACTAACACTTATTTCCACTTCATTTCCATCTACTGAAAATGAAATGCTATTTAACTTATCATCTTTTATATTTAAGCTTATTTTATTTCCATTTATAACTATTACTATTTCATCATCAATCTTTGAAATTTCATCTATAGTTAATACCGCCTTCAAAAGTTCAGTTAGGCTACTACTATCTATTAAAGTAGAAAGTGAAGATAAATCAAAATCTATAAACTTATTTACTGCGTTTAAATATTCCTCAAAATCTGAAATTTCAGCTTTAAATTTTAAATTGTCAAAGCTTGCAAAAACTGTTTGATTTTGATAAGAAAGCATAATGTTTCTATTTAAAATTTTTGTTAAAATTTGCGCTTTAAGGTGTTTACTTTTATCTAAAATTAAACTAGCGTTAAAGTTTTTTTCACCTTTTAGGTTTAAATCTAATTTAATGTTATTCTCTTTAAAAGTATTGGTTAAAACTTGGATAAGGCTTGCGCTTTCCGTTATATCCACAAAGTTTAAATTTGGCACTTCCACAGTTTGACCTAAGTTTACATCTTTAAGAGCTAAACTTGCACTAAGTTTAGAGTTTTCAAGGTTTAAATTTTCTAAATAGATTTCAGAAATATTGTAATTTAAATCTGTTTGTATTTTTACTTCAATATCCTCTGATATTTTTAAAGTTAGCAGTTTATACTCTTCATAAACTTGTTCACTGAGCATACTTTCAAGGTCGTTTAAAATTGACATATCAAAGTTTGCTAAAAGCTCGTCTAGGCCACCTAATTCTACCCCAAAAGTTTGTAAAATAAGCCCAGCGCCAGAAATAAATGAAGAGGCTTTAAACATATAGTGATAATCGTTTAAAGAAAAATATATTTCATCGTTTTTATAAAGTAGATTTACTTTAAAGCTTTCATTATTGACATTAAAATTTAAATTTGCATCAACTTCGGCACCAGTATAGCCTTCATAGAGCACTACTTTTAAATTTCCATTTATTGCAACGCTAGAATTATTATCTGAACTAAGGTCTAAACTTATGTCTGTAGAAAAATCGTTCATGTCCATTAGGTTATTTACAAGGCTTGCAAAAGCTGAGGGTTCTTCTTCCTCTAAATCTAAGGTTGGAAGGCTGTTTGAAGATGTAGTGTCCGTGCACATTACAATTACAAAACCAAAGCAAAATGATAAAAGCACATACACTCCCATGTATGCAAAAAACCTTTTAAAGGAGAATCTTTTTTTCTTTTTCTTTTCAAACTCCACTACTTCAATATCTGTGTCTTTCAAATTTAACTCCTTGGAATTTCAAAATTGCCGTTATATTCAAAGGTTTCTACAAGGTCACCACTAGTTGTCATATACATATTGCCTAGTTGCGCTATAGAAACTTGATATTGCTCTTTTATAGCAGTTTTAAGTAATCTAAAATTTTCATCTATTTCAAAAGTTAGCTCTATAGACTCAAACTTTGGAAGTTTTGAGGATCCAGAGGTAGTTTTTATTTCATAGGAATAATTCATAACTGAAAACGCGGTGTCTAGCGTTAATTTAAATTCGTAATTTCCGCTTCCATTTTTTCCTATATATTCTTCACTCAAAACTGTGTTACTGCTAACTACATAATTCACAAAATATGTCATTGGGCTTCCAAACATGGCCTTATATTCTTCTTGCGTTAAAACTTTAGTAGGCTCGGACGGAAAGGTTGCAGAAGTCTCCTTTATTGATGTGCCTTCATAATAATCTACCGTATCCTCACCATCTATGTAATATAGCCTTGTAGCCAAGCTTACAAGTCCGCTTGAAATTTTCATTGAATAATATTCGCCGTTAGATAATATCTTTTCTGCATATAGGCCCTGTGTTATACCAGAGGCATTTACTGTGCCTTGCGTAATCTTTTTTACGCTTGTTTCTTTATTTAAATAATATTCTGCTATTATAAAGTTGTCCTTGGGGCTGATTTGGTCTGGAGTTTTTCCAGCATTCAAGGCTAAAACTTTATCTATATTGTCGCGAACTCTATCCTCAGATTCTGTAACAGCAACAACCTCAATCATGAATTTATCTATATAAAATTGTGCACCAAAATATCCCGTTATCGAAGCGAGAACTATTACTATTATAAGTGAAATAATTGTCCTTTTATGAAATATTTTCTTGAAAACTGTCTTCATATGCTATCTAATATTTATGCAGGTATTATAGCAAATGCTCACTAAAAATTAAAGTAAATTAACAAAAATGTAGTGTTTTTACCCAAAGTTCCATATAAAATTCCAATAATTCCCGCTAAAAGAGAATATTTTTAAAACTTATCCAGTAAATTGTTGTAAAAAGTTTAAAAGTGTTGTATATTTACTTAGAGGTTAAAAATGAACGAATTTGCAAAGCTACTATATGAACTTAGAAAAAACAAACATCTAACGCAGGCTGAACTTGCAGAAAAGATAGGCGTTAGCAATAAAACTATCAGTAAATGGGAAAATGGTGAAACATATCCTGAAACAACTCAGCTAATAGCAATATCTAACCTATTTGAAATAACTATAGACGAACTTTTAAAGGGCAAAATTAAAGAAAAGAATTTAGAGCCACCAAAAGTTGTTGAAGATATAGAATTTCAAAAGTTAGATAAAAAAATAGAGCCATCTCCTCTAACTAAAAAGATGGCTATACAAATAATTGTTGAACTAGCATTAATTTTTGTAGATTTAATAATTCTAGTAACCTGCATGGCTTTTGATGTACCGTATCAAATCTATGTTTCAGTAATTATAGCCACCATTGCCCTAGCGTGCTCAATTTTTTTAGATATGAGCATTTTAAAGGCCTTTGAAAAGAATGGTTTAAATAGTGGAAAGAAATACATACACTTTATATCTGCTGGAGTATTTTTAACTATATTTTCTCCAATCATTATTGTTTGCTTACATGAATTTGTAAGCTTTGGAATTTACCTGCCAATATTTTTTACCCTGCTTGCCACTGCCCTAACGCTTTTAATTTACGGCGAGATTATGTATGATAGTTTTGAACGCGAACTGGGTATAAAGGACCCAAACCATTCCACCAATTTTTTTGACTCTGTTTCTGGCATAATTTTAATTTCAGCAACGGCAATATTCATATTAATAGGTTTAATGTTTGGCCTGTGGCATCCAGCTTGGATAATCTTCCCTATTAGCGGAATTGTTATAACTATATTAAATAGTTTTAAACATATAAAATAATAAATTTTTTAAATAATAAAATTTGTTTATTTGCTTTGAAAATATTTTTAAAAATTGTATACTCTTTTTAGAGGTAAATAATGGAAAAGAAATATATTGTTGGAATAGACGAAGGCACTACAAACGCTAGAGCCGTTCTTTACGATGTTAAAAAGAAAGAAATTATAAAGCAAGAAAGCAAAAACTTTAAACAATTTTATCCAAACCCTGGTTGGGTTGAACATGACGCTGAAGAAATCTATAAGGCTGTGGAAAGCTGTTTGAACGCAGTGTTAGAAGGTTTAAGCGCTGAGGAAATTTATGGCATTGGCATAACTAACCAACGAGAAAGCGTTGTTGCTTGGAATAAAAAAACTGGCAAGCCTGCCCAAAAAAGCATTGTTTGGCAATGCAGGCGCACAGAAAAATATTGCGAAAGTTTAAGCCCTAAACTTAAAAAAATTATTAAGAAAAAAACAGGGCTTATTGTTGATGCATATTTTTCCGCATCCAAAATGAAATGGATACTAGAAAACTCAGAGAAAGTTAGAACTTTAAATAGCGAAAACAATTTATGCTTTGGAACTATTGATAGTTTTTTACTTTTTAAACTAACAAATGGCAAGGTTTTTGCAACAGATGTAACAAATGCAAGCCGTACTATGCTATTTAATATCAACACCTTATCTTGGGATAGCGAACTTTTAAAAGTTTTTGGCATTAAACTTGAAAGCTTACCTAAAGTTGTTTCCAATTCGGAAATTTTAGGAATGGCTAAAACTGCTATTGGAGAAATACCTATCGCCTCTATGATTGGCGACCAACAGTCCGCCCTTTTTGGTCAGGGGTGCTTCTATGAAGGTATGGCAAAAGATACCTTTGGTACAGGCTGTTTCTTATTAAAAAATTTTGGAGCCAAGCCACCATTTTCAAAAAATTTACTTACCGACATAGCTTGGAAGATTGGAGATAACACCACTTACGCCTTAGAAGGCAGTGTGTTCAACGCAGGAAGTGCCATCACCTGGCTTGTAGAAAATATAGATGTAATTTCTAGCCCAAAAGAAACTAACGACATAGATAAAAAAGCGCCCACTAACCTTGGAGTTTACTTTATTCCTGCTTTTACTGGGCTTGGAGCGCCACATTGGCGCGGAGAAGTTCGAGGCAGTATTACAGGGCTTACTAGAGGCACAAACAAATATCATATAGTTAGAGCATGCCTAGAAAGCATGGTTTATAGTTCTCAGGACATCTTAAATGAGATGGGTGAAATTTCCGAGCTAAGATGTGATGGCGGAGTTACTAACAGCGATTTTCTTCTTCAATTTTTAGCAGATCTTTCTAGAATTAAAGTGACGCGTCAAAAGAGTGTGGAAGCAACGGTGCTTGGAGCTATATATTTAGCAGGGCTTGCCACTGGCGCGTTTAAAAATCTGGAGGAAATTTCTGGGCTTATAAAGCCTGCTAAAACCTTTTTACCAAAAATGCACCCCGATAGAATGCAAGAGTATTATGATGGCTGGAAAAAAGCCCTAGAACATTTATATTAGGAGGAAAAAATGATAGAAGATACTTTTAAAAGTTTTGACGGAAAAGAGCTTCATTACTATTTACTAGAAGCAGAAAACGCAAAAGGCGTTGTACAAATAGTTCATGGAATGCAAGAACACGCAGGCAGATACGCTCATTTTATGGAGTTTTTACAAAAAAATGGTTATACCTCTTTTGCTTCAGACTTAAGAGGTCATGGTAAAAGCATGGATGATATTCCTGGATATAGCGAGGGAGATATTTTTAAAGAGATTGTAAAAGACCAGCTTGAAATAACAAAATTTTTAAAAGAAAAATATAAGCTTCCTGTATATATCTTCGGACATTCTTTTGGAAGTTTTATAACCCAAAGTTATATAACAAACCCCACTTCTCTTGCTTCAAAAGCTGTGCTTTGCGGTTCAACTTGCACAAAAAGTTTGCTATATTCTTTTGGAAAATTTTTTGCGCGCCTCACCTGTACTTTTAAAGGTAAAAAGCATGAAGCTAAACTTATTGAAAATATGTCTTTAAAGGGCTATGGAAAAAAGTTTGAAGACGGCAATTGGCTATCTCGCGACACAGAAAACTGGGAAAAATATAAGAAAGACGAATTTTGCGGTCAACCCTTTCCTGCCAATTTCTATTTAAGCATGTTTAAAAACGGAGCTAAAAATTATAAAGAACTTGGAAACATTGATGTTCCTGTGCTAATTATAAGCGGAACCTCAGACCCCGTTAGTGGAAAAAATGCAAAGGGCGCAGAAAAATTGTATAGAATTTATAAAGATAACGGCATAGATGTATCCTTAATTCTATATGATAGAGCGCGACACGAGCTTTTGAATGAAACTAATAAAGATGAAGTATATAAAGATATCTTAGAATTTTTTAATAAATAATAAAAAATATATCCAAGAAAAATTCTTGGATATATTTTTGTTTAAGAAATTCATTGAAAAGAAATTTAATTTTTCGCTAGGACTTTTATTAAATTAAATTTTACTCTTAAAGCGCCATTTAAGATTTTTTATTAAGTTTTGATTATTTATTTTATTCAAATGTTCCATCTTCACTAAAGTCAAGTTGGAAAGATAATGTGTTTTGATCTGTAATGCTTACATTTACATTATCTAATGTTAATGTATAAGATACAACTATAGATTCACCTTTAGCAAGGTATCCTGTTCCGTCAACTTTTGTACAATTGTCAGCTGGAGTTGTAACATTAGCAGCGCTAAGTGATAAACTAGCATGTTCTGGAGCTGTAGCTGTAATTTTTACATAAGCATTATTTGCACCATTATTTGTGATAGTGAAAGTGTATGTAACACTTCTTGTTGCTTCTTCAAAGGCTACATTATCAAAGGTTTGAGCTGTAAATGATTTTGGAGCACTTGCACCTGCTTCACCTTCGTAGTTTTTTACTGTCCAAGTATCAGTTTGTGGTTCAGCTTTAGCATAATTCATATCACCTTTTACAGTAAGATATAAATAGTTTCCATTAGCTGTAAACGTTACATTAGTAGATACACCTAAAGTAGCTTGTGTAGCAGCAAGAACACCAATTGTCATCATGCAAACTGCAAGTGCTAGTGAACCAATAGTTGCAAATAGTTTGAATTTCTTCTTCATTTTTCCTCCTTAAAAATTTCTTTTAAAATTCAAATTTGAAAAGCCCTTTATTTTGCAAGTCCTAATTACAAAATAAACTCTTTTCTTCAAACAAATGCTTTCTAAGTATTTGTAAAGTCCTAAAATCAAAACTTATATAGAGCATTTGTTTGACCTATCAAAAATCTTTAAAGTTTCCCCTTAAATTTTTTTGATACCTCATTTTACCCCCCCCGCATTTTTGTCAACTAAATTTACATAATTTCCTAAACTTTTTTTACTTTTGTTTGCGCCTTCTGGTGTGGTGGCTTTTTTAAGCCACCAAAAATGCGATTTAAGCAGATTTTTTAAAACGCTCTCACCAAGTTTGTATAAAAAAACTTAGGCAGGTTTTCTACCTAAGTTTCAAAAGTTTTATTAAAAAATAATTAAATAAACATTATTGCACTAGCTATTAATATTTGCCCTATATAATATGTTAGTAAGTTAAAGGTATAAACAATATCTTTAGTGTCCTTTCTGAAATAGATAAAGGAAAGAATTAAATCGGATAGAGCAAAGAATATTACGCCAAGCATAAATAGTAGGCCTGCTAAAGTATATCCATTTAATGCTAAGCTCATTATGCCCTGACCTAAAACGGTCATTAAAAGTATAGAATAAATTGCAACTATAATTCTAAATTTATCAAAGTTAAGTTTTAACATCTTTTCAGATAATATTAAACCTAATGTTAGTACACCGCCTATTAAAAATGCCCACCATGTGAAGCCATAAAGAAAAATTAGGCCAAGTAAATACATTAACTGTGTTATACAAAATGAACCAAAACCAGCAAATAAAGCCCCGTCTTCGTTAGGACCTTTAAAGTCCTTCCCCGCAAGGAATAAATCACCAAAGATACTAGATGTTAAGCCAATTAAAATAAATAATACTGGAAGCGTAAGCGTGTCGTTCATAAAGGCGCACACAAGTGCAAGCACCATGAAAGCAAAGCTTGAAATTCCCTTTAAAAGTGAATTAAAGGCGGGTTTTTTGGGGTCTCTCCAAATTAAAAATAGTGCAGTTACTATTATAGCAAAACCAAGAAGACAATAAAATGGAATATAATTCATATTTACCTCTCAAAATATTTTATCAAACTATTTAAATTTTTCAAAGTGTTTTTACTATTATTGTCAAATTTATTATCAAATAAAACTAACTGCGTTGTCTTGCCAAAAAATACTTGTAAAATAAGGATAACCATTTAAAATTTTACTATCTGTTTTCCAGGTAAGCCCTCCCCTTGAAAAGTTACCTGTAACTGCTGTTTTTAATTTGGCTAGTGAATCATATCTTGTACCAACAAATGTTGATGGTGTACTTTCATAGCTCATATATTGTTTATATCCGCTTCCCGCATTTGAAGCTTGGATAAAATTTTTTCTTGTGCTATCACTATAATCTTCATCATACATATAAAGATAATATCTATTATTTCCAGTAAAACGAACATATTGTGTTGTTCCACCAAGCTTTACATTAATTTTTTTATTTACACTAGTTTTATTTTTATAATAATATGTTCCGCTTGATGTGTTTGCACCTGTAAAGGAAAAAGTTGAATAAGCATCGCAATCTGAATCTCTCACATAATAGCAATATGAACCCGATTTATTTGATATAGGTCCACTTCTATTCTTGTTATAAAAATTAACTGATATAGTAAACTCTCTGCTATTTTCAAATAAACCATCATATAAATACCCATAAAATTTATATAAACTATTTCCAGAATATCCTCCTGTATAGCTTCCATAATTATAACAATAACTAATTGAGCTTGGGTTATAAGCAATTCCATAGGCATTTGCATTTTTGGAATTAACAGTTCTACTATGCATATCATGAGCTTCTAAAATTCTTACATGGAAAAGACTATTTTTGCCATAAACAACATCTTCTCCCTTAATTGAATTATCACTATAGTTGGAATTTTCAGTATAGGTACCTGTATTATGATTGTAGGTGTAAAATTTATCATCATGCTTATAGGAGCCATCAAACCCAAAATAATAGGTATCTGTATTGGTTCGTGCTACTGCAGTAATATCACCAAGATTAAAGCAATTAGAAATTTTTCCTCCTGTAGCAGAAATGCCTGCCACATATGAATTTGAAGTTGAAAATGTAATAGTTAACATAAAAATTTCTACTGTCCAAGAATAGCCTGCTGTAATATCAGCATTGTTAAAACATTCTTTAATGGTAACATTAGAACCTGAATACCCTACTATTCCGCCTGCATAGGCTGAAACTTTACTTTTATTGTATACTGTTGCATAGTTAGCACATTTGGTTATATTAGCTCCATTGTTAGAGTATCCCACAATGCCACCTATATAAGAATGATTATCCAATTCATTTGCAGTTACATTACAACCCAAATTAAAACAATTTTGAACAACCGCACCAGAATATAATGAACCTGCAAAAGCTCCCGCACTTTTAGTGTCTTGAGTTAATGTAACACTACCACCGCTCAGCCTTAAATTTTTAACAGTACCTCTTAGATATCCAAATAAACCTAAATTGCCAGTATATGTAGAGGAATTATTTACAGCCGTAAAATTTGTAATAATACAATAATTTCCATCAAAAATTCCATCAAAATAATATACTGCACCATTACTTTTTAAAGTTCCTATTTGAACATTTAAACCGCTAACATCTATTCCCTTTGTAAGTTTAAAATATGTATTTGCTGTAGCCCCACCATTATTCACATGGTTTGCCAGAGTAACTAAATCTGAACCTGAGTTAATTAAGTAAGGAGATGATGATGTTCCACTGCCACTTAAGCCAGATATGCTGGCTACAGCATAAGATGTAGGAACATCTATTACATTTTGGTCAAAAGAAAGCACTAGTTGCAAAGAAATTAATGCAACAATCATAATTAAAAAATATTTTTTAACCCAATTGCTTTTCTTTTTCGTTTCATTATTATTATAACCAAATTTTACTTTTTTTCAAAGTAATTTAACACATTTATTCTTGCAAAATGCTATTTATATATGATATAATGCGCGTATAAGCGAGGTAAATATGCTACAAGTTATAAATGTATTTCTCCAATTTGGCGGAAGAGTGCTATTTAAAGATGTAAATTTAAAATTCACAAAGGGAAACTGCTATGGAATTATCGGCGCAAATGGTGCTGGTAAGTCTACCTTTTTAAAAATTTTAACTGGTGAAATAGAGCCAAATAA
>CALVYR010000026.1 GCA_944372325.1 uncultured Clostridia bacterium | reverse complement strand
GCAAACAAGTTTTCTTGTTCCATAGATTCAACTTTTTCTGGTCGCACAACCTTAAAGCCATGTGGCAAAATTATTTTTGGTTTTTCTTTTCCTCCTGCATAGATGTTTTCAGGCATCTCGCAAAGCGCAATGCTACGAGCATATAGAGTAAGATTGCCACTATAGCCATTTCTGACATCTCCCATTATAACTAGTGTGTCGCCAATTGCAAGTTTATCCATTTTATCTTCATTAGATTTTGGGCAAAAATAAACTACACTTATACTATTTTTACCCTCGTTAAGCAAAAATGTATAGTAGGCTTTTTCTACTTCAACTTTTCCTTTTTTAATAAAAGTTTTTTTGTTTAAATTTACAATTTTTCCTGCTAGTATTACAGAGGTTTTTTCCTCTTTTATATTTCCAATATATTCTGGTTCAAAATAGAACTCTTTTCCCACTAGCATTACGGGCTCTAAAACCTTGTATCTTGGAACTTTTTGCACTACATTTTCTTCCAAAACTTTTACAAGCCTCTTTTCTATAACACCATCAAATTGAACAGGTTCTATTTCTACAAGTTTTACAGAAAATTCCGCACAAAATTTACCACTTAAATACTCTACTAACTCCTCAGAAAATTTAATAAAATTTATGCCTTCTAGTATATTTTTTGCAATATTTATTGTTACATTTATATAGCAATTATTATTTTCAACACTTATATTTTTATCTTTTATATATGCAAATACTGAAGAATAATTATTTTTTAAAAATAATAGAACTTCTTTTAAAATAAATTCATTATCTAAATATGATTTTTTAAATTTTAAATATAATTTTCCATTTAAATTTAAATAATCTTTTATAAAATTATATATTTTTACTCTATCTTCATTAGAAATGCCACTGACAGTTTCTGGATACATCAGTGTGAATGTACAGATTTTGGCAGTGGCAACATATTCCACATCATAAATTTTTAAAAATGTGAAATTATTATCTAATTTTTTATTAAGTTCTTCAATCAATTTTTCCATAGTTAAACAAAGAAATGAATTATATCAATTATTATAACAAAAGCAAACAAAATAATCAAGCCTATAAAATGTATCCATGTTTCTATGCTTCGTTTGATTGGTTTTTTTCGTATCCACTCGATTGTAGTAAACACAACATGTGCGCCATCCAGCGCTGGGAACGGCAGAATATTAAATACACCCAAATTGGCGGCAATTAATGGAAGGAACAATAAAATGCTTGCAAAACTTTGCCCCAAAGTGTTTGCTACAGTTGTAATTGTAGTAATTGGCCCTCCTATAGCACTAAGCGGAAGTTGGAATGTTATAAGTAGCCACAAAGATTTTAGCACCATCCAAACAAGCCCAATGGTGAATGGAATACACTGAGCTAAGGCATCTAAAAAAGATAGCCTTTCGCTAGAAAGTTGTAAACTTAGCCCTAGCCCCGTCTGCATGATAGGCACACCATTTTCATATATGTTTTCACCTGTTTCAGAGTCAACTTTTTGCTGTGTTTCAACAACTATAGTTTCTGTAATAATTTCTCCTGTTTCTGCATCACGAAATTTTATTTTTATTAAATCGCCTTCTTTAATATCGGAAAGAATAGTTTCAATGGTTGAATCCCAAACATAGTCTATCTTTCTATCGTTGATTTCATAAATAACATCACCTTCCTGTATTACGGAAGCTGTGCTGACAAAATTTGGATTTACAAAACTTACTCTGTAAATATTTCCATAGCCTAACGAAACCAGCAATATAAAAGAAAAAATTATAGCCGACAAAATGTTAAATAATGGACCTGCAATGTACACCAAAATTCTCTTCCACGGCTTTTGATTTACGAAAGAATCTGGGTTTGTGTCTTCCTTATCGTCTTCCGTATCTTCACCATAAAAAGCGCAGTAGCCACCAAGAGGAAAAATTCTAAGAGAAATTTTTTCTCCTCGCTTGTTGGTTTTTTGCACTATTGCCTTACCAAAGCCCACAGAAAATTCTGTAATTTTAAACCCTAATGCCCTGCCCACAACATAGTGACCAAACTCATGTATAAGCACCATTAGAAGTAAAACTACTATAGCAAGCAAAATATATAGAACAATCATAAAACTCCTTTAAATAATAAATATCAAGAAAAACGCAAATATTACCACTGCGTTAAAGATATGGCTGTCCACCCTATCAAGCACTCCTCCATGACCAGGAAGAAGATTTCCAGCATCTTTTACGCCTGCCTTTCGCTTTAAAAAACTTTCAAAGATATCACCTAACTGACAAGCAACAGAAGCTATGAGTGACAATATTATAATATGCCATAATTCTAAATTTAAAGCCTCAAACATTGCGTTATATGCACCTATTGTGTCGAATATCAAATATAGGCAAGTTACAAATATTACAGTCCAAATAACGCCACCAATAGCACCTGAAATAGTTTTATTTGGGCTAATATTTGGGCAGAGTTTTTTACCTTTAATTAAACTGCCCATAAGATAGGCAAAAGTATCTGTGATTATTGGAATTAAGAATGCTAAAAGCAATATAAAGAGACTTAAAGTTCCATTAAAGCCTGTAGCTTTTGTGAACATATAGGTTAACTCTTCACACCTATTTAAAATTATTAAAAGCATTAAAAAGAAGCTAGGATAGAACATTCCAAACATAGTTTGTGTGGCTTTTTGGAAGGAATAGTTAGCAAGGCTTGTCCTAACACCTCTTAAATTCATCTCGTTTGTTGTTCTCTTTTTAAAGATTAATGAAAAGAAAAACAGCCCTAGCATTAAAACAAGCATTATAGCTACTATCATAACAAGTATTAAGTATAATGGAAGTTCAAAGTATGAACTCAGCATAAAGGTTATATAAAATAGAGTAGGAAAAATTCCTATAATTATACCAAAATTATAGTATCCCATTTTTGTAAGTAGTTTAGAAAACTCTAAGCCTGCAAGTATAGTTATAATTCCAATAAAAGCGTCAAATACATATAGTGTTAAGTTTCTTGAAAAGAACACAAGAATTAATGTTGCTATAATTGCTAAGCCTGTAAGCAATCGTTGTTTCATGTTTTCTCCTTTGTAATACCTCCGTAGCGTCTATCTCGTTTGGAATAATTTTTAAGTGCTTTTATTAGATGTTTTTTATTAAAATCTGGCCAAAGCACTTTAGGAAAATATAATTCAGAGTAGGCACACTGATACAGCATAAAATTGCTGAGCCTTTGCTCTCCGCTTGTTCGTATAATAAAATCTGGATCAGGAAGACTATTTGTATAGAAATATTCTTTTATTTCATCTTCGTTTGTTACCTTTTTACCCTCTTTTAAAAGAGTATTAAAGGCACGCACAATTTCATCTCTTCCACCATAGTTTAAACCGATGTTTACAATCATGCCAGTGTTGTTTTTAGTTTTTTCTTTAAGCTCTTCAAACTTTTTATAAATATCTTCTGGCAATTTGGAAATATCGCCCATGGTTAGAAGTTTTAAATTTTTTCCTAAATATTCTTCCTCATTTTCTTTAAGATAAGTTCTAAGTATTTCAAAAATGGCATCTATTTCAGCTTTATCTCGCTTCCAATTTTCAGTTGAAAACGCAAAAAAACTTAAAACTTCTATTCCAAGTTCGTTTGCACCTTCTACCGTTCTTTTAACGGCTTCTATTCCAGCTTTATGCCCCACCGTTCTAGGAAGACCACGCCGTGTTGCCCACCTGCCATTGCCGTCTAAGATAATAGCCACATGTTTAGGAATTTTTAAATTCAAGTTTTTTCTCCAAATTAGACTTCCATAATTTCTTTTTCTTTAGCTTCACACATTTCGTCAACTTTATCCATGTAAGAATCTATTATCTTTTGAATATCCTTTTCCGTTCCTGCATATTCATCTTCAGACATATCACCATCTTTTTTAAGTTGTTTAAACATGTCTAAAGCATCGCGCCTTGCTGAACGCATAGATATTTTGCAATTTTCAAGAAGAGCTTTAACCTGCTTTGCAATTTCCTTTCTTCTCTCTTCAGTAAGAACTGGGAATACTAGCCTTATTATTCTTCCGTCATCGCTAACGGAAACGCCAAGGTCAGCAATTTCAATGGCTTTTTTAGCTTCCTTTAACATGGAAATATCCCACATACTTACAGTTATCATTCTAGCTTCTGCAACGGCTATGTTTGCCATTTGGTTTAAAGGGGTTGGCGTTCCGTAATAATCTACAGATATTTTATCTAGAATATGTGGGTTAGCCCTACCTGCGCGAAGAATTTGATATTCGCTTTTTAAATGATTTACAGATTTGTCTAAATCTTGTTTAAAAGAATCTATAATTTCTTTTAACATAACATCGTCCATAATAAATCTCCTTAAATACTAGAAGATTTTACTATAAACGCAAACTTTTTGCAAATAAAAACAAAGCAAATTCAAATTTTTATTTGTGGTTTAGCCTAAATATAGCTAGAGTCCTTACAATTATTGCCCTAAATGTAAACTTTTAAAACAAAAGAGCTCCTATTTAGAGCTCTTTATATTATATTCAGAAAATTATTTATTTGACATTTTAGCAATTTCTTCTGCTAAATTATCCTTTCTCTTTTCAAGACCTTCACCCATTTCATAACGAGTAAATCTTCTAACTGAAATCTTCTCTCCAATAGAAAGAATAGCTTCATTTATAATCTGTTGAACTGTTTTATCAGAATCTTTAACAAAAGGTTGGTCTAAAAGACAGAAATCTGCGTAATATTTTTTAAGTCTGCCCTCTACCATTTTAGCAATAATTGCCTCTGGTTTTCCCTCATTTCTAGCTTGAACTGTTAAAATTTCTTTTTCTTTTTCAAGTTCTTCAGCTGGAACTTCTGCTTCACTAACATAAAGTGGCTTAGCAGCTGCAATTTGCATAGCAATATCTTTAACTAATGCTTGGAACTTATCGCTTTTAGCAACAAAGTCTGTTTCACAGTTTACTTCAACTAAAACGCCGATTTTTCCTCCCATATGGATGTAAGAGCCAACAACTCCTTCTGCAGCAATTCTGTCTGCCTTTTTAGCAGCGGCTGCCATACCCTTTTCACGAAGATAATCTACAGCTTTATCCATATCACCATTAGTTTCTGTTAAAGCCTTTTTACAATCCATCATTCCAACGCCTGTCATAGCGCGGAGTTTTGCTACATCGCTTGGTGTTACCATATGTTACTCTCCTTTTTCTTCTTTCTTTGTTGCTTTCTTAGCAGTAGTTTTTTTAGCAGGTTTAGCCTCTTCCTTAGCAACCTCTTCCTTCTTTGCAGTTTTCTTAGCAGGCTTTTTCTCTGCTTTTTCTTCTTTAACTTCTACCTTTTCTTCTTCCTTAGCTTCTACCTTTTCTTCCTCTTTAGGTTCAGCTTTTTTAGCTGGCTTCTTCTTTTTAGCTGGTTTTTCTTCTTCGTCTTCAGCAAGTTCTTTAGTAGGTTTAACTTGTTCAAGAGCTTCTTTTAAGTCTATCTTTTCATCTTCATCGGCATTTTTATCCTTTAAAGATACGCCCTCTCTTGCTTCTATTACAGCATCAGCTATTGCGCTAGCTATGAGTTTTACTGAACGAATAGCATCATCGTTGCCTGGAATTACATAGTCGATTCCTGTTGGGTCGCAGTTTGTATCTACAAGACCAACCATAGGTATTTTAAGGCTAATAGCTTCTTTAACACAGATATGCTCTTTAGATGGGTCTACTACAAAGATAACACCTGGGAACTCTCTCATATCCTTAATTCCGCCAAGGTTCTTTTCAAGCTTATCGCGCTCAGCCTTTAAAATTGCAACTTCCTTTTTTGGAAGAAGATTAAACTCTCCAACTTTTTCCATTTGGTTAAGTTTGTTTAAGCGTTCTATTCTTGTTCTAATTGTTCTAAAGTTTGTAAGTGTTCCACCAAGCCAACGAGTGCTTACATAGAACATTCCGCATCTTTCAGCTTCCTCTTTAACAGCCTCTTGTGCTTGTTTTTTAGTGCCAACAAACAAAACGCTCTTTCCGCTAGCTACTACATCGCGTACAAAATTGTATGCTTCGTCTATAAGGTTAGATGTGTCTTCTAGATTGATGATATGAATGTCATTTCTAGCGGTGAAAATGTACTTCTTCATCTTAGGGTTCCACTTCTTTGTTTGGTGACCAAAGTGTACGCCTGCCTCTAAAAGTTGTTTCATTGAAATAACTGACATAAAAATTTTTATCCTCCTTGTTTTTAGTCGTCCCAACGGTTTTAAAACTCTACCTCGCAACCAATTTTTATTGGCAACCGCGTGTAAATTTACCGAAGGTGTTTATTCCCTGTTCTGAAAACCTTTCCCAGAACCGCGCTATTATACCATATTAAACCCTTGTTTGCAAGTGTTTTATTAAAAATTTTAAAAAACAATTTTTATTTCCTTTTTTGCTTTACTTAAAGCGCTCTTTGAAATTGTTCTAGCATTATAATATAGTACATCATCGATGTTTAAGCAAGTTTTCTCCCCTTTGATAGCAGAAATAGTTTTAACTTTGTTTTCTAAAAAAATCTTTAACTTATAGTTCATAGCATTAGGCTGAAGCTCAAAGATATCCTTGTTTTCTACAACAAATTTTTGTTTTAAAAGTTTATAGCATTCAAAGCTTGAAATTTTATCTTCCCTATAGCTTTTTAATATTTCCTCTAAGTTATAATCTCCACCTTTAAACTTTTGCACTCCACTTAAAGTAATGCTTCTAGGAAGAGTGAAGTTAAAAAGAGTATCAAGAGTCCTATTCCCAGTTTGAATTTTAGTGTTAAACAACTTTTTTAGCTCTATTTGATTTTCTTCAAACAAGCCAAGATAATCTTTTAAACTCTCATTACTTTCAGTAATTAAAACTCTTCTTTCCTCTCCTGCTTTTAAACGCAAACAAAATGACATTTTTAAACACGGCTTATTTGAATTTTTAATTCCATCCACACTTGAATAAGTTACATCTGTAGGCAATATTGAAGTATAAAAAAACTGCTCTTCACCACTAAGTAGATTTATCACCTTAACTAATTTCCCTTTCTTTTCAAATAGAAAGTAGCCAAGTTTATCTTCATTAAAGTTTTTAACAAAGTTAAACCTTAACACCTCTGTTTTAGTTGAAATATTTTTAATTTCTAAATAGTTAGCAGTAGCATAAAATTTATTTTTAATTAGCTTAATATTAAATTTATCATTAAAATAATTTTGCAATAAATTAATATCCTCAAAGTGTTCTTTTAGTTTAAAATTATAAAAATTAAAGCCATCATTTAGCGCTTTTTCTTGCAATTTTGGTGAAATATAATTGATATTAATTTTATATAGATTTTCCTTTAATTCCTTAGATATGTCGCTATAGCACAGCACCTTTAAATTTTTATTTCTTTTTAAATATTTTGTATACCAATTAAGTTTATTAGTTTTTTCAAAGATAATTAAATTAAAATTTAATTTTTTGTTTATATTTTCTAGTTTTTTAAACAATTTTTTATTTGGTTGATTTTCTATATAAACAGGAATATTTAAATTAATTCCACTATTCTTTAAAAGTGAAACATTGATTTTAGAATATGTTATTGGAGAATGGTAATTTATACACTTTAAAACATGATCTAAAAGAGCTCTATCTTTAAAAGGTAAATTTTTAAAGGTCAAATTTTGTGGTTTTCTAGAAAAGCTCCCACCCTTTAGAAACACTATTTTATAGTGAAGCCTGTTTTTTAAAAGCTTTGATGGCTTTGAAAAAAACTTTATTAACAAAAGCAGAATTATTGTTGAAACTAAAACATAAATCATGGTAGAATTATAGACAAAGTAAGCTCTCTTTATGCTAGCCCGCTTGACAAAATATGCTTTTTATGCTATAAAATAGTTAGGTTGGCCAGACGGTCGCGTTAATGCTGTGGTGGCATTACCGAGGAAAGTCCGAGCTTCAAGAGAACTGGGTGCCGGTTAACTGCCGGTGAAGGTAACTTTAAGGAAAGTGCAACAGAAAATTACCGCCCGCTTTAAGCGAGTAAGGTTGAAAAGGTGTGTGTAAGAGACCACCGACCCTTTGGTAACAAAGGGTGCCATGTAAACCCCACCTGAAGCAAGGTTAAAAAAGGCAATAGCGCTTGTTCTCTCGCGCCTTTTAAAAGCACCGCTTGACTGTTATGGAGACATAACAGCTAGATAGATGACCGTTTAATACAGAACTCGGCTTACAGACCAGCCTACCAAAAAGTCACCTCGCATAGAGGTGACTTTATTTATTAAAATGACATTTGGAAAGCTGGACGAGCGCAGTAGGCGTTATTGATTGTAGCATATTGGTCAGACGAATAACCGTTTTCAGTAGTTGGCGTTTGTGTAATCGAGCCATTTGAAGTAACATAATGGTTACAGTTACTTGGATAAGATGCCATTCCTCTATAAGTTGTTCTAAGCCAATACTCACCAGCCCAAGCCCTAACCGAACCAGAATCTTCAATATCACTACCTGTTATTTCAAATGCTTCATAAGCGTTGGGGATCCATAATTCAAGTTTTGTATATTCCAGCTTTCTATTGGGAAATTACCACTAGGTTCACCTGTAGAATTATCAAAGTTGGTTTGATTTTCCAATGTAAACCTTGGGTCTGACAGAGCCTCTAGCGTGCTAGTGCTATCCCCTCTATACACTTGACCGCTGAGTTCTATATATACACCCTCTGAGTAGAACTGTAAATTTCCGTTTAAATTAAAGTTTACGCTGGTCACTGCTGCCCATACGCCTACCACTAGAAAGCTTAGGCAAAATACACACATCATTAAACTTGCTACTAATTTTGTTCTTTTCATTGTTTACTCCTTTTATGTTTTTAATTTAGAGTCTGGCTAGCTCGGGTAACGAGGAGATTCTTCGCAGATTGTCGCTAACGCTCTCCGCTCTGAATGACACAACGGAGTTAAGCCTCCGCCAGAGCCCTCAAAGCCTCTTGCAAAGCCACACTTCGTAGCTCTTGCTTTTCTCCCCACCTTATCAAAAAATATTTTAAGTGGCCTTTTATAGAGGTATTTGAGGAATTTTTCTTGCATAGCCTTGCTTTCTTTTAAAATTCCGAAACGAGCTCTAGAAAAGGCTACTTAAAATATTATCCTTACCTTAAAAATTTTTGACACCTAATTCCCCCCCCGCATTTTTGTCAAGCAAATTCACTAAATAAATAAAAAAATAACGGAAATTATTTTTCCGCTATTTCTTTTTGCTCTTTTACACTAATTTTACTTCTTTTTAGCTGCCGATTGGGGTTCTGTTTCTTTCCTTTAAATTTAAAGAATAAGAAAGTTCCAAGAGCAAGCACGGCTACAAATATTATTGCTATTATCTTTAAAAACCAATCTGTTAAAAGTGTTGGGTTTATTTCTCTAACCGACATCTCTGAAGCAAAACTTTCTGATAGCATTAAATCGGTTACAAAATTATTGACAGTTGCCATATTGATATAAAATCTTTCACCAAAAACTTCTACATTTGTTTCTATACTATCTGTGTTATGCATTATCTTATTATGATCTTGCGTTTCATGAAAACCTAAACGAGCGACATCTAAATTGCCAGCAAAGAAAGTTAGCGAATTTATTCCACGCCTAATAAAATTTGCATTGTCTGAATTTAGCCCTATATGATTATAATTTATTCCCTGAGTAGTTCTGTTTGAAAATAGTCTTTTTGAACCAAGTTTTGTTATGGAATAATCTGAGGCATAATTATCTATAAAATTTCCATAAGAAGTTGGAGCATCATAAGTATAGTAATATAAATAGTCGCCTGCGCCAATTGAATCTAGATTTATATATAGAATTATGTTTTTTAATATGTTCTCATCTAAATTATTTAAAAAATATTCAGAACCAACAAGCCCTACTTCCTCGGCGCCAAAATATGCAAAAATGATATTATAATCAAGGTTTTTTGAAACAAAATTTGATGCAATATTTAAACTTGTAACAACCCCGCTTGCATTATCGTTTGCGCCAACACTTTCATCTAATTTATAGATGTTGTCATAATGCGCGCCTATTACTACATAACTAGTAGAACCATTATCCACTAAACCAAGCACATTTTGTGAAGTCAGGTCGTTATATTCAAAGCTCTGTTGATAGCTTTCATATAATGGAGCAATATTAAGTGCAGTAAGCCTTTCTTCTATATAATTTGCGCTCTGTTTTTCGCCCTCAGAACCCGCCGTTCTATTTCCATTTTCAGTTACAAAGGAATTTATCTCCTCTTCACAAAAGGATAATGCCGTAAAACCTAAACTTCCAGAAATAGTTAAAATACAGGCAAAAACAATTAAAAATACAGCTATAATCTTTTTCATAACACACCCCACAAAACTACAAATAAAGCTAAAAATATAAAGGCATATTCATAGTAAACTAGTGCAAAATTTACTTGAACAAAATGCTTTTTTAAAATATAATATCCAAGTAAAAACATGATAAAATAGGCAATTATTGAAAAGAAAATTAAAAAATAAACAGTATAAAAATTTATTGCAACAAAAATTTTTGTTAAAATATATAAAATAATATTTACAAAAATAATTAAATATCTAAAAATATTAGAAAAAGCTTTTAAATTGATATATTTTTCTATTTTAGATTTTTGTGCAGTGTAAAATATCCCAATTAACGCCTCAAAAATTATGTAATACATTAAACTATAGCCAAGCACGGCTAAAATACATAAAAACAAATTATCAATGGAAAATAACGCATTTGCAGTATCATAACTTGTTAAACAAAATGTAAAATATGCTGTTAAAATTAATATCCACCTCTTTATTCCAGTGGCTTCTGCTACTCTTTTCATTTAAGCTCCAAAATTGAAAATACTAGAAAGTGCACGGCGTTTTCTGCATTCATTTGGCCAGACTTTATCATATACTCCGTGTTTAAAATTAGCTCTACTATCTTTTTTAAATTTACTGCAGTAAAGTTTGCTGATTGCTCTTTTGCTTTAACTATAGCAAACTCCTTAACACCTAAAAGTTTGGAAAGTTCTTGGTTTGAAAGAGAACTAATTTTAGCATGGAAAAGTCTTCTAAAGTGCCCTGCTAGTAATGATAATATCATAGACGGCTCTAAAGTTTCAAGCATTAATTCAAGAATTTTTATAGCTCTTTCAGGTTGTTTTTTGGATAAAGCGTCAGAAAGCTCGAAAATTGTATAGTCATCACTTTTTGAAACCAAATTTTCTACATCTTCACGAGTTATTTCTTTTCCAGCGGAATATGCACAGAGTTTCTCTATTTCCGAGGTTATTTTAGTTAAATTATAAGAAGAATTTTCAATTAAAAGCTTAACTGCATCACTATTAATGCTTGTAGAATGCTCAGCAAACTTTTCTTGAATAAGTTTACTTAATTCTAAAAAGCTTAAAGTTTTACAATCTATTAAAGCCCCTTGAATTGAAACAAAGTTTTTATTGTTATCAATTATAGCAAGCACACTAAATGGCGATGAGTTTTTAGCATAGTTTAAAATTTTTTGCTTATCCTGTTCAGAAACTTTGGAGAGCTCTCTAACAATAACAAGCCTCTTTTCCGCTATAAAAGGCATTTGATTGCAGGAATCTATTAGCTTGTCAGCAGAAAAATTTTCATCGTCAAAATAGGACTGGTTTAAATCTGACATCTCTCCCCCACAAGCCTCCTTTAGTTCAGATAATACACAATCTATAAGATAGTAATCATCACCAACTATCCTATATACATTTTTTAATGGTAATACAATATACTTTTTCAATTTACACTCCTTATCTCATTTAAAATATTTCCATTAAAGGACATAGTAAAACTACCATATTCCTCTATTGAATACGAATTTTCTAAATTAAGCAAATCTTCGCTAGCATAATAGGCACTAGTTATATTTTCAGCATAGCCTACATCAAAGGTATCACAAAGCACAACAATTTCTTCAGACATAAGCTCGTATGCCACATTTAAAATTTGATAAGTCTCCGGTCTTTCATCAAAGGCATAGAAGAGAGATATATCATTCACTTTTACAAGCACAGCAAGAGTTTGGTAATCTGACTTAAAGAATTTTATTGATATATCCTCTACAACTACATCTGCTATGATAGTATCATCAAATAAAGATTTAGTATCTGAAATATAATAGTCTACATTTAGCCTTTTATATTTTAAATATTTTTGCCCTTCTTCTGTTAATGAGCCAATATATAAAACTTTATTATTCGGCGTTGTTATAACTGCAGACACGCTCTCGCTTTCCCCATCAATTAAACTAAAAGATAAAAAATTTACAGTTGCTGGTTGATTTATTATAGCACTATAACAAAAGCAAACGCAAAGAAGAGTAACGCATATTGAAATTTTAGCTCTAAAATTTAACATTAAAAAGCTAGAAAGCGTAAAGAACGCTAAGTAGAAAATTATAATAGTGATATAATCTAATTTAAATAGCTGTAAAACTCCTATGTTTAAACTTGCAATTAAATCTGCCACTAATATGATAAATTTAAAGAGAACATCTGGAATAAACAAAATTATGTTTACATATTTAATTGGCAATATTATCAAACAGCAGAAAATGAAACCATATGCTATATTAAACACAGGTATACAAATTAAATTTGCTAAAAAAGTAAATATTGTAATTTGCCCAAAGTAATTTGCCATGAAAGGCATAATTCCAATTTGAGTGCAAAGAGTTAGAGCAAGCAAAACTGCAATAGCCTTTGGCAATTTAATTTTTTGAAAAGCTCTAGTAAAAGGGCTAGCAAACAGAGCAATAGAAAATACACAAAAGAAACTTAAAAGAAAACCAAGGTCAAAAACCATAAGTGGGCTAAACATTAAAATAATTAAGCCAGCAAGAGAAAGAGAATTTAAAATATCGTACCTCTTTCCAAACATTCCTGCACTTAAGAAGATTAAACTCATGAGCGTAGCTCTTGTAACGGACGCCCCAAAGCCACATAGATAGCAGTACACGAGTAGAATTACCGCAGTAATGATAAACCTAAGCCAATGTTTTAATTTTAATTTTGAAAGTAGCCAATAAAGTATTGTAGCTAAAAAGCTTATATTTAAACCAGAAACGGCAAGCAAATGAGTAAGTCCACTTGCAGAAAAACTGTTTGTTACTTCTTGGCTTAAATCTGACCTATCTCCAAATAACACAGAAAATGCAAGCTTAGCTCCATCTTCCGACATATTTTCTTCAAGCCCCTTCTTTACAGCCAACTTAAAGCTTTCAGAAAGTGACGGATTCTCATGAATTACATCACTTTTAGTTAGACTAGCATAGGCAAAGTAATATTGGTTATTTGCATAGTAATAGGTATTAATATCGCCATAATCACTTAAAGACATACTTTCAACTTTTGAAGAAAATGTGATGTAATCACCTATGCTTAAATCTTCTTCTGTGCTTGTAATGTATACATATAAATTGCCCGTGTTTTCACCATTTATTGTAACATTTGTTAAAAGTGTTCCTCCCGTGCCATAGACCTCATCGGAAACTCTACCCACAACTGTAACTTTTCCGCTATACTCGTTAGGTGAAAATTTGTTATAGTCTATAACAAAAATTCCAAGCCCTAAGGAAAAACATACACAAACTATTATTAAAGAAATAAAATGCTTTTTATAAATAGATAAAACAATTATTACTACTAAAAGAAGAGAAAAAAAAGAGATGATAAAAACATTGCCATCTAAAATATCCTTAGAAAACCTTATTCCAAGAGCAAGGGCAACAAAAGCAAAAAATAGCGGTCTGAAATTTAGTACACTTTTCATAAGTAAAAATTACATTTAAGTATAACAAATAAAAGCTTTTACAACAAAGCTTTTATTCGTGATTTTTTATAATATTCATATACAAATATAATTGTAAGGCTAACAATTATTGGCAACAAACTAAATAGAGCTATATAATTTCTTACAGGATGAGCAGGATAGCATAGTGGAATTAAAACAATTAAAAGAATTCCTATAAAACTGAATATAAAATACGGATAAACCTCTTTAAAGCTATCTTCTTTGTATTTGTAAATAAGTTTAACTATTGAATAGGCTATAATTGCACAGATATAAACGGCTATAAAGGTAGTAAAAAAACATAGTTCAAACGGTACACTTATACCTATAGAATCAAACATGCCATTACTAAAATAATACGCAAAGTTATTACCACTAAACTCAGATGCCATTCCAGCAATTGAACCTATTAAAACATAGCCAAGCATTGGCTTCCAAAGGTCTGAATATCTAGGCTTGATTATTTTAATTTTAACAACATAAAGTGGTGCTAAAATTAAAAGTACATGAGTAATTATTGTTTGCATGTTAGAAAAATGCCATATAGGACGATATGTGCTAATAAAATAAGGATAAACATATGTTAAAATACCTCCAATCATTGCACAGCCAAACAAGATATTATTCATTATGTTTAAAATTTTACCTTGCTTTTTTGAAAGAGCATTTATTGTGAGTGTGATAATAGTAAACCAAGTCATTATAGCGCACATTTGAAAGGAAATATTCCACCACCAGTCCACTTCTTCAAGTGGTGTGCCAACATATACTAGATAGCTAACTTTCCAAATAATTCTTCCTATTTCTAACACCAAAAGAATAAAAGCAATAACTAACATTGTGATTCTTTTAAATTTTTCCGATTTACCTCTTAAAGCAAAAAGCATTCCCACAACAAAAGCTCCTACTGCTAGTACAAGCCATAGATGGTTTAAATTATATATATAATTTACAGGTTCTTCAAGAAAAAGATTATAATCAAACATATATTTATTATTGCACTAAAAAAAATTTTTTGCAAATAAAAAAGCCCTTATGGGCTTAATTTATTTCATATAATCTGGATATGATTGCATAGCTGATGTAGAAGAATTGATTTTAATATTAGCCATATTACCATCATCGTCAAGTGAATAATCATATCCCCAAATAGAGCCAGTTGCCATACTAGACCTTAAACCGTGCATATGCATATCATCTCTTGTACAGCTTTCAGGGTGAATGAGCCAATTATGGCTTTGAAGGAAATTCGTGTTTCCTAGCCATGAATTCATTTCAGAATTTGTTGTAGCTGGAACATAAATTTTTAAATCTTTATGAGCGTAAAAAGCCGTGCCATCTATAAAGATGTCAAATCTATCTGTATTTTTAATAGTTACACTATTCAAAACTACATTTTGAAAAGCATAGCTTTCAATTCGCTTCACATCTTCTTCTATAATAATGTCAGTAATATATTTATTTGAATCGAACGCATAGTCGTAAACTTCATCTACGCCAGTTATGGTGTATGTACCATTATCAAAATTTGCAGTTGGTTGCATGTTAGCTGGTGCTAAAACTAAAATTTTGACTTCTTCGTCTGTAAATAAATCAGTATCATCCTTAATTAAATTTCCATTTTCTATATAATAGTCGCCTGTTCCATAGACTGTAATTTTTTCTAGGTTTTTAAGCCCTGAAAAAACTTTGTCTCCCATAGTTACGTTTGCTGGTAAATTTATAATTTCCTTAACGGCAGAGTTATCAAAGGCATGAACACCTATTGAAAATAAGCGATAATCTTTTTCTTCAAAAGAAATTTTTGTTACAGTGCTATCTTTAAAAGCTTCTTCTTCAATTGCATATACCGTTAAATTCTTAAATTCTGCTGGTATTGTAACTTCCGTAGTGCCTTCTTCCGCGCCAGTAATATAAACATTTTGATTTTCAACCTTAAAAATTAAGCCATTTTCCGTGTATGTACCGTCTGCCACACCGCCACACGCTGTTAAAAAAGCCCCAGTTGTTAAGGCCAAGGCAGATAATGCTAACGCACTAAAAATTTTAAATTTTTTCATATTATCCCCTTATTATTAAATAATATATTACAAAATATATGACTATGTCAAATTAATTAAAATAAAAAAGCCGCTTTCTTTAAAGCGCAAATATGGTACCCCTAAAGGGAATCGAACCCTTGATTCCGCCGTGAGAGGGCGACGTCTTAACCGCTTGACCATAGGGGCAAAATTCAAGACTTTTTTAGTATACACAACTTTTGTTAATTTTGCAAGGCTTTTTTAAAAATTTATATGATTTTTCACAAACTGTCGAAAAATATAATTTTTAATTGATTTTTTAGTAAGTATTTGTTAAACTTATAAAGTTTTAGAGGATACATAAATGATTGAGATTAAAGAAGTAAAAACAAAAAGTGATAAAAGAAAGTTTGTAGATTTTCCTACAAAACTATATAAAGGTTGCGACCAATATGTTCACCCACTTAGAATGGACGAGCTAAATTTGTTTAGCCCTAAAAACGTTTCCTATGAAGATTGCGACACTATTGGCTTTTTAGCATATAAAGACGGAAAACTTGCTGGAAGAATTGCAGGCATTGAACAGAGAATATA
>CALVYR010000025.1 GCA_944372325.1 uncultured Clostridia bacterium | reverse complement strand
GACTATAAAAATTGTATTCAAAACTAGTAAATTATGTTAAATTTATAAATATTTTTGAAAAAAGTATTGAAAAATTATATATTTCGTGATAGAATAGAAACCAAGGAAGAGGGAGAACTTATGCTTTTATTTGTAGATTTATTAACTAGGCTTGCAATGCCAAATGTAATTACAGGTTTAATTTTAGCAGCTCTTGGACTTGCTATAACATTTTTAGCTAGAAAAATAGCAAGGGTTATTAGGAAGGAGAAAGACATTCCTAATAACGATAATGTATATCTTATCTGCAAGGCGCTAGGGCTTGTAATGATTTGTGTTGCGCTAATTGTTATGATTATTCAATAAGGTTAACTTGAGCTTAAGCTCAAGTTTTTTATTTATAACTTATTTAAAATGTGGTAAAATACATTTGAGGTGAATATGATTTTTGAAAATCAAGATAAAAAACAAATGCTTTCAGAAGTTGAAAAACATCAAATAAGCGAAAAAGCTAAGTATCAAGTTTTAAAGGATAAGTTAAAGCAAGATTATCCCGATGCTAAAATAGTGCCTTTAAATTTCTATACAAAAGAGCAAGTTTTAGGCTTTATTTATACCTACGATGATCCTAGCTATTTCAAATTTATAGATATGTCTAAACTTGAAAATTCAAGCAAGGAAGAATTAATTTATAGCTTTTCAAATATTTTAACAGACAAGTTCTCGGCTTCAGAAATCTATTCAGCAGGCATTAAGGCCATTGAAGAAAGAGAGCAGGCAGAGCTGAATAACCTTACAATACATTTAAGTAATAAATCTGAGTTTACAAAGGCCAGAATTCAAGAAACAATAAAATTTTTAAAAGTTATGCGCTCTAGAGGAATAACAGTTCAAGTAAAAATTTTATCCGATTATGAACGAATGGACGCCTCTTCAAAAGTGCCTTACTATTTTGATAAAAAAGAAATAAAAGAACTTTTGCATTTAGAAAGAAAATTAAATTCTTTTGATATGCAAGGTTTACTATTTTGTGATAGAGCTCCATATGTAAATGGAAATGAAGATTGGACTTTAAATCAAGTAATAAATGCAAATAATAAGCTGGATAGTTATGTGGACCAAATTAAAAGGTTAAAATTAACCCCATTCGAAGCAATGATTACAATTCATAAGATAGCATCTAATTATGTTTATCAAGAGGCAAATGGTATTAGCGCTGAGCATTCCTCAACTTTAGTTGGCGTATTAAATGGGGATAAAATAATATGTCAAGGCTACGCCTCACTTGTAAAGGCAATAGTAGATAGGCTCAATATGCCAGGTCTTAATGCGGAAATTGCTGGTTTGCAATGCAAAAACAGTTATGGCTCAAGCTATTTTCATGCGAATAACATAATTCATATACAAGATGAAACCTATAATATTAATGGCACATATATGGAAGATGCTTGTTGGGACTGTAGAAAGGATGAAAACTCTCCAAGGAGAGGTTTAGTTCACTGCTTATATCCAGTTCAAGATATAGATAAAATTTCTAAGTATGAAGAGATAAAGCCAGTTGAGATGACTACATCTGTAACTTCATATTATGATGAAGAGAGTGGTATGCATTATAATGTTGAATATAAAGATTTATCTCATTTAAAAAGTAAACCCATTTCATACCAAAAATATAAACAGGGCTTTACAAATGTGTTAGAAAAACAGGGAAGAGATGACATTCAAGATAGGGTCAATGAAGAGATGCAAATAACAGAGAAGCGCGTTAAAGCCAGATTTAAAAATCCTGAAAATGATTTTGCTCACCAAAACGAGCAGGGCATTTATAGAGAATAAAAAAATACTCAAAAGTTCAATTGCTTTTGAGTATTTTTTCTACTTCGCCTCTTGCTAGTTCGTCACATTTATTATTTAGCTCGTCGCTAGCATGCCCTTTAACTTTATTCCAAGTTATTTTATGGATATCAGAGAGATTTAAAAGTTCTTGCCAAAGGTCTTTGTTTAGCACTTCTTTTTTATCTGCCGTTTTCCAGCCATTTTTTAACCAATTGTCTATCCAACCATTGTTGAAGGAATTAATAATGTAGGCGCTATCTGAATACACACTAACATTGCATGGTTCTTTAAGAGCCTTTAAGCCCTGAATAACGGCGCTAAGTTCCATTCTATTATTTGTAGTTAATTTTTCACCGCCCGACAAAAATTTTTTATTTTCGCCGTATAAAAGCACACAAGCCCAACCGCCAGCCCCAGGGTTACCCGAGCAAGCGCCATCTGTATATAGAGTTATATTTTTCATAAGCTTATTTTAAAATAAAGTAGGGTGTAAAGGCAAGATATTTTTTTAAAAAAGTAAAAATAGTTTAAAAACAGACAATAAAATATTTAAAAATGTTGACAACGCAAATCAAAATAATATATACTAAAAAAAGTTTTAGGGGCGTAGTTAAACGGTATAGCGATGGTCTCCAAAACCATTATTGAGGGTTCGATTCCTTCCGCCCCTGCCATAAGGGAAAATGTTGCGCAAGTTATGCGCAATTTTTTTATACAAAAAAATTAGCGCAATTCAAGCGCACATTTTCCCTAAATACCGCCCAGACGCAAACTCCACCCAAAAGGGTTGGGAGTTTGGGTGGTACTCTCGTGCGAAGAGATTTCTTCGAAGAGCTAATATGTTTTTATTTTAACATTATGAATGAAAATGAAATTTATAAGAATTTAAAGTTTGAAGGTATTAAAAAAATAATAAATTTTTTAAATATCTTTTTAATAAACATTTTTAATAAAAAATAAATTTTCCGTACAAGCAAAATTCGACAAATTTAGGCATATAAATACCCTAGGCAATTAGCCTAGGAGGCAAAAATGGTTTTCGAGAATTTCATGCTCTTTATGAATAAAATTATGCTCTTTTCTTCCTATGTAAATAACGCGTCAGGCTTTCCAAAACCGCTAACTCCAGAAGAAGAAAAAATGTACTTTGAAAAGTTTAAAAATGGAGATAATAAAGCAAAAGAAATTCTTATTAATCATAACCTTAGGCTTGTTGCACATATTGTTAAAAAATATTCTGGAGCAGGTGAGGCAGACGATTTAATTTCAGTAGGTTCAATTGGGCTTATTAAAGCAATAAATAACTTTGAATACGGTAAAGGCACTCAGCTTTCTACATATGCTGCTCGTTGCATTGAAAATGAAATTTTAATGTTAATTCGAATGAACAAAAAACATAAAAAGGTGCTATCCATTCAAGAGAGTTTAGGGCGAGATAAAGACGGCAATGAAATAGAACTTTTAGATGTTCTTCCTGGCCTTGATGATGAGGTGTATAACATTGTGGAAAACAACATCTTAACAGAAAAAATAAATAAAATAATTAAGGAAAAATTACCACCAAGAGAAGCTGAAATTATTAGGCTTCGCTATGGTTTAGGTGGAAAACCCGCCTTAACTCAAAGAGAGGTGGCGGTTAAACTTGATATTTCAAGGTCATATATTTCTAGGTTAGAAACTAAGGCAATTTCTGTAATTAAGGAAGAACTAAAAGAAAATAAATAATTAGTATTTAAAATTGAATATAAAAAATAATTAAAAAAATTTTAAAAAATAATTGAAATTTAATAAATTTTAATATATATTAATAATATGTAGTAAAATTATGGTTAAAAGTGAGAGGCGCGCCTATGGAAAAGGAACAATTTATTGGAATAGTTGAAGGCATACTTTTGCCTTTATTTACAGGTTCTAAAATTGTGGGCGAAGAGGAGTCTACTGCGCGTGATTCCGAGGTTGCTCAGGGCTCTGGCGGTACTGTGCTTATTAAACCATACAAAACAGATGAATATCGTTTAATTGTAAAAAGAAACCAACCTTTTAAAAGTAATGAGGTTGCGCTTATAAAAAGCATTATTTCAGAACTTATCAAAGTGGCAGAATATAATATTTCCGAACCCACCTATTTAAAAAGGCTTCAAACCACAGCCATTGAAAAGGCTATATGTAACTCACTTTCTGAAACCGCAAGCGAAACACTTTTAGGCTTAATAAATCAACTTGGGCAGTGGGTGGATAGAACTTACGAGGGCAGGCGTACATCGTTTGGAATAGTTTTAAATGAAAGTCAATCTATTCAAAATAAGATGGACAATCTAAAATATCCAAATGTTCTTCAAAGTGATTTTTCTGCACTTCTTTCCGATGGCAGACTCAGCTGTTTAGAGTTTGATAAAGATGGCTATATTATGGGGCATTTAATTATGGAGCGCATACGCTTTGCTCCAACATTATGCCCATACGACTTTATCAATTTTGCAAGGCTTTGCAACGAAAAGAGAATAGGCATTGCGCTTTTAGAGTCTGGCGATATGCTTCTATTTAAAAATAGAGAACTTATGTTCGCAAGGCGTAGAGGTCTGTGGAACAGCTATTCGCACGAGGAAATCATACAGCTACTTTCAAACCGCTCATCTCATACAATAAAGGAAATTAGAAGAGCCATCTATTATACCGCACTAGATGTTTCCTTTTCAGGATGTGGTGGATGTATTGTGTATTTAAATAAGGATAAGTCCGAGCAAGCTCTTTCACATATAAACGCCTATGATATTTTAAGCGAAAAACACTACGAGCTCAAAAGAGAAATGGAAAAAGAGGAGGCGGGAAAACTTTATAACTTAGATAACCCAGATTATGAAGAAGTTGTAAATAACAACTTTGCAACCTTTATACAGAGTTCAAACTGTGTAAAATCTGCCACGATATTAAAGATTATTGGAAACAAAAAATTTCATGAATTAAATAGAAAACTAAGAGAAGAACTTGTTGCAATGGATGGCGCAACAATCGTTGATTATGACGGAACAATTATTGCAACTGGTGCAATAATTAAAATAGAGGCTGGTAGCAAAGCTGGCGGAAGGCTTGCTGCTACCAAAACACTTTCTAGATATGGTGTATCAATTAAAATTTCCCAAGATGGAATCATTCAGGGGTACACTTATGATAAAAAAGCTTTCAAAGCAAAAAATATATTTTCAGTAGGTTAATCTTGTAAAAATTGTTATTATGTGCTATAATTAATTTAGAGGGATGTATGAAAGAGGTATATAAAATTGGTAACAATTTAAGAATGATTAAATACACTTTAAATCGTGAGGAACTCTATGAATTTTTAGACCCAATAGATTCTAAAATGACTAAGAAAATTCATGCTATTATAAAGAGTCATGAAAAGCATGGTGGAGATGAAAGTAAGGAATTAGATAAAATTTCCGATTTAGTTTCTAAAATGTTTCAAGACGATATGAGCTCTAGTGTATACATTTTGGAAAGAACAAGAGTAGCAGAAGATGGAAAAGTTATGGTATTCCCACTATCTTTTGTTATTTATTCCACAGGAAGAGCAGATGATAAGAATGCTCATATGGAACTTATTTATACAAACAAGAAGGCTTTAAATGCAGGCTATGCTGAAATGCTTGTTGAAAGTTCTTTTAAAGATTTAAAAGAGCAAGGCTACACCAGTGTTACCTCTGTAGTAGCAGATGATAATATACCATCATTAAACTTCAATCAAAAGTTAATAAAAAAGTTGGCTGACGGCAGGGCATATAACAGAGATAACGGCACATATGGTTTTAATTTTGATATAACAAAACTAAAAACTAAAGCTAAAGAAATGGCAGATTAGATTTATGCAAGAGCGAAAAGCTCTTGTCAGGCTGCCCAAAAACTGCGCGATGCTGTGTTTACTGAAAAACGCCTAAAAACAGTCATTTAGGTCACTAAACTCCTGCTTTTAGGCATTAAAGGGGCCTTGCCTCGCTTATTTTTGAACAGCCTGATTAATTTGTCTATAGTCTGGCAAGAGCGAAAAGCTCTTGTTTTTCTATTTTAAAAATTTTTAGCATACAATATGCTATGAACAAACTTTTTAAACTTCATCCGTTGTTTTTACTTACTGGGCTTGTCTTTATAATTCTTGGCGAGGCTCTTGCTTTTTTTGTGTATTTTATTGTTGTTGTCCTGCATGAAATTGCCCATGCTGTAGTTGCTCAAAGGCTTGGTTATGGACTTAATAAAATTTATCTACTTCCGTTCGGAGCAATGCTAGATATTAATCAAAATTTTGTTACAAGAGAAGATGAAATTAAAGTTGCTTTGGCGGGCCCTAGCTTTAATTTTATTTTGACTTTTTTGTGTTTAGGACTTTGGTGGATATTTCCTGAAACTTATGCTTTTACTAGTTTTTTTGTTTTTTGCAACATCATAACAGGACTTGTAAATTTGCTTCCATGTTATCCTATGGATGGAGGCAGAGTGCTAGTTGCAATGCTTGAAAGTAAATTAAAAAGAGAAAAAGCGCTTAAAATTTCATATATTTTCAACTATGTTTTTTCAGTAATTTTTTTAATATTATTTTTTATTAATTTAAAATTTGAAGTTAATATTTCATACGCTTTAATGGCAATATTTATCTTTTTTGGAACAATTAATAATAAATTTTCAGGGAATTATTCGATGATTAAATTTAATAATAAAAATAGAAATATCTATGAAGTTAAAAGCATTTTAGTAAAGGGAAATACTCCGCTTTATAGGATATTTAAACACTTTAATTCAAAAAAATTTAATATAGTATATGTTCAATTAGAAAACGGTCAAATTAAAATGCTCACGGAAAACTTCTTGCAAAAATATTTTGAAATATATCCAGCAAATACATTAATTTGCAATATTTTGAATTAATTTTATTAAATTAAAAATAATAATTTTGTGAAGCAGATTTTAAAGTATATCTATGAAAGGCTACTAGATAATATGAAATTTGCCGAGGGTAAACACGCGGTGACTATAGCGCTTGCTAGCGCTGTGGTTGTTTTTGCAATAAACTTTTTAAACTTATCCACACCATTTGTTGCCACTTTATCTGCTGGTTGCATTGTTTTTAGTTTAATTTCAATACTGTATAGCTTTATTGCGCTCTCAGCAAGAAAAGTAAAGATTGGTGGCTTTAAGGGCAAAGAGGGTGTTAAATACAACTTGATGTACTATAAAAATATAATTCTATTTGATGAGGATACCTATATTTCTACAATTAAAACTCAATATAATTTGCCAAAGGCATATCATCCAGATGAGCAGGATAGAGATTTAGCAAGACAGATTATTTCTGTAGCTAAGGTTACAAACTTAAAATTTTCATATTTTAATCTATCTCTTATATTTTTGTTTTTAAGCTTATCCTGTGCAGTGGCTACAATTTTACTTTTGGGGCTATAACTATGAAAGAAGAATTTTTTTTATGGCTTTCTGGGATAGAGGAAGACGATCCGCTTCCATACGAGATTGGCTATATATATTTTTGTGTGCACAAAGCTAATGGTGGAGCTTACTTTGCCTACTATGCTAGTGAAATTGAACAAAAGCTTGCTTTAAACTTTGATTATTTTCCGCTAGACGGACAATATTTTTATCATAAAGAGATTGAGGGCGGTAGCCCATTTTATAAGCTTAGAGCGCTTATTGAAGAGTTTTTGAACACGCCAGAAAGCTATTTTTTAAAGGATAAAAAAATTTTTATAGCAGAATTTGGCAAAGAGGCGATATTCAATTTTTTTGAAGAATAAAAAACCTTTAAAAATTGTTTGCCAAATCGCGTTTAAAGCAATATAATTAAAGCATGGAAATATTAAGAAATGTGTCTCAGATAAATGAAAAACTCATAGATCTTTTTGGCTTTAAAGAGGAAGATTTAGAGAACTTTTTAAATGAGATAATGAGCGATGAGTTAATAAAAAACACTGTGGAAAATGTTGGTGATTTAAGTGGTAAAAAGGCTGAGTTAAATTCTTTAAGAGAGCTTATTTTTCAGTTGCAAGAATATTTGACCCCGCTATGCAATTTAATTAAGATGCTACTATATTCTAAAAACTACGATTTAATATATGATCTTGTAACAAAGATATTTGTAGGGCAAATTGGAAATATTCGCTATCAAAGTAAGTCTGCCACAAACTTTACAGAAAGATATTTTGATAGATTTATAGAAATAGTTAAAAATTGTAAAATCTCAAGTGAGGCATACATACCTTTTATAGCAAGCATATTTAAAACGGAAAAATTAGATGGGTTAGCTCTTTGGAAAAGGCCAGCCCTTGAGTACTTACAAAACTTTTATAATGAAAATGAAGATTGGCTATTAAAGTTTATTAATTCAAACCCAGAGCAAAAATATGGCATATTAGAGGCAATTATTCAATTTAACACAATGAAGGGCGTGGCGCTACTTATAGATAACTTCACAAATGAACAGCTTGAAGAAGAACTTGAGCATAGCTTGCAAATAATAAAGGAACATAAGCGCGATATTCTAAATTATATGGATAGAGAAATGGTTAGCGCGGATGAGGATAAGCTTTCTAAGTTTACCCAAATTATGCTTGCTATGGATAACGACCCTGAAGTGGTGTCTAGGTTAAAAGATTTGTTTGATAGAACAGATTCGGAAAAAGTAAAAGAGCTCATATCAAACAAATGGGGCATTTCTGAAACTATGAATATAAAAACGGAAAAACAATTTTTAAATGCCGTTAGAAAAAAGATAAAGGAGCCTCAAGAGCGCTCGCTTGGCGTGCCGTTTGATAACTTACATGTAAAGTTAAAAAGTGGATATCCTGCGGATAATGCTATGTATACCTTTATAATATACCTCTTTAAAGAAGAGAAGAACTTAAATAACTTAGAAAAACTTAAAATTTTAAAGACGAACATTTTAGAGGAAAATTCAGTTCACGAATTTGCCTACAAGATGTTTAAAGTGCTCTCTTCAAAGCCAGACATCAATCAAGCTAAGTGGTGCATTAGGATGTTTTGCTTGTTTGCCGATGATGAACTTTTAAAAGAAATTTTAGAGTTTTTAATAGAACTATTCAAACAGGGAAGAAATAAAGAGGGTAGATATCTAGCTCTTTGCCTTATTCATTGTGGACACAAGGATATTGTTTTAGCCTTTAAAAGGCTTCTTGCTATACATAATAGTTATATTGAAGAGAATATAGACTTTTTCATTAATGAATTAGCTCGCGTAACAAACATAGATAAAAACGAGCTATTAGATATGCTTGTTCCAGATGTATTTACAGAGGAGGAATATAACAAGCAAAAATTAAGGCTTTACGACGCTTTTATTAGCGGAAGGCTTTATACAAAAGAGGAATTTACAAATCTATTTATAAACAATATCATCTATAATGAACTTGGAAAAAATTTAGTCTTTGGAGAATATAAATTTGGAAGGCTTCATAACGCCTTTATCGTAGAAAACAAAGAGATAAAATTTTTAATAGGTCAACCACTTCCAGAACAAGAAGTGGAGGGCATAGATGGCAAGGTTGGCATTGGAATTATCCATTCTTTAGACTGCGATTTTAGATATGAAAAGATTTTTAACTATTTTGACAACCCACCATTTACCCAGTTTAAAAGCACAAATTTTGATGTATCCGAGGCTAACAGGTCAAATATATCTGTAAGCAGATTTATAGGCACATTTGTGGACGCGCATAAGTTTATGGACATGATGAAGCGCTATGGTTTTAAAATTAATAAAACGGAAGAGGAAGTGGAATTTTATTCCATGGTTCATGAAATGCCAACATTAAATATTCTTACAGAGGTAGAGTTTGAAAGTAAGCAGACAGAAAATTCTGCAACAGCCACAATTGGAGCAATAAGGTTTTATAATTTAGATTCTACAATGAAAGCCAAAGAAAAGTTTATAACTCAAAAAGCAAATGCGCTTAGCATATCTGCTATTCCATACAGGTTTTACGATTTTGTTTTAAGTGCGGTGTATTATTCAAGTATTAAATAGACAAGATGAAGTTATTAAAATAGGCCGATATAAAGTCGGCTTATATTTTTTGCCTCAAATATATTTATAGTCAGGGTTATACTAAAAAAAAGAATAGGCTAACTATTGGGGTTCACCCCAATTTAACCTATTCTTTTTTTGTTCTATGTTATATTCCTCTTTTTAAACACAATTAATGAAGCTAGGTTGAATACTAATATTATTCCTAATATATACCCAAAGCTTAGCCATAAGTTGGCATCTATTATTGTGTTAAAGGTTAAAAAGCCTCCAGTTGAACTTGCTCCTCCAAAATATTTAAATATATCTAAGTGGGCAATAGGTAACCATTTAAACCATGATACTGTTACCATTAGCATATTGCAAAGAATTGTCACTACATAAACTATAAATGAGGTTAAAACCGCCACTGTGCTTGAACGGAATACAACGGAAAGTAATAGTGCTAGTGAAATATAGAAGAGTAGGTTTAATATGGAGCTTGCTAAATATATTAGCATCACAACCATAGGATGAACTACTGTGGCAGAAGTTGCGTTTATTATTAAAAGCACATTAGGAAGGTCTACGCCATACAGTATTGCGCCAACAACAAAGGAGGCAACAAAGGATATCAATAGTAATATTAGCATAAATGCTACGCAGGCAAGTAGTTTTCCAAGATAAATTTTATTTCTAGTATAAGGTCTTATTGCAAGCATCTTCATTGTCTTTCCTGTGAATTCGCCAGCTATAAGTCCAGCGCCAAAAAACAAGCAGAACACAGCAATTATAAAGGTGAGAATTTGCATAGCATAAATTGTAAAGTCGTAAGCCGTGGTGGTAAAGCCTGCGGTAGTGCCAAAGTTAAAGTTGTTTGCAAAGTCTTTATCAAATTTTCCATTATCTAAAAGATAAGTGTTTTTTGTAAGTGCTTCTTCTAAGGTATATTTATTTAAATCTGAAAAACCTACATAACTAGAAAGCGTAGCGTTTGAAATATCATTCATTTTTAAAAGGGTAAAGGAATTATCTAGGCACTCTTTAGCCATCAAAACTATACTTTTATAGTTTGAAAACATATCATTTAGTTCTTGCATATCTTCTTCTTCAGAACTACCAATATGGGCTAAGTAATATTCTTCAATTTGATTTTCGTATAATGAAAGTCTGCTATTTTCGCCAACGGCGATGTTATTATAGTATTGTTCTACTAATCTATTAACTTCTGTAACATCCAAGGTGATTTCTTTTAATGCGTTTAAAGTAGGGTATACATGGTCACTAAAATTTCTGTTTAGCACAAGGAAATTGCCAAGCTCTACCATGTTATCTACAGTGTAATTAGTTGTATTTGAAGGTATATCATTGTTAAGCCTTTCAAAAAAAGATTTTAATGTGTTTAACTGGCCAGTAGTGATAAAGAAGTCTATGTTAGTTTCTATTGTAGATAAAAATGTCTGTATATTTAAAACTCTGGTTTTATAAACTTCAAGCTTAGAGCGCATATTGTTTATATTTTTACTATCTTTTAAAAGCTCTGAGTGGAAATCCTCAAGCGCTCCTTCAGCGTTGGCAATAAGATTTTTAAGTTCATCTAACCTAGAGTTATTATTATTTATGTTATATGTTTCTGTGTTAATTTCATCTACTAGAGAAGAAAGCTCTGCTATAATAGTTGTCTTTTCAGCTTGGAACTGAGTATGTATCTCAGTTGTGTTTGCGCCTTGATAGCTAATTCTAGTGTCCGTTCTAAGGGTAGGGTTATAAAAGAAACTTACAAGCACTAATGCAACAACTAAAAACCCCGCCATTAAAAATATTGCCGGTCTTTGAAAAAGTTTATTAAGTTCTGCTCTCGCAAGTCTAAAAATTTTCATATCATTCCTTTTAATTTATGTTAGAGTGTTTTCCTACAATGTTTAAGAACATATCTTCCAAAGAGTAATCAACTTCGCCCGCGCTGTAAATTGGAACTCTGTTTTGTGTTAAGGTAACTATTATCTTTGCTAAGTCTGCCTCAGAGGCATTAAATAGCACCTTATTTCCGCATATACCAACTTTTATATTAAACTTTTCTTGTATCAACTTACCAGCAAAGTTGGGAGCTCCAACTTTAACATAGGTAGAACCGTTTTGAGCATATCTCTGTTTTATTTCATTCAGCGTTTTAATTTCTACAAGTTTGCCGTTATCAATAATTGCAATTCTGTCGCAAAGGCTTTCCATGGTGGAGAGAATGTGGCTAGAAATTAGTATAGATGTGCCTCTTTCCTTAGTTAGCCTTTTAAGAAGCATTTTAATTTCTTTAATACCATTTGCGTCCAAGCCGTTTGTTGGCTCATCTAAAACAAGAAGTTTAGGGTCGTGAAGTAGAGCTTGCGCAATGCCTAAACGCTGTTTCATACCAAGAGAGTAGTTTCTAACCTTATCTGTTAGCCTTCTAGATAAGCCCACAATGCTTGCTACTTCCATAATTTTAGATTTTTTTATGCCCTTATAAAGGCTAGCATAAAATTTTAAATTTCCATAGCCTGTAAGATATGGGTAAAGGTAGGGCGTTTCAATTAAGCCTCCCACATTTACAATAGCGCTTTCAAAGTTTGTTTGAACATTTTTGCCACAGATATAAACATCACCACTTGTAATGCTAGTTAAGCCCAAAATCATTTTCATAGTGGTACTTTTACCTGCACCGTTTGCACCCAAAAAGCCTAAAATCTCTCCGTCTTTCACAGAAAAACTAACGCTATCTACGGCAACGCGCGTTCCATAAACTTTGGTTAAATTTTCAACTTGTAACACATTTTCCATAAAATTAATTTTATTTTAGCACAAAACATTAATTTTGCCAAGTTAAAAAACGCAATTTGTAAAATTAGCATAAAATACAAGGGGAGATTTATATGAAAATAGCAATTATCTTTGGCGGAAAGAGTTCTGAACACGATATTTCCGTTATCACAGCTCTGCAAGCTATAAATGTGATAGATAAAGATAAATATTCTTTATTTCCTGTCTATATCACAAAAGATGGTGGTTGGCTTAGCGGACAAAAACTTTTAGATAAAGATACATATTTAAATTTTGATGAAAGAGAGTTTAAGCCTGTGGGTATAAATTTTGGAAAGAGCGAGTTTATTTTAGGAAAAACTTTTCCTAAAAAAATCAAAATAGATTGTGCTCTTTTATGTTTACATGGTTTAAATGGTGAAGACGGCTCTGTTCAAGGCGCTTTAGAGCTTGCGGGAATTCCATATACCTCATCAAGTGTTTTAGGCAGTAGCATCTGTATGGATAAGATCATTATGAAAGACCTCTTCAAAGCAAATGGTTTTAATATTGTAGATTATGTTTGGTTTACTCGTGATGAGTTTGAAAATAATGAGGAAGAAGTTTTAGATAAAATTACAAGTAAAATAGATTATCCCTACATTGTAAAGCCCGCAAACCTTGGAAGCAGTATAGGAATATCAAAGTGCGACTGCGAAGACGACCTCTTATATGCCATTGAAGTGGCGTGTAAATATGATAGTAGAATAATAGTTGAAAAGGCTGTTGAAAATTTAAGAGAGATAAATTGTGCATGCATTGGAAATGAATGTGAGGTAAGAACCTCTAAGTTAGAGGAGCCAGTGTCTTGGAATAAGTTTTTAAGCTTTAAAGATAAGTATTTAAGTTTTTCTAAAACAAGTTCGCGTTCCGAGCCAGCTTTAGAGGATAAACTAAAGGAGAAAGTGGAAGATATTTCCAAAAAGGCCTTTAAAGCGCTATGTCAGAGCGGGGTGGTTAGAATAGACTATTTACTAGATGAGGTTACACAGGAGCTTTATATAAACGAGATAAACACAATTCCAGGAAGCCTTGCTAATTATCTTTTCCCAGAGCACTTTGGAAAGCTTATAGATGAGCTTATAAGCCTTGCAATTAAACGGGAAGAGGATAAAAAGAAAAATAAGTTTAGCTATAAATCTACAGCGCTTTTTGAGTTTATAAAAAATAGTGGGAAAGGTGGTCTTAAAAAATATTAAGAAAAATTAGAACAAATGTTTGACAAATAATTTTAAGTGTGCTAAACTCTCCATATAATAAGGAAAGGAGAGTTTATATGCGTCAGTTTTTAATATTAGGAATATTCATATTTGTATACAAAAATGGCAAGACCACTACAAAGGAGATAGCAGAGAGGTTTGAGGTATCACCTCGCACAGTGTATAGATATATAAACAGCATATCGGAGGCAGGGGTGCCAATAATAGCAAAAGCTGGCTATGGTGGCGGGGTGTATATAATGGACGGCTTTAAACTAGAAAGCTTATTTTACACAGAGGAAGAGAGGGAAAAGATAGCAAAAGTTTTAGCCTCAGCTTAAGGTGCTTTTCTTGACTTTTAATTTAAAATGTGTTATCTTTTTAATTGAGGTAAAATAGATGGATATAAAACTACAAAACGACGAGTGGAAGTTAAAGTTGCGTGTTGCTGGCTGTGTGGTTAAAGATGATAAAATTTTAGGCGTGCAGATGTGCACAAATAAGTTTTATTGTTTGCCAGGCGGGCATGTAGAACTTGGGGAGAGCACAGAAGATGCTGTTATCCGTGAAATGAAAGAGGAAATAGATTTAGATTGTAAGATAGTAAATTTAATTTGCTTTTTAGAGAACTTTTTTAAATCTGGGGATAAAAAGGTACATGAAATTTGCTATTTTTATCTTATGGAGCCAAAGGAAGATATAGTGCCAAAAGATTATACAAGGGAAGAAAACGACAAGGGCGTACTTAAAGAATTAAGGTTTAAGTGGCTAGATTTAAACTCTTTGCAAGAAGTAGATTTCAGACCGCCAATTTTAAAAGAAAAGCTATGTAAAAAAAATTGGAATTTTGAACATATAATATTTAACGAGTTAAAATAAAACCGCATATTCGCGGTTTTATTTTTTAAAATATTCCTGCAAAGCTTTCAAAGTGTTTGTGGCTTATTATTTGCTGGGCTAGTTCCCGTTTATATGCGGGCATTTTTACCGATATCCCGCACGATAGGTTTAAATTCCTTGGTGTGTTAATTATTTGAAAGGGTATGTTATATCCTCTTAAAATATTTGCAAAGCTTAGTGTTTCCGTTCGCGCTTTAAATACAACTATTATATAGTTCATAAAAGTTCTCCTAACAAAAGAATTTTATCTCTCATATCATTATACTAGGAGATTTTATAAAAAGTGATATATCTAGACAATAGCGCAACAAGCTTTCCAAAGCCTAAGGAAGTTCAAAAGGCTTTAAATGAGGTCTTTACAAAATACGGGGCAAACCCAGGTAGAAGTGGGCATTCTTTTTCTCTTACAAGTGCTTTAAAGGTGAATGAAATCAGAGAAGATTTAGCAAGTTTTTTTAATGTTTCTAGGCCAGAAAAAGTGATTTTTACTTCTGGCTGTACGGAAGCTTTAAACCTTGCAATTCTTGGAAGTGTGCAGGAGGGCGGACATGTGATATGCTCGGTAAACGATCATAACTCTGTTTTAAGACCACTTTTTGAATTAAAAGCTAAAGGCGTTATAGATATCACTGTAGTAGAGCCAGAAAACAGCGCTCGCTTAACAAGTAAGGATATAGAAAAGCATATTAAACTAAACACATATATGGTTTGCGTAAATCATATTTCAAATGTTGATGGAATGGAGGCAGAGCTTGAAGCTATAGGCGAACTTTGCGCTCAACATTGTATATATTTTTTGGTGGACGGAGCTCAGAGTGCAGGCCATGCTAAATTAGATATGCAAAAACAGCACATAGATTTTTTAGCAATAGCACCGCATAAAGGGCTCTATGCATTGCAGGGGGTGGGCGTTTTATGCTATAGCCCAAAAGTAAAACTACTCCCTATTAAGTTTGGTGGAACTGGCACAGATTCAATAAATGTTAGGCAACCACTAGAAGCCCCAGAAGCCTTTGAAAGCGGAACAATTGCAACGCCAGCAATAATAAGCCTAGGGGCAGGGCTAAAGTTCGTTAAAGAGCATTTTGAAGAAATAGTAAGTAAGCTCGACGACTTAACAACATATTTAAACTATGAGTTAAGAAATATAGAGGGTGTTAAAGTTTACACCCATCCCGATAATGCTAATGGCGTTTTATCTTTTAATATAAAAGACTTGCCCTCAACAGAGGTTACAAGCCTATTAGATTCAAAATATAAAATTTGTGCTAGAAGTGGGCTTCACTGTGCACCGTTAAAACATAAATTCAATAGCACTACTTATCAAGGTAGCGTCAGATTGTCGCTTTCATATTTTTCCACATTTACAGAAATTTCTAAAACTTTAAAAGCTATAAAAGAAATAGCCAAAAGCTAAATTTCCCCAACTAAGAGGCCTCCTACCACTCTTAGCCTAAAATATGGGTGTGCAAAAAACTCGGCAAGAGTCAACCCAAGCCCGCAACAGATTTTGCCTAGTGTAGTCATAGTACAACTAGAGCCTTTTGTTTTCATAAATGAGTTTAGTGTAGAAGTGGTAACACCAGCACGAGTAGCAAGCTCGTTTTCCGATATGTGTTGCTCTTTCATGACCTCCTTAACTCTTTTTTTAATTGCTTCTGATATTGTGATTTCCATACCATTAGTTTATCCATTTCTTTAAAATTATCCTTACGCTTTTTCGTATTTTTGGCAAAAAAACGAAAAAAATTTAAACTTTTTTTGATTTTTAATCAATTGTATACGCTATTTCGTATACTTTTATAAATTTTTCAAACTTTTATGCGAAAAACAAGAAAATTTGCATATTTTAAAAGAAGTAGACGGCGGGGTGAGGGTAGTTCGTCAGGATAAAAAGGCTATGTGGTGGAAAAATAAAAATAGAGTCTAGCTAGCTCGGGTGGCAAGGAGATTCTTCGGAGATGGTCGCACTGCTAGCGCTAGGTGCTCGCTCCTCAGAATGACGGCTAGCGCGGGCAGGCTTACGCGAGCGTAGAACGGAGTAGGATGCAGGCTACTAAATAGCAACGCCTAGCCCTCGTCATTTCGACCGAAAGGAAATTGGACTTGTTTTTTATTATGGTTAATGCTAGATGGAAAATGGGTTTATTAATAAAAGTCAGTGTGTAGTGGAGAAATCTCGGCTACTTAATCTTGCATTTTTGTTCAAGCTTCAGGGTGGAAGGAATGGAAAAATAAAAAAAATTAGAAAAGTAATTAATTTCGCTTGACAAAAATGCAGGGGGGGGTAGAATGAGGTATCAAAAAAATTTAATAAGGCAATACCTTTTAAAATTGGCTTTCAGCGCTCGTTTCGTCGTGCAAGGAAGTGAAGC
>CALVYR010000024.1 GCA_944372325.1 uncultured Clostridia bacterium | reverse complement strand
AAGAAACTAGCCTATACTATCTAAACAGTCGTTACTACGACCCAAGAACAGGTAGGTTTATTAATGTTGATGATATATCTGTTTTAGATATTACCAACAAGCACTAAACGGCATCAACCTTTACGCTTATTGTTTAAACAACCCTGTTAATGAAGTAGACAATTCCGGAAATCTTCCTGATTGGCTAAAATGGTTAATTGGCAGTTTGGCGTTAATAGGAGCTGTAATATTAACCGTAGTAACAGGTGGTTCATTAACTCCTGTATTTATTGGAATGGGAACTAGTATTTTAGGCTCAGGTATTATACAAGGAAGTATAACAGCAATCAATGGCGATAGCTTTTGGAACGGTTTTGTAAGTGGTGCCGCCGATGGTGCCATGTGGGGCGGAATATTTGCTTTTGCAGGTGCAGCAATAAATACAATTAGATATTTTTCAAGCACTACTAAATTATATCGTGCAGTTAGCGTTGCAGAATTTAACGATATAGCAAAAACAGGTAAGTTTTTATCTAGAGGGTTTTCCGAAGGTAAATATTTTGCAACAACAAAAAATAATGCTAAAATTTGGGGAGCAAGACTATCTGGGGTTAACAACTATAAATTAGTAAAAGTTAGAGTATCAAAGAAATTGTTGAAAATATCTTTGAAAAATAATTCAGCGTATTATTTTGATTTCCTAGATACTATTGGTAAAGCGTATTATATAGAAATTGATGCTTTACAAAATATCATTAAAAAATTATGGTTATTAAAGTGAGGTTTTTATGTTAGCAAAAATTTCATTAAACAACACCAACAAAATTCCTTTTGTTGGAGAAAAATTCTATCCTATAGCTATATTTGAAAATGATAACAGCACTATAAACTGGAGCTTTGTTGTTGAGTGTAGAGAAATTTTTAAAAATAATACTATTATAGCCGATGTCTATTTTTTAATGGATAATGCTCCAAAAGAATGCATGAAAAAAAATATTACCTTTAAATTATTTGAAGGTAAATTATTAATAGGAACAGGAGTAATACTTTAATCTAGTTATTCTTTGTTTAGTCTTTTTTAGTCGAAACTGGACAAAGTTGGCTAAAATATTTATTAGGAGATAAGTCGGGAATTGGATACATCAAATAGAAAAACAATATTTCCTCACGGTTTTGGATTTTGGTCTTATTTATACTTTTATTTTTATTTAGCGCTGGAAGCATATTTTTGATTATTGCCTTTTTTGTAAATATTGATTTTAATATTTGTAACAAATGGTTTACCTTAATGGTAGGTTTTATTTGCTTAGGCGTTTATCTGTTGAATTTACCTTTGCTAATGGAAAGAAACAAAATTTCCACACAGTGCAATTTACCAAAAAACAAAATATCAAAATATTACAAGAAATCAAAATCCGTGGAGGTTTTCCTGACAAAGAAATTATCGTATAAATAATATAAAAAAATAACAATAGCTATTATTACAAGAAAAATTTACAAGGTGACGCCTAATTGCCAAGTACGCATATGATGCATGGGGTAATCATAAAATTAGTTATCTAGAGGGGAGCAATTTTGTTGACTTCAATAATGAAAGTTCGTATACTAACATTAGCAATAACAACCTATACATTGCATTAAAGAACCCATTTAGGTACCGCAGTTATTACTTTGACCAAGAAACTAGCCTATACTATCTAAACAGCCGTTACTACGACCCAAGAACAGGTAGGTTTATTAATGTTGATGATATATCTGTTTTAGATATTACCAACATAGCACTAAACGGCATTAACCTTTACGCTTATTGTTTAAACAACCCTGTTAATGAAGTTGATGAAAATGGATACTTTTTACTTTGGCTGTTTTTAACTGCATTCACCGTTGGATTCTTTGTTAATGGCGCTATAAGTGTAGTAAGCCAAGGAATCAGCCAAGGTTGGAATAATATAAACTGGTTACAAGCAGGCTGGGATGCTTTAATGGGCGGAATTGGCGGTATTATATCAGTTACTGGACTAGGCGCATTAGGAATGACAATAGCTGGTGCTACAATGGGATTAGTATCAAGCGTAGGAAGCAATTTAATCAATGGTAATGCTTTCAGTAATTTACAAACTTGGCTTGATATTGGTTTATCTACATTGCTTGGAGTTTTCTTTGGATATATTGGAGGCACCGGAGCAACTAATGCAAAATCATTAGATTCAGCAATACATTCTTCTGCTCAATATTTAAAAGCAGCAGCATCTTATGACAAAGTTTTAACAAAAATAGCAACTGGACAATATAAAAATCTAGCTGCTTCAGCAGGTGCAAGAGCTTTAACAAGAACAGCTCTACAAAAAACTTGGCAAAATGTGGTAAAAATAACTTCTTGGAAAAACTACAGTAAAGGACTCATTCCTTCAATATTTCAAACAATTATTGATGCTATAATTTAGGAGTATTATAATGTATGTTATATGTTTATTTGTTTTAAATTTAATTGTTACATTTTTAGTTTATTTTTGGGCAAGGTCACCTAAAAATTCTGAAGTTTTTAGTAAATTCCCATTTCATTTAATTGTGAAAAATAGATTTGCCTTATCGCTGTTTATTTTTCCTGTAAACAAACCTATACCTATATGGAATTTGATATTGTTAATATTTCAATATATTACTTTTCTTATAGTTTTTATTGTATCAATAATTTACTTTATAAATTCAAGCGCTATTGAATGCTTAAATTCCGTTTATAGTTTAGCAATTTATTCTATTTGGTTTTTAATTTATTTTATTCCAATAGGAATTGTTAATACAACATTTACACAAAAATATTTAAAGTAATATAAAAGAATAAACTAAAATGTTAAAAAATACCAACAAATACTATGTATACAAAATTACTCGTGCTACATTGTCTACAAACGCCGTTCAAAGCGTTTTAAACGACAATTTAGGCAGAATTAGGGAAATATAACCCTAACTAGCCGATAAAGCTGAAACACGCCTATTTCATTACCTAAAAAATGGCTTACACGCAAGTAACCTTGTTTCAAGTATTTGGTTTGGGAAAAATAAAAATTTCACTGACACCCTCAAATACAGATACGATGAAAAAGGCAATATAACTGAGGTATACGAAAACGCTATACTTCAAGCGCGCTATAGCTATGATAGTTTAAATAGGCTTATTCGTGAAGACAACAAAAGAATTTACAAGGCGACATAATAGGCATTTACAATAGTGATTTACAACTAATTGCCAAGTACGCATATATAATCGGGATAGGCTTACTTTAAGCCTGCAAAATATAAAATAAAATTTTAAATTAATTATCTTTGGTAACTTAAAGGTTGCTTGGTTTATAATTTTTATTTTGCAACCTTTATTTACCGCTTATTAATGTTTATAAAGGAGTGATTAAAATGAGTGATAATACAAACTTAAATGAATCTGAATTATTTGTGGATAGAACGGGAACTAACTTGAATAGAAGAAAATTATCTATTGTATCGCAAGCTCCAAATGAAATGATTGTTGATGTATATAGATTGGATAATTCAGATAATGGCACAAAAATTAATGCAGAAACCTTAAATGATAGATTTCAAAGCATTGTTAATCAAATTAATACAATAGATTCTGGCACAATGGTGAAAATTGGAACAGAGTTTTGCCCAAATTTAACCTTTAGCTCTAACCCTCAAACTCAATTAGATAGCTTAGCAAATGAAGTTGATAACATTTGGGATAAAATTTATCCTGTCGGGTCTATCTATATGAATGTTGGGGTGGTGAACCCTGAAACTCTTTTTGGCGGTTCTTGGACTGAAATTAAATCGGGCTTCCTATTTAGTTCTATTAATGATGAGGAGTATCCTTTAGGCTATGTTGGCGGAGAGGCAAAGCATAAATTGCTAATAAACGAAATGCCAGCGCATAATCATGAAGCAAATGGAAGCGCAACAATTTCTACTTCAAAAGAGCTTACTGGAGAAATTTATTGTGAAATAGATGCCAATGGCACAACAGGGGTTCTTGGCAATGGCATTGTCAGCCGTGGTTCAACGCAAAAATGTTCTGGAACTGCTGGCACGATAAATGTTGGGGCTATAAAAATTGATGCTACACATAGTCATACAATAAATTCTAATGGTGGCGGAGCTGAGCATAACAATATGCCTCCATATCTTGTGGTTAAAATGTGGAAGAGAATAGCTTAAAATTATAGAACACAAGCGTAAGCTTGTGTTTTTTAATAAATCTATTTATTTTTTGTTCGTATTATGCTATACTAATTTTAAGGAGATAACCTATGGTGACTTTAAAAATAATTACGGAAAACAGAGATAATTGCGAGTTTAAAGGCGAGGGCGGGCTCTGTGTGCTAGTGGACGCTTTTGGAAATAAGTTCCTTTTAGATACTGGCTATTCAAATTTGTTTGTTCACAATGCAGAGCTTTTAAACATAGACCTTTCATCTATTGAAACGGTGGTTTTAACTCATGGGCACAGCGATCACACCAACGGCGTACCATACCTTGCTAGCGGAAGAACTATCATTATGCACCCCGCGGGCTTTAAGGCAAGATGGTCGATTAGAAAAAAGGAATATGCAGGCTTTCCGATGTCTTTTGAGGAGCTAAGCGCAAAGCATAAAGTTATTGCCACCAAAGAGCCCTATAAAATTTGTGATAACGCATATTTTTTAGGTGAAATACCTATGAAAGTTAGCTTTGAACAGAATGGAAATTTTTCAACCACTCTAGATGCTGAACTTACTCAAAAAGATTACACAGAAGATGATTCTGGGGTGGCTATAACCACTTCTCAGGGGCTATTTGTTATGACAGGATGCGGGCATAGGGGCATTTGTAACACTATTGAGCGCGCTAAAGCTGTAACTGGGCATAGTAAGGTTTGGGGCGTGTTTGGTGGATTCCACTTAAGGAATTTAGAAAAGCAAAAGGAGTTAATTGACCATACCATAGAGTATTTTAAAGCTAGTGAAATAAAGGCGCTTTACCTTGGTCATTGCGTGACAGATGAGGTTATAGAATACTTTGAAAAAAATATGCCGGAAACAAAAATTTATAGGCTGGCATCTGGAAAGGAATTTAATTTAAATTTAAGCCCAGTTTTAAGCGTTCAGCTTGAAAAATAGCTAAATTTGACAAAAATGAACTTTTATAATATATTTTTAGGTGAATTATGAAAGATGTAAGTGTAATGATAGATGATTTTAAGTTTAATTTCAGGGTGTGTGCCCTCATAGAAAACAGGGGGAGATATCTCTTAGAAAGAAGTGATGCAGTAGATTTTTTAAATATGCCTGGTGGAAGAGTTCACGCGGGTGAGAGCACACTTAATGCCATAAAGAGAGAGCTTATTGAAGAGCTGGGGCTAAAAGATGTTACGCCAAAGCTTATAAAAGTATCTGAGCAGTTTTTTGTGTTTGATAATAAAAAATATCACGAGTTAAACTTTGTTTACTATGTAAAGTTAAGCGATGAACACAATCTTAGCCAAACCGATAACATTAAAAACCTTGACAATCAAGATGAAGTTATGGTTTGGATAGATAAAACAACTTTGCATAACTATAAAATCTTACCAGAGTTTATCTACACAATAAAAGATGATGAAAATATATCTCATTTAATTTTCGATAAAATAAATAGTTAAAACTTTTAAGGAGATTATATGCCTGTTAAGGAAATTTCAGAAGCTTTAATGGCAAATTACATTCAGGATATTTTCAAAGAACAAACTTTAAATGAAATCATGCTGAAATGTGACGAGTTAAATATAGATAGAACAAGAGTTTTCGACACCTTTGGTGAACTCTTGGTGCATTATGCAATCTCTACAGGAGATTTAAATAGAAGTTCAGTGCATAACTTTGCCATAAAATTTCAAGAAAATTTAAGTTGTTTTGAACCAAAGAACTGTTGGGTAAACGGTGCTTTTATAGACCCAAAGCGAAAGCTTTCTGAAACGCTTTTATTCCCTCAAATTTACAAACGCTGGTGTGAGGAATTAAAAATTCGTCCTCCTATTTCCTTTAAAGATATAGATAGAATAACAAGCGCAATAAAATTGCAGTGCTCCAAAAACAAATTTAGAACACACTCATTTAACGGTGCATTAGAAGAGGATGTTAGAAGTAAAGGTTTGGATATATCTGAGGAGAAATTTGCCGAAGAGTTTAAAACTTTAGCTTCACTTACGAATACTCCTTTCAAGCAAGGCGTGCTTTGCGAATGCGAATTATCTGGGGCTAGTTTTGGCTACTTGCATAAATCGCCAGAAAGGGTTTGGATGCTCCTAGCTGGTGATGGTTCAATAAAACAAGAAAAGGGCGAGAGCGATAAAAGCTATGCCTATAGGCTACTTGACGATTTAATAGAAAAACGCGCGGGAAACGCCTCTACTTCTCAAAAACAAGCCTATTTAGAGGCAGGTAGAAGAATAATAGATTTCTACGCGTCTACCAATGTTAGATGTATGGCGGTTAGAAAGGTAAGTGAACCCTCATCTAATATAGGGCTTGAAAATAATATTTCTAATGTTTTAACTTTGCAGTTTTCAAAACTTCCCTTTAGCGTGCAATCAAAGCTTCCTAAAGAGGAAAAGCAAGCTTTTTTAGCCCTTCTCCGTGATAAGAATGTAGAAGGAAAGCCATTAATTATAGATGCTTTCATGTCTAGCTTTGCTAAAGCTTTAGGTGGGCAAACTGAGGCGCTTAACACTTTAAAGAAAAATATTCTAAATGAAGTGGTGGCAAACTACTGCTTAAATAATTATACAACAAGCTATGCCGATGGCTATGAAATTGAATCGGGTAAGCTGAGCCGAGATAGCTTTAGCTTGGCTACATTTATAGATAGTTCTAGACCAGACGCTGTAAAACAAAAAGTTGTTGAAAAGAATAAAGAATGTTAATAATAAAAATATTCCTAAATTTGAAGAAAACCTAGAAATTTAGGAATATTTTTTATTTTCCCATACAATTGGTGTCTATATCGTTATCCCAATATTTATTTTTATCATAAATTAATCTATTTAATTCTTGCCTGTCTACAAGCCTAAAATGATTTAAATCGCAACCCACATTCAAGCCAAAGGGCTTCCAAATTCCCGTTGTTCTATGGGTGTGCCCAAAAATATTTAAATAGCCCTCTTTAAACTTTCTAGGAAAATGGTTTAAATAACATTTAACTCCGTTTATGTCTAAGTAGTCCTCTTTTTTTACATCCTTAAAGCCTGCATTTATGCAATAATCTCTAAAGGCGTTAAAATCGTTGTTAAAGTGGTCTTTAATTAATCTTTCCTCATTATTTCCAATAATTAAAATTATTTTAGCTTTAAAATTTTTTACCCAGTTTAATGAGAATTCCCAGTTACTCTCTCTGTTTGGAACATAGTCTATATAATCGCCTAAATGATAGATGATTGCATCTTTGCCCGTTTGTTTATTCCATATTTTTGTAGTTTTAACTAAAAAACTTTTCCAGTTTTCAAAAGGTCTATATTCTCTTTTTAGAGGTAAATCGTTGCCAAAATGTGTGTCGCTTGTAAAAAATATTTCTTCCATAAAGATATTTTATTATAAAGAATATTTTTTGTCAACATGAAAAAGCGCGTGTGAAATTCACACGCGCCTTAAATTAAGCCCTTATCCGTTTCGCTGTGCGGTAGGATAAATTGGCAACTCAAAGAACCCAGGGCATTCAGTTTGAGCAGGGTTTGGAGTTTGACATGGTGGCAATACAGGATATCCAAAGGATGGAACTAATATATCTACCTGGCTAACAATTTTTAATATTGTTTGAATACAATATGTTATTGTAGCTGTAGTGCCTGAAATTGTGCCAATTTCGCTTGAAACCGCTGCAACAACTTTAACCTCTACTGGTGTGAGCGCAACTTGTGGTACAAACAGTACAGCCGACCTATCTACTGTAATTGTTCCAGTGGCTGTGCCAGGAATACGGTTTGCATCTAGGTAGGACACTGTGATAGGAATGGTTATAGTTGCACTTACATTTGCGTAATTCGGACGTGTTTCAATTCTATCTATTGTAACATTAGATATTGTGGCAGGGTTTAAGGGGTCGCTTTGAGCCGATACATATGTAAGTGGCTCTGTTGGGCCAGCTGGAGTAAAGTTTGTTAAAGTAATTACTGCACCCGTAACTGTATCACGATTGATGCAGGCATCAAACACCTTATTTGCCTCTATTAAAACCCTTTCACATACATTTGAAAGTGCGCTAGAATTAATTGGTCCAGGTCTGTTTGGGTTATTATTGTTGATGTAAAAAGACATAAATTACCTCCTTTAATTCTCACAATATACTATGCGCTTTCTTTGAAAAGTGTGTTTTTTTGTTTGGAAGAGAAAATTTTATAAAAATATTTGTTAAAAAAATTTTTTTATAGTATCCTATAAGCAAGGAGATTTTATGATTATTTTAGCTAGCGACCACGCAGGTTTTCAATTAAAGGAGCAAATTAAAGAGTTTTTTAACAATGAAAATATCACCACAATAGATGTGGGCACTTATTCTAAAGATAAGGTAGACTATCCAGATTTTGCAAAGACGGGCAACGAGCGTGTGCTAGAAAGCCCTCAAAACATAGGTATTTATGTTTGTGGAACGGGAATTGGCATGAGCATAGCAGCGAACAGAAACCCAAAAATTAGGGCTGCGCTCTGCATGAACACCACCTATGCAAGTTTGGCTAGAAAACATAACGATGCAAATGTGCTCGTGCTTCCAGGAAGATATATAAGTAAAATGAAAGCTATAAGCATTGTAAAAACTTTTCTTACCACAGACTTTGAAAAGGGCAGACATTCCATTCGTGTGAGAAAGCTAAACAATATGGTTTAAGAGGGCGTATGATAACATTTATTTTTCCACTAAAAAAGAGAAAACTTCAAGAGAACTTTTTAGAAAATTTTAATGTCTTTTCCGATGAAGTTCAAGTTTATTTCGCGCTAGAAGAGGGTGAAAAATTAAACTTATTGCCAGTTAGCAATGTCACCGCCTTTATAGCCTATTTTAATAAAGATACCTCTGAAGAAGATATGATAGAAAGTTTAGTGGGTAAAATTACAACTCAAACTTTGGTAATAGTTCGTGATGGCGAAAAACCTGTTAACTTTAGTTCTCTTAAGGAGTGCGTTGTAAAACAGCGTGAGGGCTATGATATAGTGCTAATGAAAAAGAATAAGAAGGAAAATAAGTTTAAAAACTTCTTTTCAAATATGCTTAAGGCTTTTGCCTCTAAAATGTTCGGCTTTAAGTTCTTTGAGGGCGAACTTACTGTAGAAGTCTTTGGCATGAACGCGCTAAATATTTTAAAAACCAATGGCACTGGAAATTTAAGTAAAATAGATCGCTGGGTGGGGGCAAACATCTTTTATGTTAGCGCGGATGTAGAAAAAAAGACCTTTAAAAGTAAAAAGCAAAAAGGGCTTAAAATATCTACAGCTTTAAACATCCTAGCCTTTATACTTGTGCTTGCAGGAACTATAACTTTAGGCGTGATGTTCTCTCTGCCTTGGCTTGCCGTGCTTGGGCTAATATTTGCAAATTTAGTGTTTGCAACGCTTTCAGTTTATAACCTTTTAAGGCTGTATACAAATGTTAAAGTGGGCGATTTAACTGCAAGTAAAGTGGCAATAATAGACCTTGTGGAGGTAAAAAGTGACGAACAGTGATAACATGATAAAACTTGCAAATATGCTTGTAAACTACTCTTGTAGTGTTCAAAAAGGTGAAAAGGTGCTAATTGAAGCCCGAGATGTACCCAATGAGTTTTTAGAAATATTAATAGATGAAATTTGGAAAGCTGGGGCGTACCCCTTTGTTTGGGATAGAAATATAGTTGTAACAAAGGCACTTTTAAAAAATGCCAATAAAGAATATGCCGAGCTCAATAAAAAATATGACCTTCCAGTAATGCAGGATATGGACGCCGTTATACTTTTAAGAGCATCAAACAATAAATTTGAAACTAGCGATATTCCAGCCGATATCAAGAAAACCTATGATATATATTACACGGAACCAGTTGAAATGAAGGAGCGTGTAAATAACACAAAGTGGAGTTTGCTTGCCTTTCCAACGCCTGCTTTTGCTCAGAGCGCGGGCATGAGCACTCAGGCATTTACAGAGTTTTACTATAAAGTCTGCACGCTAGATTATGCTAAAATGAGTAAAGCCATGGATAAACTAGTTGAATACATGGAAAAAACGGACAGCGTGCATATAGTGGGAGATGGCACGGACCTTAAATTTTCTATAAAAGGTCAAAAGGCAATCAAATGTGATGGCAAAATGAATGTGCCAGACGGCGAGGTCTACACAAGCCCTCTTAGAACTAGCATGAATGGTAAGATCACCTATAATATTCCAACTCTCTATAACGGCAAGAGGTTTGATAATGTATGCTTTATAGTGGAGAACGGAAAGATTGTTAAGGCAGAAGCTGGCTCGGGAACGGAGGAACTCAACAAGATTTTAAACACGGACGAGGGTGCTAGATATTTTGGTGAGTTTGCTCTTGGCGTGAACCCATACATCCGTGAACCAATGCTAGATATACTCTTTGATGAAAAGATATGTGGCTCTTTTCACCTAACTCCAGGTAGCTGTTACGATGACGCCTCTAACGGTAATAAATCTGCCATTCACTGGGACTTAGTTATGTGTCAACGCCCAGAGTATGGCGGTGGAAAGATTTATTTTGATGATGTGCTCATTCGTGAGGACGGAAAGTTTGTGGTGAGCGAACTTTTAGACTTAAACCCAGAAAATTTAATGTGATTAAATAAAAAAAGGAGAAAAATTATGGAAAAAATTAAAATTGGGATCAATGGTTTTGGAAGAATTGGCAGGCTCTTACTTAGAGTGTGTGCCGAGCGTGGAGATGTGGAGGTTGTTGCAATAAACGACCCTTTCTTAGATGTAGAATACGCAAAGTACCTTTTTTCTTACGATAGCATTCACGGAAGATTTAAAGGTGATGTGGATGTAAAAGATGGCTATTTAGTAGTAAATGGAAACTTAATAAAATTCTTTGCTGAAAAGGACCCAAGCTTGATACCTTGGGGAGAAGTTGGGGCGGAATACATTGCAGAAGCTACAGGTAAGTTTACCTCCTATGAGGGCGCGGAAGCTCACCTAAAGGCAGGCGCTAAAAAGGTGGTGGTTACTGCTCCTGGAAAGAATATGCCTATGTTTGTTATGGGGGTAAACGAGAATACCTATACAAAGGATATGAACATAGTATCCAACGCTAGCTGTACAACAAACTGTTTAGCTCCGCTTGCTAAGGTGGTAAATGATAACTTTGGAATTCTAGACGGCTTAATGACCACGGTGCACTCTACAACGGCAACCCAACTTACCGTTGATGGCACTACTAAAAAAGATTACCGCGGTGGTAGAGCAGCTTCATACAACATCATTCCATCCTCAACAGGCGCGGCTAAAGCGGTTGGCGAGGTAATACCAGAGCTTAAAGGTAAACTTACAGGTATGAGTATGCGCGTGCCTACACTAGATGTATCCGTAGTAGACCTAACCTGTAATTTAAAGAAACCTACAACTTATGAAGAGATTGTAGAGGCTATGAAAAAGGCGGAGGCAGGTGAACTTAAAGGCATTTTGGGAACAACTAGCGATGCCGTTGTGTCCTCAGATTTTATTGGCGACAAGCGCACCTGTATATTTGATATCACGGCAGGAATTATGCTTACTCCTACCTATGTTAAGCTCATTGCTTGGTATGATAATGAAATGGGCTATTCAAACAAGGTCATAGATTTAATAAGCCATATGGCAAGTGTAGATAAAAGGTAAGTTATGAATATACTTCACGATATAAGCCCAGAAAGAATAAAGCCAGAAGACTTTGTGGCTTGCATAGAAATAGAAAAGGGTAGTAAAAATAAATATGAACTAGATAAGGAAACGGGCATGATAATTTTAGATAGAGTGCTCTATACAAGCACGCACTATCCTATGAATTATGGCTTTATTCCAAGAACGCTCTCAGGTGATGACGACCCGTTAGATGTGTTCGTGCTTTGCAGTCAGCCCATTGAAAAGATGAGTTTAGTTCGATGTTATCCAATAGGTGTAATCTACCTAACGGACAGAGATGAAACGGATGAAAAGATTATAGCCATACCTTTTGGTGATCCGCAGTACAATGAGTATACAGACATTTCAGAACTGCCTAGCCATATAATAGATGAATTAAAACACTTTTTAAGTGTGTATAAACAGCTTGAAAATAAGGTGGTAAAGGTGCTTAAGGTAGGCTCTCACGAGCAGGCTAAAGCTACAATAGCCGAGTGCTTACAAAAATATAACTCTAATCACTAAACATTTCAGCCAGTTCATCAATATTTCCAGCGCCAAGAATTAGCAGAGTGCACTTGCTATTTAGGCGCTCTTTTATTTTATTATACGCGCCTTTCATGCCGTTATGGTAGTGCGCGCCTTCTAAGTTTTCAGCAAGATATTTTGCGCTTGCCTCTGGGGCGAATTTTTCTCTAGCGCTATAAGTTTTAATTATGTGCACCTCATCTGCAAGTTTTAGCGCGGTTAAAAACTCTGAAAACAGCGTTTTAGTTCTAGAGTAGGTGTGAGGTTGAAAGGCCACTATAATCTTATTTTTTGTAAACCTTTTTGTTGATAAAATTATCTTTTTTATTTCAGTTGGGTGATGTGCGTAGTCGCACACAACTAATGGATTTTCAGAAACTATCTCATATCTTCTTTTAACGCCTTTAAAGTTTAAAAGCGCTTCACTTATTTTATTAAAAGGAATTTTATAAATTAAACTCACACAGATAGCACAAAGCGAGTTTAACACATTGTGCTTTCCAATGGCATTCAAATAAATTTTACCTAAATATTTATTATTACAAAAGGCATCGTAGCCGTATTTACCACTACCTAAGTGTGAGATGTTTTTCCCCTCAACGCATAGTTTTTTTGTATAGGCAATATTTCTCTTTTTATCTAACTTTACACAAATTTTAGACTTTGCTTCAAACTTTTCAAAGCTTTTTTTCACATTGGCAAAGGTTTTAAAAAAGTCTAAATGTTCTCTTTCTATGTTTAGAATAACAGAAGTTGTAGGGTTTAAACTTAGAAAGGAGTTTTTGTACTCGCACGCTTCAGTTATAAAAAATCTCTTTTTGCCAAGAAGAAGATTACTGTTAAAATATTTAGATATCCCACCAATATGAACAGTGGGCTTTTTACCTGCATGAATAAATATTTCCGCTATCATTTCCGTAGTGGTAGTCTTTCCGTGTGCGCCACTTACTGCAATAATATTTTTATACCGCCTTGAAACCTCTCCAAGCAGTTCCGCGCGCGTTTTAATTTTTATTCCCCTAAGGTTTGCCTCTTTTATCTCGGGGTTATCAACATTGATTGCACCATTCGCTATAACAAAATCTGCGCTTCTAAGGTTGGAGCGCCTGTGACCATAGTAAACACTTATACCTTGGCTTTCTAGCCTTTTAGTGAGTTCGGTGGGTTTTAAATCGGACCCGCTTACAAAGTTACCCTCACTTTTAAGTTCAAGGGCAAGTGCGCTCATGCTAATTCCGCCTATTCCAATAAAATGATAGCTTTTCATCTATATTATTTATGTAAAAATGTAAACTTTTGATAAAATATGGTCAAAATATTTGCTTTTTTAATATAAAAATATTAAAATGTATTCAGCTTGAAAAGCAAATACTTAAAAAGGAAGGTATGAACTCTTGAAAATTTCAGACATCAGAATTAGGCTAGTAAAAAAGGATGACGGAAAGCTCAAAGCTGTTGCTTCAATTACAATTGACGAGTGCTTTGTTGTTCACGACATCAAAGTCATTGAGGGAAGTGAAGGCCCATTCATCTCAATGCCTAGCAGAAAGACTCCAGATGGCGAATACAAAGATATCGTTCACCCAATCAACACTGAAACGCGTGAAATGATTCGTGATGCTGTTTTGGAAGCTTATCATAAAGCACAGAGTGAAGCTGTAGAGGCTTAAGCTTAATTTGCTTTTATAAACAAACTTGAAGTATATCTTCAAGTTTTTTTCTATCTTAAATCATGGCAATTCCAGCTAAAATATATCAAATTTGACAAACTAGGAATATTATGATATAATCACCCTGTCTTCTTTTAAGGAGGGAGTATAGAAGAAAAGAGGCGTTCGCTAAAATTTTTGAAAACTCAGTTGGAGAGTAGCGACAAAATTGCGCTTATTGCGCATCAAAACCCCGACACAGACGCCATAGCATCGCTTGTGTCATTAAAAAAGTTAATAGAAAGTAATTACCAAGGCAAAGTTGTAGATATTTTTGCTCAAGCGGACAAATTAGATGAAATTTTTAAACCAATTTTAAAAGAAGACATTTTAAATGTCCAAAGAGTAGAAAGTTACGACCTTGCCGTAGGTTTAGATTCACCAAATACAAAAAGGTTTGGCGTATACGAGGATATCTTCCTTAAAGCCAAAGATAGCGTTCAAATAGACCACCATGATACCAACGAGCAGTTTGCTCATAATAACATAGTATATCTAACCTCGTCTACCGCTGAAATTATATATATGCTAGCAAAACTTCTTGGGCTAGAGATATCAAACGGTATTTGCAGAGCTGTGTATGCGGGTATGGTTACAGATACAGCAAACTTCACTCAGGGTAACAGACGAAAGAGCACAATAAATGTTTTAAACGATTTCTATGATAGAAAATTAGAGCTAGAAAAAATTTCAGAGTTTTTCTTTAAAAATAATTCAATATCTAAAAACATGCTCTTAGAGCGCGCTATTCACTCTATGAAATTCTATTTTAACGGCGGTTTAGTTGTAATGAAACTAAATAAGCAGGACTTCTCTGAAACTGGCGCAAAGGCTGGTGAAGAGGAGGGCATAGTAAACCAAGGCATAAACACAAAGGGTGTAAATATAGCCTGCATATTCATAAAGAGGGATAATAACCTATACTATGTCAGCTTGCGAGGAAAGGGCGGAGCAAATGTTGCCAACATAGCCAGCCACTTTGGTGGTGGTGGACACGAAACCATGGCAGCGTTTACATATCAAGGAAATTTATGTGATATAAAAGCCGACTTTTTCAAGACCTGCCGAGAGGAGTTAAAGACCTGTAAAGATATAGCTCCAGACGACACATTAATATTTGATGATTCTAAAGAAATAACAAAATAGAAAAAATTCGGGATAACCCCCGAATTTTTTTATGCCAAAATTCAGTTATGAGAAGTGACTATAGAGGCTTATTGGGCGGAGAGTAGGCATAGTTTACACAAGAAGATAAAGTGACAAAAGTGAGTGTGAGGGGGGGTAGGTAAAAACAGAGTTAAAGAAGTGCAGGTTTTGAGGCAAATATTTTTAATAGCAACGCCCAACCCTCGTCATTTCGACCAAAAGGAAAATAGGGATTGTTTTTTTATTAAAGTTAATGCTAGATGGAAAATAGGAGTAGTGGTAAAAGCCGATATGTAGCGGAGAAATCTCGGCTATTTTTCTAAGGCTGAGATTTCTCCACTATATATAAAGGAATGGTGTAGCTTAAATAAAACATCTGGCAAAAATAGTTATTTGAAACTTAGCTATAATTTCTTACGGTCGAAATGACGGCAGGGGGCGAGGGTCCGTCAGAATTAAAGGCGCTGGGGTGGGGCTTTGCAAGATGCTTCGGAGGCATCACTCCGTTGTCATCCTGAGCGGAGCCGAAGGATCTCCTCCCGTGACCTGCCATAATAAAATAGGAGTCTGGCTAGCTAGGGTAGCAAGGAGATTCTTCGCGGATAGTCGCGTAAACGCTCCCCGCTCAGAATGACGGCTCTGGGGCAGGGCTTACGCGGGCGGGCAACGGAGCAACACTATTTCATAAGTAAAGTTATTTTTTTATTCAACTATTATTTTTAAGGTTATTGTTGCATTCGCTAGGTTGGATACTAGCGTTAGCTCTAGCTCGCCAGTTCCAAATATTGCTAGCGTTATTAATTTATAGTTGTGGCTATCTAGAGAGTTCTTTGTAATGTCCGCACTGTCTATTATACTTACGCTTGAGTTGAACTCTAGCTCTGAACCGCTTTCATCGCAGAGCTTATATTCTATTATTATTGTATTTGTTTCGCTAGGCTTATAGCTATAATACAGCGTGTCCGTTAGCTTCTCGCCGTTATAATAAAGCTCGTAATATGCGCTTTCTTGTGGCTGAGTGTCATCTGGGTTTGGCTTTTCTGGCAAAGTGTCATCTGGGTCAGTGCCATCGGGCTCCTCAGGTAAAGTGGTGTCTGGCTCGTCGGGTGTGGTGTCAGCCAGATATTCCTCGCAAGGTAGTGTTTTAGTCACATTTAAGCTATCTAGTGTTATATCAAAGGTAAAACTTGTGCCGTTTAAAAGGTTAAAGGTGAGTTTTATCTCGTTTTCCAAAAGCTCTTCATTTGTTATTTGTATGTTGTCGGAAGGCTTCAATTCTTTACTAATATAATTAAAGTTATATTGAATTATTGCGGTGTAATTTATGTAGTTGCCATCTTCAGCCTTGCCACTTAAGAAAGAGCTTTCAGAAAAGGTTAAATTTAACTCTTTTTCTAAAACATTTACTTTAATTTCTCTTGTAAAGGTTTGGTGTGAAAGTGTAACTTTAGTACTGCCAAGCTTTTTAGGCATGATGATAAAATTTTCCACAGCTATTATGCTGTCATCCTCTACTTGGACTGTTGGAACAGAGCCTAGTGGCAGTATGGTGTATTTTATCTCTGCGGTTTCATCTATAAATACATTTATTTCAGCATAGTCTACGCCTAGATAGTAGATAATTTCCTCCTGAGAGTCATCTTCTTGTCCGCCTGTTTCCTCGCCCTGAGTGCTAGAGCTGGATAGATTAGAAAAACTGGGATCTATTAAAAAGTATATCCCTAAGCATAAAAAGCAAAAACAAAATAGTCCGCAAATTATGTAAAACTTTTTCACGAGAATATAATAGCTCAGATTTTGTCGAAATAAAAGAAAAATTTAGACTTTTTTGAAAATTTTTGAAATAATTTTTGAAAGTGGATATTTTTTAATTTTTTAACTATAAGTATCAAGTTACGGCAAACTCAGCTCCGTGCCGTTTATGTACAACCTGAAAAATTTGAAAAATTTTGATAAAACCTTGACAACGCCTTTTATATTTGCTAAAATGCCATCGTGCTGGAATTGTTTCCACGCCAAAAAGTTTAAACTTTTTGTAACCAAAACGGCAGGTGGGTTCACCGAGAGGACATTTCCTCGACTTATTTTTAAGTTCGTGCGCGTTAGGTTAATTATAAAATGTTTAACTTTGCGGAGTTGGGAATTTTCCCAACTCTTTCTTTTTGAACTTTTCAAAAGGATAAAAATC
>CALVYR010000023.1 GCA_944372325.1 uncultured Clostridia bacterium | reverse complement strand
ATAGCGTTTGATGAAACAAACAAGGTAATACGCTATAGCTTTGACTTTAAAAACTATTCAGAATTTACAGTAAATGCTACAATAACAAACTATAGCCAAGCAGTGGACCAAACCCCATCACTAACCAGTGTGTTTACAAGCTTAGCTAACAGCATAGAAGTAGCAGAAAGCCAAACAGGTGGAGTAATTAGCATTCCAGCAAAAACTGGTACAGAGCCAGGCACAGCAAGCTATACAATTACACTAACACTAAAAAGATTTGATTCAAGCTTTAACGATACTTTACCATTGATGTTTAGCTTTGAGGAGGGCACAGCAGTACAAGCTCCCTACCAAATCTATGAGCAACAAGCCCCATGGGGAACGACCTATGAGTTTGTGGATGTGGGGCAATATCCACAGGACTATGTGGGTGATGAAATGAATAAAACCCTAAAGAGTTGGTATAGTAGTGAGAGTCCAAGCTATGTGGATAGCTATAAGGTATATAAACCAACAGGGAAAACTAGTTTAGCTCCAGATAAATATATAACCTACCAGGCTTACACCTATACAGATGGAAAGACCTATGTAAGAGTGCCAACTACTAATGTAAATGAACAAAATGCGGTGTTGGATGAAAGCGGTAATCCTGCTGTAGGTGAGGTAACAATAACATACAGTAATGGAGCAACAGTAGAAGATAATGAAGAAGCATGGTTTGAAGTGCAACCTATCAAGTGGAGAATATTAACACAGGAATATAACGGTGGAAGTCTATCTTACCTAATGAGTGAACAAACCCTAGCGTCAAGCTGTTTCTATATAGATAGAAATGCAAGCCAAGCAAATGACTATGCAAAAGAAGATAACTATTTAAGAGATTATCTAACAAATGTATTTTACCAAGACGCTTTTTCAAGTACAGATAAATCCAAAATAGTAGGCAGAAATTTAACAGAGAGCGATCTATATCCACGAACACACTCAGAGTCAACTGAAGTAGCACTTTCAGATCAAAAAGTATTTGCTCCAACCTACAATGATATGCTAACAGCAGAATATGGTTTTACAACAACTGAAGTTCCAGAAGGGGGTACAAATCAAGAAATGTTTAAAAATGCAGATAAAGCTCGTTTAAAATCACCCACAGACTTTGCAATAGCAAATTATGTGATGACAGCAGATGTATCCGCTTTATCAGAATATTTAGGCACAATGGACCGCCCAGATGGATGTCTTGAAAATTTCTTTTATACTTGTTCGTCCGGCTCCTCCGCGTCTCTCGCATTCTCTGTGTCCCGCCTTGGTAAAGTGTTCGGCGCCATTGTGAATAGCTCTTACGGCGGCGTGTGTCCAGCTTTGCTCTTTAACCTCTAATTTGTTATTTATATTATACTTTTATAACTAAAAACTCTTCAAGTCCGTTTTTGAAGAGTTTTTATTGTGGAAATGTGGATAACTTGGTGTTTTTTTACAAATTTATACCTTTATGCATACTTATTCATCAAAATTTATAAAAATTAATGGCGATAACTCTGTGGAAATGTGGATAACTTACCCCTAGTTGTACACAACAGAGGCTTTTCCTCTTTTAATATATGGGATTAATAAAAAAATTTGAACATTTGTTTTTGTTGACAAAGGTGTGGATAAAGGGTTAAAATATCGAAAACTAGAGGAAAGTTTATGCAAACAATAAAACCAAGAACAATGTCAGGCTTTTTAGAGCTTTTGCCAAGAGAGCAAAAGGTGTTTAATGAAATGAAAGAAAAGGTGGAAAGTGTGCTCAGGCTTCACGGCCTTGCGTGCTTGGATACGCCCGTACTAGAGCTTTCAGAGGTGCTTCTTGCAAAGGCTGGCGGGGAAACGGAAAAGCAGATTTTTAGATTAGTTAAAGGCGATACGGACATGACCATGCGCTTTGATTTAACTGTGCCACTTGCAAAGTTTGTGGCGCTAAATAAAAACGAGCTATCTTTTCCTTTCAGAAGATATCAAATTGGCAAGGTGTATAGAGGGGAAAGACCTCAAAAGGGCAGGCTTCGTGAGTTCTATCAATGCGATGCGGATATCATTGGTGACGGCGAACTCCCCATAGAGGCTGACGCTGAGGTTATAGCTATACTTAGCGGTATTTACAGCGCGCTCGGTGTTGAGGCGGACATTTTGGTATCAAATAGAAAAGTTTTAATTGGGCTTTTAAATGAATTAGACCTCTCTGAAAAGCAGACGGATGTTTTAAACCTTTTAGATAAGTATGAAAAGATGGGCAAAGAGGCCTGCTTCAGCGAAGTGGAAGCGCTTGCTGGCGAAAAGACCTCGGAGATTTTTAATGTGTTTGAAATGAAAACCTTAGAGGAGCTAAAGAGCGCTAACATTCAAAACGAGAGCTTTAAAGAGGGAATAGAAGAGCTTGAGCGCGTGTTTGAGCTTTTAAAAGTTATGGGAGTAGAAAATGCTAAACTGAACTTAAACATCATACGCGGACTGGACTATTACACTGGCACGGTGTTTGAGGGCAGACTAAAGGAGTTTCCAGCTATAAGCATAGGCGGGGGCGGAAGATATGAAAATTTAACTGGCTACTTCTCCTCTTCCAAGATGCCAGGGGTTGGTTTTGGCATGGGGCTTACAAGGCTGTTTGTGCTTTTAAAGGAGCTTGGCAAACTAAATTTTTCAAAGGATAACTACTCTAAACTTGCAATCATTCCTATTGGGGATACAGAAAATTTCTGCTTTACACTGGCTTCTAAACTCCGCGCGGAGGGCATTGCCTGCGAGGTGCTATACTCAAAGAGCTTTAAAGCTAGAATGAACATGGCAAACAAAACTGGCGTGCCAAACATTATTGTAGTTGGAGAGGATGAAGTAAACTCGGGCATATTTGGCGTAAAGAATATGGCAACGGGGGAAACGGTTAAAGTGACGGCGGATAAGATAAAGGATATATTATGAACAGTTTAAATTTGGCGTTCTTAGGTGACGCCGTGCATACACTATTTATTAGAAGCAAGTTCGTTACCGATGATCTCACGGCAGGAAGTTTGCATAGAATGTCCGCAAAATATTGCAAGGCTAGCGCGCAGAGCGAAGCTTTAAAAAAAATTGAGCCAATATTAACAGAAGAGGAAAGAGAGGTTGTAAGAAAGGCAAGAAACGCGAAAACTCATGACGCGCCTAAAAATGCCACCCTTGTAGATTACAAGCGCGCAACTTGCTTTGAGGCTCTAGTGGGCTATTTGTATATCAGTAAAAACTTTAATAGACTAGAGGAAATTTTAAATAAAACGCTTGAAGAATTGACATAATAACTTAAAAATGTTAAATTAATTTTAAGGAGAGCATATGCAAGAATATTACAAAAATGAAAACACTGTTGAAGAGATAAATAAAATGCTTGCAGGCACTGCAAAGGTCGTTTGGGAACTTCCAAAGAGTTATTTTCCAAGTTTAGAGGCGGAAGCAGAATTTGAAAGATAGATATGTAGTAAAGGAATATGATCTTGCTAAATTTTTACAGGCTTTAAAGCTTGGAGCGCTAAATAGCAAGCAGATGTATGAAAAGGCGAAAGAGATAGACGGAAAGGTGTGTACTTCGCCGATTTCTCATGAGGACATTATTGCTATTATAGATAGCTTTATGGCAAAAAAGAGCGACTATAACAAGATAGACGGCAAGTTTGCCTTAAAGCCAATTGGCAGAATTTGTATGGATACCACCTCTGCCACAACTAAGGTTATATTAGAGCTCTGTTTGTCTTCCGCGCTAACCTATAATAGCGCAATAATCTACTCGTACAGCATGGAAAACTATGCCATGAATATGTATGTGGTAACTTTAATAAATGAAACCTTAAAGCGCTTTCTAGCTGTGAACTATATAATGCTCCAAATTGGGGAAGCGCCAAAGATTGTTAAAAATTTAATATACATAAGCTATGATGATAGCATTAAATATTCATTTAAAAAGAGCGGTAAAAAGGAAGCTTTCACCCTAAACTGCCTTTTAGTTAAAAGTAGGCTAAAATGATACTCACTACAAAAAATAGCATACGCGAGGCGTTAAACAGCGGGCTTACAATAAATAAAGTGTGCGTTCAAATTGGCGCAAAAGATTATGAAGTTCAAAAGCTGGCTAGCCTTGCTAGGAACAAAAAGATAAAGGTTGAATACTTGCCAAGAAATGTGCTTGACAAAAAATATGGCAAAAACCAGGGAATAACCGCGGAAACGGTAGAGTTTGAATACTCTAGCGTAGAAGAAATTTTAGGGAGCGCTAAAAGCTCTCTTCCATTCATCTTAATTTTAGATGGCATAAACGACCCGCATAACTTTGGAGCCATAATTAGAAGCGCAGAATGTGCAGGCGTGCATGGAATAATAATACCAAAGGATAGAGCAGTAGCCGTGAACGACACGGTTATTAAAACAAGCACGGGCGCTGTAAGCAATATGAAGATAGCAAGAGTTAGCAATATAAATAACGAGATAGAAAAATTAAAGAAAAAAGGCCTTTGGGTTTGGGCGGCGGAAGCTGGCGGAGCAGATATCTATAAAACAAATCTAAACGGGCCCATTGCCGTGGTGATAGGAAGCGAAGGAAAGGGCGTTAGTAAGCTCACAAAGGAAAAATGTGATGGCATAATCTCTATGCCAATGCTTGGAAAGGTAAATAGTTTAAATGCCAGCGTTGCCACAGGCATTGTATTATTTGAAATTTTAAGACAGAGAAGAGGTTAGTAATTGTTAAAAACAGATGAAGAACTTGTAAAGGAAATGAAGTCGGGCGAAGTGGGAGCAGAGGAAGAACTTTTTTCAAGGTTCAAGCCTATGGTAAGCAGTGTCGCCCGCAGTTATTTTTTATTGGGCTCAGAACTTGACGACCTAATTCAAGAGGGTATGATAGGCCTTTACAAGGCGTGCCAAAATTACTCTCAAAACTCCTCTGCAAGCTTTAAGACCTTTGCCTACCTTTGCATAAAAAGGCAAATTCAAAGCGCGGTAAAGCACGCTAACAGGCAAAAGAATAAAATTTTAAATAGCTATGTTTCCTTAGATTCTCAAGGTGGATACAAAACGGGCGAGGGTGAGGAAGAGGCCCTGCTTATTTTACCCTCCTCTATTTTAACCCCAGACGATGAAATGATAGAAAAGGAAAACTACGAGGAAATTTTAGATAAAATAAAAAGGGCACTTTCGCCCTTAGAGCTAAAAGTGCTTACTCTTTATTTAAAAGGTAATTCATATCAAAATATTTCCAAAGTGGTGGGTAAAAACACTAAAAGTGTGGATAACAGCCTTCATAGAATTAAAAATAAGCTTGAATTTTTAAAACATTAGAAAAATCTGCCACCGCACGAACTACACCCGTTGTTACATCCACAACCGCAACCAGAACTGTTTTGTCCATTAAGAGCAAGAAGTAGAAGCAGTAAAAAGTTCGTGTTAGTAGCAAGTTCTGTGCCAGTACCCTGCGCGATTGTTGAAAGTAGTAGAACCATTAAAATGTCCTGTGAAAAGTTCATATAAGCCCTCCTTTCTACAAAATTTTACCAAATTCAAGTTTTATCCTTAAAATTTGCGCTTTAAAAATTTGACTTAACTCCGCGCAAATATGTACAGTGAGTATATATGCCTAAGCGTTAAAAAATGTTCAGACAAGGAGTTAAAATGAGCAAATTCTTACTTTTAAAGGAAAGTGCAAAAAGAGAGATTTTATCCTATATGCCCTCTAAGGCGGTAACGCAAAAGCTGGCCGATTATTTTTCAAATTTTTCCGATTATACCAGGGTTAAAATAATATCCTGTCTTTCCATGTGCGATATGTGCGTTAGCGACCTATCACTAATTTTAGATATAAACCAAACCACGCTCAGCCACCAATTAAAACTTTTAAAGGATAAGGGCATAGTGTCGGCAAGGCGCGAGGGGAAAATAATTTTATATAAACTTGAAAACAAAAGCGTGAATAACCTTATGCTAAATGCAGTGAACGCTATATCTAATTAGCTTGCAAAAAGTGTAACTTTTATGATAATATATCTCTATGCAGATAGACGATTTAGGAATGAACGGAGAGGGAATAGCGCATGAAAACAAAAAAGCTGTTTTTGTGCCTTTTTATTTGCCAGGAGAAGTTGTAGAAAATGGTGAGCTTTTAAAGAAAAGTGAGTTTAGAATTACTCCTGTTTGCTCATATTTTAAAACCTGTGGAGGGTGCCACCTGCAGCATTTAAAATATGAGGAAACTTTAAAATTTAAAGAAGATAAAATAAAAAATATATTTAAAAAATTTAAAATAAAGGTAAAAGTTTTGCCCTGCGAGCCTAGCCCAAAAATATATAATTACAGAAATAAGCTTACACTTAAATGTGACGGCGAAAAACTAGGGCTATATAAAATAAACACGCATGAAGTTGTGGATATTGCTGAATGTAAAATCTCTTCTAATGAAATAAATAGAGCAATAAAAATAATTAGAGAAATTAATTTAAATAATGTAAGAGAAATAATTTTGCAAAATTATTTAAATAATATTTTAATTACCTTTAAAATAATAGATAAAAATTATAATAATATTATTCCATTAAAGGATAAATTAAAGGAATTTAAAAGCTATGGAATATTTGTGGAATATAAAAATAATACAATTTTCCAAATGGGCGAAAAATATATTTTAAAAGAGGAATTTAATATAAAATATCCTTTTACAAATAATTCCTTTTACCAGATAAACGATGAAGTTAAAAATATAATTTATTCAGACATTTTAGCTAATATTAGCACATCTGATAAAGTTTTAGACGCCTATTCTGGAAGTGGCTTGCTTAGCGCCTGTATGGCAAGAAAGGCAAAGCTTGTAACGGGCGTGGAAATTGTGCCATCTGCCACACAGAATGCAAATAAATTAAAAGAGCTAAATGATTTAAAAAATCTCCAAAATATAAATGGAGATTTTGTTAAAGAGATAATATATAAAATTAATTTTAATGTCTGCGTGCTAGACCCGCCTCGCGCTGGAGTAAATAGAGAGGCAATAGAGCTTATCCTGCAAAAGGGACCGCAAAAAGTTATTTATCTTTCCTGCAACCCTGCAACTCTTGCAAGAGATTTGTGCCTTTTTTGTGAACGCTATAACATTTCTAGCCTTAAGCCCTATGATATGTTTCCAAACACTCATCATGTGGAAACGCTTGCCGTGTTAGAACTAAAAAATTAATAGTATTTTCCTAAAATGCATATTATATCTAATCTTGCCTTAACAAAGGTTTTTTTAGAAATTTTACCCTGTTCAAACAGCGCATTTAACATATCTAAAATTATGTGCAGTTTTCCCATTTTATTATGGCGGAACTTATTTTCAAAACAACCAGTAACATTGCTTCCGTCTTGATAGCCGTAGAGGTTGAAGTGCACGTTTCTTTCGTATAATAAATTTTTAAGCACGCTTTTATAGCCCATAAAGGTGTAAAAGGTTGGAATATTCCTAGGAAAGACTTTTTCAAACTCGCTATCAGAAAGCCCCTCATCATAATTTTTGCCAAGAATTTTTAAATTTGAAATGTATACAAGCCCAAGCTTGACCTCTGGCAAAATGAGCTTTAAAAGCTCTTTAATGCTATAAGCTTGCGTTAGAGTGTAGTCGCCTGTAGTGGTTAAAATTAAGTCTGCGTTATCCACACCTTGTAAAATGCTATAGTCCTCTATTAAGGCATCTAGCTTTACTAGCTTATCTCTCTGTTTTGAAATTGTAATAACATTTATGCAGGAATTCGTGCTAAAGCATTTATTTAATGCGTGGGTTAAGCTTATGGAATTTGCAGGATATAATACATTTACATTTTTATATTCCTTATTTAAAAGGGAGGCAACAAACTCTGGGTTTTGGTGAGAGTAGGTGTTTTCCGGAGCTGTACTTGTTAGAATGTAGTTTAAACTGGGCAATTTTACATCTTCCACTTGTTTTAGCTGGTAAATATATTTAAGATATTGGCTTACCATGCTAATAACAATAGGCATAAAGGCTTCGTAACTTATGAATATTCCGTTTAAATTTGCTCTAGTAAGCCCTTGATAAAACCCTTGCAATACATTTTCACTTAGAACTTCTATTAGGCTTTTATTGCCCTGAAGCAGGCTAAGTTTGTTTGAGGTTATCTCATCTGGTGACAAAATATAGAAGGTGTGTTTTTGTGTTAAGTTTAGTAAATTTTTTTGTAGATTATCAAAAGTGGAAGCGTTTTCGTAGTTAGTAAAAGTGAGTTTTTGGCTATCTTCTTTTGCTACAAAAAAGCTATAACTATAAAAATCTATTAGTTCTTTTCTTTTATTCTCATTCAAAAAATATGATATATCATAGCTCTTTAGCCAAGAGTTTAAAATTTCTACTTTTTCTTCCTTAGAAAAGTTACTTAAAGGGTTTTTGTGCGAGATTAGCTCGCCTGGTATTTTAATTTTATCAGAGCTTAGCCCAGTAAAGCCCTTATCGCTTTTAAATATTATAAGGCTTAACTCGTTCTTTGTGTAAATCTGCTCTAAGGCTGAGTATAACTCCTCATGGCTTGGATGAACTATGTATACATTGTAGCCATAGGCTGAAAATAAATTTTTTAGATCGCTGTCTGAAAGCGTGGATAAAAAGGTTTTAGAGCACATCTTTAAACTGTTTAAGTTGATTATAGGAAGCACTTTTTTGTTATTTGTAAGCTTGCCAAGCACCCAACTTGCACTGAGCGTGGCAGTTTCACACTCGCCATCTCCAATAATGCAAGGTAAAAAATCTAAGTCCTTATTTTCCGCGTATCCGTAGGCAAAGGCTAAAGAATAGCCTAGTTCACCGCCGTCATATATTGTGGAAACATACTGAGGGTTTATCTCCGTTCTAATTTCCCTTCCAAAAGATGAGATTAAACTATTTAGCCCAGCCTGAGATATTGAAAAGTTTTTATTTTTCCTTTGCCATTCCCCTGTAAGCCAAAGGTTGGCGCATACGCTAGAGCCCGCGTGACCTGTTCCTACAACTATATTTGCATTTAAAGAGTGTCTTTTAAAAAAGTCTATTAGGTGAACATACAAAAAGTTTACAGACGGGCAAGCGCCCCAGTGTCCGCAGGAATAGTCCTTTAGCTCACTGAGTTTTACATCCTTACTAAAACAGTTTAAATAGTTTTGACTGATTGTAACATAGTTTAAAAGGTTAAAACAACTCTCATAAAGTTCAAAGTTTTTCATATTATTTCCTTTCGCAAACATATTTTTCATGGTTAAAAGAGGTGTAATATAAGCTCCTATAGTTTTCCCAAGAGCGTGGTTTTAGTGTGGTTGGAGCAAAAGCCTCTTCAAAAAACTTTCTAGCTTTTAAATAGTATCTAAAATCTTTTGCGTCCTCACATCGATAACTTTCCTGCTCAGGAGTATAATCTTGGTAGATTTGAACATCTGGAAATTTATTTACATGAGGCACTAACTTTGTAAAATAGTCTATAACAATATCTAAGTCCTCTAAGCCGAGTATATATAAGATGCTTGCAGTAAAACCTAGGCTGATTGCCGTGTCTAAAAGCTTTATAGTGCTATCAAAGGTAAGGCTTGCCTTTTCTGGCCTCATTATGCGCTCTCTGCCTGTAAATTTTTCTGTGGTTACATATAGGGAAAAGTCGCCAATCTCCTCTTTAATTCTTTCTAATTTTTCCGGCGATCTAAGTTGGGAGCCTATGTAATTTATCTTTCCGTTAAAATTAAAATTCTGTTTTAAAGTTTTCTTTAAAAGTATTAGGTGTTCCACGAGGTCGTCTTCAGAGGGAAAACAACCCGTGCAAACTGTGATTTGATACATATCACTAAGGTCTTTGAAGTTGTTATCTTTCATAACTTGAGTGTAGTAATCTATTATGGCTTGTTTTGAGGTGAGGTTTTCATCTTCATCGCTATCTAGCTTATATGTTCCACAAAACTTACAGCCCGCGCACTGGCTTCTAGAATTGGAGTTTATGGTCATAGCTGTGTTTCCCTTTCTAAAGTATGTGCTTGTGCAGGTGTCCTTTTCAATTCTAGATAGGTCGCCAACTTTCTCGCCGTCAAGAAATAGCTCCTTGCCAACAATAGAGAATGGTGAAGGGTAGGTGTTTACACACACGGCAAAGAAAAACTCTTCATTTAGCGTGTTAAGTTTTAAGTAAAACCTTATTCTGTTATCCTCAGTGTCGTACATAACGCCATATCTATTAAGCGCAATAAAAAGCACATCCTCTACTGGCACATCAAATTCTTTTGCAAGTAATTTTAAATCTTCATAATTCTTTACTTCCATATTAATCTCCTATTAAAATATAATTTTTCCCATGAAATTTGCTTTGATATAAAAGTTTGTCTAATGAGTTTAAATTATCTTCTATGCTTAAACTTTTATCGTAAAGTTTTATACCAAAACTGCAACTCACATTACAGCGATCATAAAACTCGCTATTAATTTTTTTGTAAAGCATTAATTGTTTTTCTAGGTTGCAAGCTTTAGAAACAATAAAAAATTCATCTCCGCCAAATCTAAAAATGTAGTCCGCACTATTTAAATTGGCTTTAAAGGTTAAACCCAGAGTTTTTAGTATTTCATCTGCTTTAAAATGTCCAAAAATTTTGTTTACCTCTTTAAAATTATCTATGTCGCCGAATATCAAAGCAAAATTTGCGTTCTCAGCAATTAAGCTTTCAATATAGCTATATAGATAGTTTTTTGTGTAGCATCCAGTAAGCTTGTCTTTAAAACCATTTTCCACTATGCCTTTAATGCTATTTATGTTTTGGTAAACATCATTATCTTTTAGGTACAATTCATCGTCAATTAAAAAAAGTTGGCGAGAAAACGGATAAGGAGTTAAGCTATAGTTCTCCTTAAAGGTTTTCTCGCCATTCTTTATTATGGTTAAAACATCTTTCATAGGTTTTTCCTTTGATAGTATTATATCATAGAAAAAACTTATTGATAATACCATATTTTTATTTTTATTATAAATAATATTTATAATTGCTTTGCAAAACTAAATTTTTTCTCTAATAATTTTTATTAGTTGTTTTATTTGAGTGTCTATGTTGTTTTCGTCGTAAATTAAATATAAGTTCTCACAGGGTAAATTTTTAAAACATTTAAGCTTTATTAGTTCGTTACTGTTTAATTCTTTCTCTATAGCAAGCTTTGTAAAATAGCCAACATAATCTCCGTTTTTTACCATATCTTTAAGTAAAATAGAGTTTCCTAACTCTAAGCTTATTTTAGGTTTTAAGTTTAAATTTTCTAGGTAGCCATCTATTTCCCTGCGCTTCTTAGATTGTGGAGGAAGTATTAAATTCCAACTTGAAAAGTTATTTATGTTAGAAAGCTCTTCCTTATTTCTTTCATAAAACTGCTTGGAACAGGCAAAACATGTTTCAAATTTATTTAAAAATATATTGGTAATGTTTTCGTTTGCGTTTTCAAATACATTTTTGTTTATAACTAAATTAAGTTTGTGCTTTTCAAAAAGTGAGAGAAGAGTCCTGTTTTCTTCTATAATCACCTCTAATTCAATTAGAGGATATTTTTCTTTGAACTCAGTTAAGATTGGTAGTAAAAGATTATCTGCCATAATTCTAAGCACGCCTATAGAAATTTTTCCAGTTATCTCTTTTTTATCTTCATTTAAAATATTTTCTATTTTCTTAAGCTTATTAAAAAGTTCTTCACCCTCTTTGGTTAGGGAAAGGCTCTTATTATTTCTCTGCAAAAGTTTAACGCCTAAATCTTCCTCTAGTTTTTTAATGCTATAGCTTAATGCAGGTTGAGAAATTAAAATTTTTTGAGAGGCGTTTGAAAAGCCATTGTGTTTTACAACTTCATAAAAATATTTGTAATTATTGTAATTTATATTATCCATACACTTATTATACTTGCATTTTACATATTTTCAAACAGTTTGATTACTATTGACAAAATTTAATTTTTTTATTATCCTATTAAAGATAGAGAGGTTTATGAACAGCTTTAAATTTTGGCAAAATTACAATAAAAATGTTAAAGATAGAATTTTGAAACTTTTAGAAAGTGAGAAAAGTGATAGCGTTCTATGTGATTTACATATGCATTCAAACTACTCCTCAGACGGAAAACAAACTTTAACGGAAATTATAGATAATGCCATAGATAGGGGCTTTAAAATTATAGCTATCACAGACCATGACAGTGTAAAGGTGTTTGACGAACTTTATACTTTAATTAAAAACAACAAACTTCCATTGAATGCCCCAATAATTATAACGGGCATAGAGCAGACCATAAGCTTTAAAGAATATGGAACAATGTGTCATATATTAAAATATTTTATAAACCCAAAAAGTAGAGCTGTAAACAAAGATATTAAAATTCTTAATAGATCTTATTACAAAAGGGCGAAAATTCAGTTTGATAGAATTTCTAAAAACAGAGCACTTCAGGATATTTTTAAAGAGTTTGAAATAAGTGTGAGCTATAAGGAATTTTTAAAGTTTTTAAAGTTAAAAAATATTGCACTTCCAGATTATGCTCCGTTAATAGAGTATATTGCCGATAAACTTAAAGAAAAGGGTGTTAAAACCTCCTACTTATATAATAAAGTGCTTTTTTATAATAGTTTAGATACCTGCAAGCAAAGAAAGGATATGTGTGACGCCAGGTTTGCATATCTCGACAACAAATACACCACGCAAAAGATAGATATTGAAGATAACAGAAGGTTTATGCTTTCCATACTTGCCGTACGCGGGGTTGATGACGATATTTTTATGGGCTTTCCGCCTACGGGTAGCCTCTCTGTGAACGAGTATGGACAGGTAACTATCTACAAACAAAACACGGAAGGTGTAACCGTATTTGCACATCCAAATCATGAAAAACTTAAGCTTATAAAAGATATAAAACATTGTGCTGGCGGTTTTGTGGGGCTAGAAGAAAACTTTAAATCAGATAAAAACTATTTTAACGAACTTGAAGCAACGGCCTTAGAGCAAAATCTAATAGTAACAAAAGGTTCAGATAGTCACTCCTTAAAGGATGATGTATATAGCGACCTATCATTTTATAGCACTAGCACACTTGCATTAAAAAAATTAGTGGAGGCGTATAAGGGATAGTATGAAAAGATTTGATTTACACATTCATAGCACTTGTTCAGATGGAACGCTAAGCCCTTATGCATTAATTGAAAAAGCAAAGAGGGAGGGTTTATCTACAATTGCAATTACAGACCACGAAACAATAATCGCCTTTAAAACTTTTGCTCAATTCGCCAAAGAGTGTGACATTGAGGTTATCTCTGGCATTGAGATAAATGTTGGAAATTATGCGGGCTATCATTTTTTAGGTTATGGAATTCAAGATTTCACTCAAATAGAAAACTTTATTAAAAATTTAAAGGCTGTAAACGAATATGCGTGCCTAAGAACGCTTGAACTATTAAAGGAAAAATTTAATATTTCAATATCTCAAGAAGAGCTTATTAAAACCTACTCTAAAGATGGGCTTATAGATAAAAAGATGATAGCTAAAGAGCTAATAAAGAGGGGTTATGCTAAAAACACAAAAGAGGCGTACGATGTTTTTATAGGCAGAAATGCTCCTGCGTATTCGCCCATAAAAAAAGTGACGGATGAGGAGATAATATATTTAATACATAGGTGTGGCGGAATATGCGTTTGGGCACATCCGCAACAAGCAAAATATTCTATAGACGGCAAAGAGTGCGACTTTGATGAAGCAAAATGTGCAGAAGTTGCAAAGCGCCTAACAAAGCTTGGGTTAGATGGCATTGAAGTGTACAACCATACAACTAAAGAGCAGGAAGTTTATTTGAAAAGAATAGCACAGGAAAATAATTTAGTCATAACTGGAGGCTCAGACTTTCACACAATGGACTGCGGGCACGAACTGGGCTGTGAACGCTTTACAAAATTTGAACTTGAACGGCTTAAGGCGAAAATTGCAGAAAGGCATCAAATATATAGAAAAGGAAATGAAAAATGAAAGACTTTTTAACAAGAAGTGAGCTATCTAATGGCTCTTTAAGCGTGGAAAATTTAATTGATTATTCCTATAGGCAGGGTATAGATGAACTGGGCATTGTAGAATTAGAGGTTTTACCTAACTTTGTAAAAACGGACAAGCTAAATGTTCACTATGGCATAGAGTTGTTAAGTAACAACATAAATGAGGGCTTGGTTATATATAACATAACAAACCTTTCCTTGCTTAAGGAAAAGTTGAATGCAATGTATATGCAGGAGCAAACCGAGCTTTTAAAAGAGGCAGTTAAGATATTTGATGGTAGCAAGCTTTTTGATGCCTACTTAAAAAAGACCAGTGTGTTAAATATTTATCATGTTGTAAAAATGTTAATAGAATTTGGTTACTCTGTAGATTTAAAGAGCTCTTTAAAGCTTCTAGAAAATTTTATAACAACTAGTAAGCCAGATATAGACCTTTTGGTTGAAAATTTTAAAACTTGTGGCACACTCTATTTAAGAACGGATGATATAAACTTTACAAAATCAAATGTTCACGGAATAATTTTCACAGGAGAAAAGAGCGAGGAAAATATAAAAACTTTACTAGAAAAGTGCAGAAATAATAAGCAAGGCCTGCTTTTTGGCTCAAATTTTGATAATCATAAAACTGGAGAAATCATAGGAGCATGATTAAAGTTGTAGCGTTTGATATAGGGAATACAATTTATAAGGTTGATAAAAAAAATAGCATCTTGCAAAAGTTAAGCGAGATGCTATGTCTTCCTAAAGAAAGAGTTAAAATTTCATATAACAAAATTTTTAATGTAAATAACTATAGCTTAGAAGAACTTTGCAATATGTTGTGTAAAGATTTAAACTCTACAAAAGTAAGCGAGGTTTTAAACTTTTTTAAAAGCTTGCAAATGGGTTCTAACGCTTATGAATATGTTGACAAAAATTTACTGGACTTAATAAAGGAAATAAAACAGAGTGGGGTAAAAGTTGTTTTAAGTTCAAACTCTAACATACTCCATAAAAATTTAATTGATGCCAAGCTTGCTTCTCTTGTGGATGACATATTTAGAACTTATGAAATTGGTTATCAAAAGTATGAGGAAAATTACTATAGATATATTGAAAAAAAGTTAAATGTAAAGCCAGAGGAAATTTTAAATATTGGAGATAACGAACTAATAGATTATCAAATTCCTAAAAGCTATGGTTGGCAAGCCGTGCTTTTTAATTGTGAGAGTGGAAAAATTTTTAATGTTCAAGAATTAAAAGAGGAACTTAAAAAATATATTAGTTTTAATTGACAAACTTAAAACAATTTTGTATGTTAACTTAAGGAGGAGTTATGATAGGACTACATAAAAGTTCAGTGGCTGTATATCCTTACGACGAGGAATGGCCAGTAGAATTTGAAAAGGAAAAAAAGATATTAGAGGGGATTTTAAAAGATTTTGATGTTCAAATAGAGCATGTTGGTAGCACCTCTATACCAGGCCTAAGCGCAAAGCCAATTATAGATATCGCTATTGGTGTTAAGGACGAAAAGACCTTGTTTGAAATTGAACCTGTTATGGCAGAAGCGGGCTATGACATTTTAAACGACTATGAAACCAAAGGTGAAATTTTAGCTCGAAAAGGTCCGCCAGAATGTAGAACACACTATATTCATATGCAATTAATAGGAAGTGAATATTGGGATGAGTTCATGTATTTTAGAAGATATCTTTTAGATCATCCTGAAGAGATAAAGAGGTATGAAGAATTAAAGAAAGAGCTTTCAGTAAAGTATGCCGATGAGCGCAAGAAGTACACGGCAGGCAAAAACGAGTATATTTCTTCAATACTTGAAAAGGCATATAAGCTTTATGGAAGAAAATAAGAATATTTAAAAACGCTTGAAAATTAAAGTGTTTTTATTTTTAATAAATAAAAAAATTATATTTTTTTTAGACTGTGTAATGTTTTTTTTTGAAAAATATGCAAAAAAAACAGCATTTAAGTAAATAATTAGAATTATTTATTAAATTTTAGTCAAAAAATTAAGATTTTATGTTATTATATAAAAAATTAATGAGGAAATGTAATCACTAGCTTAGCTAGTGATTTATTGCTATTTTTTTACCTCATAGCCCTTTAGAGCCAGCCTATCTGCCACCAAGGAGATAAACTCACCATTGGTGGGTTTGTAGTACCTATCAAATATTTCTAAACCGAAAATGCTATTGATATTACTCATCTTGCCAGTATTGTAGCCCACATCAATGGCATGGCGGATAGCTCTCTCCACACAGGTAGAGGTTGTGCAGTTATATTTAGCCACAAGGGGATACAAATTTTTAGTTAAACTTCTAGCCAAGGAGCTATCACCAATACAGAAAACAATGGCATCTCTTAAATATTTAAACCCACTCACCCTAGTAGGAACGCCGACAATGGTGATAATATCAGAAAGAATCTTGTATAACTCCTTATTCATAAAAACCCCTTAAAAAATAAAAAAACTATCTGTGTAGCAAAACATAGATAGTTTAAAATTCTAGATATAGTATAGTCTCAAATAAAATAATGTTTTACGACCTAGATATAGTATCACAAATAGAAACAAAACACAAGAGTTTTTTACAAAATTATTTAAAAAACAAAAAAATTTTCAAAAGGCCAATATAATAAGATACAAAAACATCTAAAAAAGGCTGGAAAGGTATGAGATTAGTTGTAAATTTTAAGTAAGTACGCAGTTAGGCAACGGAGAATGGCTTACGAGGGTAGGTAAGGAGGCAAGGTTTGCGAGAGTGGAGAGCAGAGAAAATGTTGAGATCTGGAGAAAGCAGGATTTTACTGATACATGAAATGAGACTTTGTACGAAATATGAAAATCTCTCTTTGCAAGAATCTTCGGAGGCTCTAACAAAGACTATACTTCGTTGCAACGCAAAGGTTTATCCTTTGCGTCATCCTGAGCGAAGCCGAAGGATCTCCTCCCGTGACCCGCATAATTAAAAAAAAAGAGTTCTGAACGCGGATAGTAAGATTAGTTTTTATTTTTTTAATAGCAACGCCTCACCCTCGTCATTTCGACCGAAAGGAAATAGGGTGTGTTTTAGCATTAAAGTTAATGCCAGATGAAAAATAGGAGTAGTGGTAAAAGCCGATATGTAGCGGAGAAATCTCGGCTACTTTTTTCTAAGGCTGAGATTTCTCCACTACATATAAAGGAAAGGTGTAATTTAAATAAAACATCTAGCAAAAACAACTGTTTAAATCCAAGCATAATTTCTTCCGGTCGAAATGACGGCAGGGGGCGAGGGTCCGTCAGAATTAAAGGCGCTGGGGTGGGGCGTTGAAAAATATGATAGAAGTACTAGCCTATTATTCTAAGGCTGAGATTTCTCCACTGCATATAAAGGAAAGGAGAGTATAAACCAAAACATCTAGCAAAAGCTAAAATAGAAGAATAGG
>CALVYR010000022.1 GCA_944372325.1 uncultured Clostridia bacterium | reverse complement strand
GCAAGCGTAAGCGAATTTCCATTCTCAATTGGTTCACTAATAGGTCTTGACGCCGACACAACAAACTATGGCGAAAACTTACAAGCAAACTCTTCTATGGCAATTAGAAAAGATATTACAGTAGATAATTTTAATGTTAGTGTTGATATGGTTGGCGGGGCCGTTTTAGTTGGCGGTGTTGCAGGTCAATCTAACTGGGAACGCGTAACCTATGATACTTGCGTAGTTACAAATAGCACTTTCCAAGTAGTAAACGATGGTACTACAGCTGGAACATATGATAGAGAAAACGCAAATGTTAAGCTTAATGATTCCGTTTCACTTGGTGGAATTATTGGTGGAAGTGTTAAACCTCAACATGAAATTATAATAAAGAATTGTCAAACCGATGTTGACTACATAGTTGAAAGCGGAAACGCAGAAAACAATGTAAACGCTGGAACACTTGTTGGCCTTGTTGTAGAATCTAACTCAACAGATACCGATCTTCACATTTTAAACTTTGAAGAAAATAACTCATCTACAAGCACATGCAAAAAGGGCGCAGTAAATGGCGAACTTACAACGGTTGAAACAATAAATACATATACAACTAAATAATTTTAATAAATAATTAAAAATATCAAAAAATATGGCTTTAAAAAATAAAGCCATATTTTTTTATTTATTTTTATTTTTTTATTTATTTTTTAATTAATTTTTAAATTTATTTTTTAATTCCAAATTAAAATTGAGTCTAATTTTATATCCTTAGCTACAATTTTTACTTTATGCAAATCTAAATCCAATTTATTTGAAATAAATGCTAAATTTGTTATAGTTTTATTTTCAACAAGTTTATTATCTATATACACCTCAAAATTTGAAGTTTCAGCTATTATTGCAAATTGCGTGCCTGTAAAATCAAAAGTTAAATAACCCGATGTGCTTTCATAGATATGACCAAAATTTGAAAAGGTGTAATCTATATTCCAATCTCCATAATAGCTAATTATTTCATCGTCGGGAGAAATTAAATTTGCAGTAGGCAAAGTATAGGAAAACTCTATTCGCCTAAAGGCTATATATTTTGTGCTAGTCGCCGTTGTGTCTGTTACCACAAGTTTATAGTAGCGAATATTATATTCTTGAAAACTTACAACCACATTATTGTTACTTACACTTGCACCACTTACTTCTTTTAATAAAGTTAAATTATCTAAAGTTTCTCCACCATACAATTTAAAGTTTTTTGGAAGATATATCCTTGTAGGCTCGCCATAGATTGTTATAGTATTTACAAGCTGAGTTTCACCTAAATCTACTGTAAGACTAAATGGATTTTCCTCTGTAATGTTTGTTCTGTTCGAGTGAATAAAATTCGTGTTGTTTTCATCAAATAGTGCACTTATTGGATAATTTTCATCCCAAGGTTGATAGTTTGTTTCAACTAATGTTTGAGTAGAGTTTATTGTGTTTTTATAGTCGTAGGTATAATCTCTTGTGTAAAAATAATCTGATTCAAATTTTTGAGGGGTATAGGAATTATTATAGGCATTTAAATAGCTAACATTCACGCTTTCGCCATTAAATTTTCCCCAGCCAACACCTATAAAACTTCTTGAATAAGTTACAAGCAAAACTGCTTTAAAGTAAACCCACTGCCCTTCTTTTAAGTCGTAATCTTTATAGTGAGCTGAATTTGTTAAATCAAAATCTGGGCTTTCATTTGTGTTTACAACTTCGCCAGCCAAACTATAATTTTCGCCGTCTAAAGATACATAGAGGCTAGCATATCGTCTTCCGCGAAGCGCTATTCTATACTTTCCATCGCTAGGTACATATATCTTTCCACTTACTTCCATAACAGCATTAGAACCTGGGTTTGGCTCCCAAATTTCTGCATTGCCATTTTGCACTCTGTTAGTATTTTTCTCTTCAATTACTGTAAGATAGCCAGAATAATTATTTTCATAAGCTTCTGTAGCTGTGGAATACATTGTATCAGAGGAATAAGTGTAGATTGTTCTATCCAGCAAATTTGTATCTTTACAACCTTGCATAAACTCAAGAATTAATGTAACATCTCTTACTTCAAACGAAGCATCATCTTTGGTAATTTCTAAAGTGAGATATATTTCCCCAGAATTTTTTGAAATATCCGTTGGAGTATAGGAATATGTATCATCTAAATTCTTAACTAGCGTTCCAAATTTAGGTGCTGTTATATTTTTAATATTAAAACTAAAACCTTCAGGGAGCACTATGCTACTATTTAAATCAAATGTAAACACCTCGTCTTCTTCAATTTTATAGGGTTGTACAGTTTGAAATTCCTCGCCATTTAAAACTTGTCCTGTTTGAAATATTGTAGCAACGGGCACATACATGGGTAAATTTTTACCTTCATATTCACTTAATACGCTTTCAGATACAGTTTGATGCAATATACTTTGAAAATAATAGGTCATATCATAGCCAGTTGCATCACATAGCGCTTTAAACCATACATCTACCCCACCAGAACCATTTCCTAGTTGTGTAGCTTTTATAAATATGTCTTGACCAAAACTATTTAAAATATTTACATAACTATCTAAAGCACTGTTTGTTCCTGTGTTTTTAAGCGTTTGTTTTAATACCCAACTTGGGTTTGTATACCTGTTCCAACCAACAGCCCAACTCCCCTCGTCAGTTTTATCTATATCTCTATTTGAGGATATATCTGTAAAAAGGCTATATTCTACTATACTAACTGCATTGTTGGTTACTTCATCTCCTGGTGAAAAACCAAACTTTTGATAATGATGATTAAATTCGTGAATGCATCCCCAAAAAGCATCGGGCGCATTTGTAACTGCACTTTCATAATCTAGAGCCGCCGTCAAACAATACAGAGGACAATTCACCGTATATCTGCCAACAAATGCTACCATGCTTCCTGCAGCCACAAAGGGGTCATATAAAAATGTTATGCCAGTATTGCCAGATGAACCAGCAGGCACTTTGTTTGATACTAGCGCTATTTTATCCCATAAAATTGCTACATTATAGAGCTCATCATAACTAAAACTGCTTGCTCTACTTTTTGGCCCAGAGTGCCTAACGGCATCATCCCAAACTTCTAAATCAAAATATGGAGCTGAAGACTTGCTATTCATTTCAAATTCTTCTTCTGAGGTATAACCTAGAATAAAATGTGAGTACGCCACCGCTCCAGAGATTGTAACGGTAAAAGTAGTGCCTGTGTTTTTAGGCATAATGTATATTGGTCCGCCTAGGAATGAACCTACATAACTTACGCTCTGCTTTGTGGTTAGAGTATTCAATATATTTGGCATTCTGTTAAAAGTTCTTGCTAGCCAAATATTATTAGCTTGTCCGTTAGTTAAAACTTGACCAATTTGAACTGTTAGCCCGCCAGTTTTATTGAAATCTTCTTCACTCATTTCAATTTTTATAACTTCGCCAGCTGGAGCATATAGCCCTGTAATATGATTACCATAACTTCTAGATTTAATAGTAAGCCTTTTAATTATAGCGGGTTCATCATCACTTACATTTCCTTCATACATACCAACAGACGCTGTATGTTTATATAATTTTTTTCCAGTTGCTTCCCCATTTAAATATAGGTTACCAAACTCGTCCATGCTGTCATAAGTAGTAGATGAAGCATTTAATTTTGCGTTTTCATCTAAAATGGCCTGTTTTTCTTCATCGGTAGCAGAAAGGTTGGTTCCATAAACTGGATATTTTTCAAGTCCTTCATCTTTTACTTCTGGATGTTGCCTTTCTACAGTTCCCAAATATTCCGCCGTCATTGATACCTTGGAGGTATTTTTATACTTATACTCATAACTTTCCTCTTCCGTTGATGGTTCGTCTACAGATATATTGGGTTTTGTTGGAATTATATATTTATTTTCTCCTGTAGCAACAAAAATAGCTACAAAAATTATACAAGTAACCAAAAACATTATTAATATATTTAATATTTTTTTCTTCTTTGCCATATTACTTTTTATTATACCACAAAAATATATTTCTTCAAGTAATAAAACAAAACTTAATTTTTTGAAAATTATGTAATGTACACAGGAGTAAGTATGGCATTTATTAAAAGATTTTCCGATATTAGACGCGGAGAGATAGTTTTCACCGGTAACACTCTTGGTCTAAGTAAACTTTCAAACGCGAACAGAGCTGGAACTCAAGGCTCTATTGGCGCTTTTATAACTTTAGATTTAGCTCAGCGCGTAAACGATTTTCCTTTTGGCACTACGCTAAATTACACTGAAAATAGTTCTAGCGCAGAGCTTTCCCTTCCAGCAGGAAGCACTGTTCTTTATGCCGAGCTCATTTGGGGCGGGTTATTTAGATCTACTGTAAATAATATTTCAGGAGTAATAAATAACGCTGTAACTTTTACTACGCCTAGTGGAAGCCAAAGTATTTCTCCAGACCCCACTACTGCGCAGACTTTTAACATTAATGTAAATAATATTACCTTAGGTTTTTATACAAGGTCTGCAAATGTAACAAATATCATAGCAAGTTCAGGCAACGGAACTTATACAACAGGCGGTGTGCCTGCTCTTATTGAAGCACTAGGCAACAGAACAGATGACACCAATCATGCAGGCTGGACCTTAGCCGTTGTGTATGCAAATCCTGCTCTTCAATTTAGAAGTTTAAATTTGTGGGTTGGCGGAGAAGTTGTTTCGCCTACTACTGGCGTGACCACAATAAGTCTTTCTGGTTTCCAAACACCTAACGAGCCAACACCAAATGCTAAGCTTTTTGTTTCTGCCCAAGAAGGCGATGCCGTTTTAACCGGTGACCAAATGTTATTTGGAGAAGATGGAGTTTTATTTACTAATCTTTCAGGACCTAATAATCCTCAAAACAATTTCTTCTGCTCTCAAATAAATAACACAAACGGCGTATTAGATACAAGTGGCACTTTTGGCACTCGTAACGCAAACCCAGCTACGGGAACTAACACTTCTGCTTGCAGACAGGGTTATGATATTACTGCAGTTGACCTAACTGGAAAAGTAAACCCACTTCAAACAACTGCATTCATTCGCTTTACTTCAAATGGCGACCTTTATGTTCCAAACTGTTTGGCAATTCAAATAGAAAACGGAGCAAATCCTGACCTTTCTGTAATTAAAGCTGTTGATAAGGAAGTGGCAATTAAAGGAGATATATTAACCTATACCTCTACTGTAACCAACACAGGAAGTTTACCACTTACTGACACTATTTTTACAGATAACATTCCAACAGGCACAAGCTTTGTAGATGGTTCAGTTTATATAAATGGAGTAAACTACCCAGCCTACAACCCAGAAACAGGCTTTAATTTAGGTACACTCGTGCCTACACAAAGCGCAATAATAACATTCCAAGTTCAAGTATTATAAGGAGAAATTATGACAGTAACAAACTTTTCTAATGTGCAATTCACTTATACTTTACCCGATGGCTCATCTCAAACAGAAACAAGGGAAAGTAATATAGTAACAACGGAAATTTTAACCTATTCATTTACAAAGGTTAAAAGTTCTAACAAAACTTTCCTTCAAGAGGGAGAAATTGCAACTCAAACTATAGTTTTAACCAACAACTCACTTTACAATTTATCTAACCTATTCTTTACAGACACACTTTCTAGTGGCGCAAGCCATGTTTTAGGTAGTGTTATTGTAAACGGCGTAGCACAACCAACCTATGATATAGTTGCAGGTTTTAATCTTGATGATATGGCACCAAACGCCGTTACAACCATTAACTATAATGTTCAAGCAGATAATCCATTAACACAAGCAACCTTCAATAACTTTGGTACTCTTGCCTACACTGCAGCAAACACAAATTTAACTGAGAATACAAATACAGTTGAGCTTGCTGTTGTTTCTAACAGACTTACTATTATAAAAGCTGTAGACAAAGAAGTAGCAATAAAGGGTGACACCTTACACTATACAAGCACAGTAACTAACACAGGAACATTAGCTAAAACTAACTTAATCTTTACAGACCAAATTCCTACAGGAACAACATTCATTGCAGGTAGTGTAAAGATAGATGGAGTAACACAAGCAGCTTACAATCCCGTAGCTGGATTCCCACTACCAAATCTTGCAGTAAATGCAAGCACTGTAGTAGAATTTGATGTGGTGGTAAATTAATGGCATATTTTATTACAAACATCTCTCTAGTAATAGATAACTATGTTTCCCCACCTACAAGTTTTGTAAGTAATCCAGTTCAAACACAAATCACTACTCCTATTCCACCAAACCCAAATCCAAGACACTTCCTTTGCTGTTATAGATGTGGTAATAATGTTTGGTGCAGACCTTGTAACAGACCTCCATGTAATAGACAATGTTCTTGTAACAGGTGCTGTCGATGTAATCGGTGCTGTCGTTGCAACAGATGCTCTCGATGTAACAATGGATATTTTAGGTTGTTCTAAAAAGTTGTGGCCTTGTGGCTACAACTTTTTATTAAATAACAATAAATTTTTAATATTTTTACCTTTTTCTTTACTTAAAGTTTACAATCATATGTTATGCTAATAAAAAAATGGAGGGAAAATGGAAAAATATATAATTACAGGTGCTACTGGGCATATTGGTAATGTTGTAGCAAGAAAGTTATGCGAAAGAGGCGTAAACCTCACTGCCCTCGTTCTCCCAAATGAAGATTTATCCCCTTTAAAAGGGTTAAATATCAAGTTGGTTGAAGGTGATGTAACTAATAGAGAGTTTATATTCAAATTTATAGAAGAAGGCGCAATTGTATTACATCTTGCTGGAATTATAGACATAGGCTTAACCCCGACAGAAGTTGTAGAACGCGTAAACATTGAGGGCACAAAAAATATTGTAGATGCCTGCTTAAAAAATAAAGCAAAAAAGCTTATCTACCTCAGCACAGTGCATATAATAGATCCTAAAAACCAAGGTGATATTCTAATAGAACCAACAGAATTTGATAAGGATAGCGTTGTTGGAACTTACGCAAAAACAAAACTCTTAGCAACTAAATATATCTTTGAAGCTTGTAAAGAAAAGGGGCTTAATGCAACAGTACTATATCCATCTGGAGTTATAGGTCCTTACGACTATAAAATTTCCGAACTAGGTCAAGTTATTCTCGACTATGTGAACCACAAACTCATTGCATATGTTAAAGGCGGATACAACTTTGTAGATGTTCGAGATGTGGCAGATGCTACTATAAATGCAATAGAAAAAGGCAGAAGCGGAGAGGGATATATTGTAAGCGGGGAACCTATGTCTTTAAAGGAGATGCTAATTACAATAAACAAAAAGCTAGGTAGACGCAAACTCCCGCCAGTGCTTGCCCTATGGTTTGTAAAATCTGTAGTACCACTTAGCAATATGTATTATAAATTAAAACACAAAAAGCCAGTGTTTAGCAAATATTCTCTTTACACGCTCACTTCAAACGCAAATTTTAATAACGAAAAAGCTAAAAAGGAACTAGGTTTTAACCCGCGCGATGTGAGAGAAGCCATCTGTGATGCAGTAGACTGGTTCATAGAAAATAAGCCAGAAGTTGTAAATTTTAAAAAATTGAACTTAAAAGATAAAAAATAGGAGAAAAATTCTCCTATTTTTTAATGCTATAAAATTTTGAATGTTATATATTGTACTCTTGCAAACTTGCAATCCCTATAGCGCCGATACCAACATGACTTCCAAACACTGGCGTAACATTTACAATTCCATCATATTTTATATTAGATTGCTCTAATTTTCGTTTTATTGTATCCACATTTGTCTCATCGTAAATATAGCAAACATATAATTTTTTGAGTTTTTGTGGCAAGAGTGATATCATATCAGAGATAGCTTTTCCTATACCTAACACTTTCTTTTTTATAGATATCATTCCATTTTTAAAGCTAAAAACTGGCTTTATTTTTAAAATGCTTGCAAGAGTAGCGGATAGTTTTCCAATTCTTCCGCCACGCTTTAAATATTCCATAGTTTCTGGAACAAACTGAATTTCCAAATTTTCTTTTAAAACAGGAATTGCTTTGTTTACAATTTCATCAAAACTCTTCCCTGCTTTAATTAAGTCTACAATTTCTTCCACCATAATTCTACCGCAAGTAGCAGCCTGAGCAGAATCTATTGCTATTATTTTTTTACCCTCAAATTCTTTTACCGCAAGGGTAGCAGAATTTATTGTTCCACTAAGAGCTTGAGATATGGTTAAAATAATTATTTCCGCTTCACTATCTTCGGCATAGACCTCATTTATTTTATCCACAAAATCTTCTGGGCTAGGCTGACTGGTTGAAGGAAAACTCTTACTGTTTTTAAGCCTTAAATAGAACTCCTCATAGTTTTCTTCAAACCCCTCTTCTGTGATCTTATCATCGAGAATAAGTTTTAAATTTACAATTTTAATTCCGTTACTTTCGGCAAAGCTTTTAGGTACTCCAAATGTTGAATCTGCAATAATATGAATCATAATTTCTCCTTATAAACAAGATATAATAACAAAGTTAAGTAGTTTATGTCAACTTTAATATGTTATCCAAAATTTATTTTTAAGCAAATAAAGTCGATTTATAGAAACATATAACATATATATGTAAACTTTAGGTTAAAAAATACAAATTTATAAAAATTAATAACTTGCAATATTAAAAAACAGTATGCTATACTAAAAGAGATGGAAAGATGTCAGAGTGGTCTAATGTGTCGGTCTCGAAAACCGATATGCCCAAGCGGGCATCGAGGGTTCGAATCCCTCTCTTTCCGCCAAGCATGAAAAATACAATAGTTTTAATGGATAAAAATGATAGAAAAAATTTCAAGTATGGCAATTGTAGTTGCAAAAAAAGAAAAAAATTTAAAGGTTTTATTATTAAATAGCGAGGGTGAATGGGTTTTCCCAAAAGGGCATGTTGAGGCCAATGAAACAGAACTTCACACTGCTATTAGAGAGCTCTGGGAAGAAAGCAATGTTGTGGTTAGCGAACAAGAATCTATTGGTCAAGTAGATGAATATAAATTCTATTTTAATGGAGAAAATGCAGTAAAAGTCATTAAAGTTTTTGCTTTCATAATTGATGAAGAAAGAGAAATTACCTACAATAAAAATGAGGGCTTTATTGACGGAAAATGGTTTGATATAGACGAGGCGTTAAATACTTTAAAACATGATGATGCAAAAAATGCTCTTAGAAAAGTTATAGGAAAATTATAACGGAAGAGTTTTGGAAAAATAGATTGCAAGAATTTAGTGTTAAATTTAAATAGCGGTCTTTCGCCATACAATAAATTTGCAAGGAGAAAAAATGTTTAATTATAGAAGAGCTACTTTAGAAGACTTAGAAAAAATATGGAATAAAGATATTCAAGATAATTTAGATGACAATAGATATATTAGATGGAAAGAAGAATTCATCAAGGCAAATGAAAAAAATAATATAGTCACCTTTGTTGTATTAAATGATGATGACCCTGTTGGGCAAGTATCCATTGTATTAAACAAAAATAATATTAAAGTGGAATGTAGAGATATGCTATGTGACGGAAAAGATACAGCATATCTTTCCACCTTTAGAATAGAGAAACCTTTTGAGGGCCAAGGACATATTTCTAACCTTGTAAAACTTGCAGAAAATTATGCTAGAGAAATAAATATAAAATATTTAACCATTGGAAGTGAGGCAAAGGAAAGTAGAAATCTTGCAATATATCTTCACTTTGGTTACAACGAATTTATTACTTTTGATAACTCAGAGGAAGAACTAGTTTTATTCTATAAAAAGAAATTATAATTTTAATCAAAGGGGGCACATATCAAAGCCACCTTTTATTTTAAACTCTTTATTTTTTTTAAATATTATGCTATTATTACCTAAAATTAACCTTTTTGCTTTAAAATTAATATTAATAAAAGGAATTTATTATGCTAGAGTTAAAAAACATTTCAAAAACCTACGCCATGGGCGATTTAAAAGTGGAAGCTTTAAAAGGTGTTTCCATTAATTTTCGTGAACACGAATTTGTTTCAATTTTAGGTCCGTCTGGTTGCGGTAAAACTACACTTTTAAACATTGTTGGTGGGCTAGATAAATATACCAGCGGTGATTTAATTATAGAAGGAAAATCTACTAAAAACTTTACAGATAAGGACTGGGACGCCTATAGAAACTCAAAAATCGGCTTTGTTTTTCAAAGCTATAATTTGATACCTCATTTAAGCGTACTTGAAAATGTAGAACTAAGCCTTACCCTATCTGGCATTAAAGCTAAGGAAAGAAAGGAACGAGCAAAAAAGGCACTTAGCGATGTTGGGCTAATTGAGGTAATAAATAAAAGGCCTAATCAACTATCTGGCGGGCAGATGCAACGCGTTGCTATAGCAAGAGCGCTTGTTAATGACCCGCAAATTATTCTCGCAGACGAGCCTACAGGTGCACTAGATAGCGAAACAAGCGTTCAAATTATGGAAATTTTAAAGAAAATTTCTAAAAAGCGCTTGATTATTATGGTCACTCACAACAAGGAACTTGCAGAAAAATATAGCACAAGAATTATAAACATTCTAGACGGACTAATTACCAACGATTCATCACCCTACTCTCCAAGAAAGGAAAAAGAAAGAGAAATTTCTTCTAAAAAAGATAAGACCTCTATGAGCTTTTTAACAGCCTTTAACCTTTCCTTTAAAAACCTATTTAGCAAAAAGGGAAAAACTATTTTAACAAGTTTTGCTGGAAGCATAGGAATTATAGGTATAGCACTAATTTTAGCAGTAAGCTCTGGCTTTACAAACTATATAAACAATATGCAATCTGACACTCTTAGCGGTTATCCAATAACTATTTCAAGTGTCGCCATAGATTACTCTGCCCTAACAAGCGGTGGTGGCAGACCAGAAATATCTGAGGGTGAAGACGGCAGTTTGAATATCTATAACATTCAAGACATACTTTTAGATTTTGGAAATTTTAACTATCTATCCTCAGGCTTTGTAAACTATATGCAAGATTATTATAATAACGACCAAGAAAGCCGTAACCCAGAACTGAACGCTATGCAAATTCAATATGCTACAAATATGTTTGTTCTAACAGATTTTAATAACCAGATAGTAAGGCTTGAAACAACGGAATCTGTAAGTAGCCTTTCTGGTTCTACCTCCTCTATCATGTTTGAAGGCTTTGATGATAAGGACTATGTGCTTTCTTATTACGATGAAGTTGTCGGCTATTATCCACAAAATAAAAATGAAGTGGCTCTAGTTATTAGCCAAAGTAACACAATTTCAACAACTCAACTTCAGAGCCTAGGAATAAGCTTTACAGAAAATAATAACACATACGAACCTATTAGCCTAGAAAGCCTTTTAGGAAAGGAATATAAAATTATTTTAAATAACGATAGATACACCCAAAGTCAAGATGAAAGCAACAACACCACTTTTACAGAGCGCTCTGATTATCAAACGCTTTACAATTTAGAAACTGCAGAAACTCTTACCATAAGCGGAGTTTTAAGGCTTAAAGAGGATGCCTCCTCTTCACTATTTGATGAGGGCATAATGTATTTACCAGAATTTAGAAGAGAGTACACAGAAAATTGTAAAAACTCAGATATAGCTAAAAAGACAGTGCAGGATAAAAAACTTTATGTTCCATACAAGCTTGATATAAGCGAATTAAACATGTTTATTCAAGATGACAGTTTGTTTAAATTTACAGATCCATATGTAATGCAATATATAATACAAAACCAATATCATTCAGATATCACCATAGATGAGGTTATCGATCTTGCTCTTCAAGCAGTTGGAGCTAGTTCTGTGCCAACAGGTATATACATATATCCTACAACCTTTGAAGCAAAACAAAATGTGCTCGACTATATTGAAGAATGGAACGAATCAGAAGAGGGACAGGGTAATAACATTGTCTACACAGACGCAACAGGCTTTTTAACTTCTACACTTGGTCAGCTTGTAAACATAATTTCCTATGTTCTAATTGCGTTTGCTAGTATATCTCTAGTTGTATCCTCAATTATGATTGGAATAATCACCTACACCTCAGTTATTGAAAGAACAAAAGAAATTGGCGTGCTTAGAAGTATAGGAGCAAGAAAAAAGGATATTTCAAGGCTATTTAATGCAGAAACCGCAACTATTGGGCTAATTTCAGGCATACTTGGAATTGTGGTAACCTACATCTTCTGCCCTATCATTAATGTAATAATCAATAATGTAGCAGGAGTAAATGTTGGGCAAATAGCAATGCTCAACCCATTACATGGCTTAGCATTGATTGCAATTAGCATAGTTCTAACCTTGATAAGCGGACTTATCCCAAGTAGAATCGCTGCTAAAAAGGACCCCGTTGTTGCACTTAGAACTGAATAATTAATAAACATGAAATTTCATTTAAAGTATAAACAAAAAACATTAGCTTTACAGAAACAAGTGAGGCAAGGCTCGGAAAATGCCCAGCATCGCTATATGTAATATAAATGAGCGTTTGATATTTTCAAGCGCTCATTTTTTCACCCCTATTCTAGTTTATGAATATATATTTCTATGGAAAAAATAGAAGACATTAAAAAAGCACGGATAGATGAAAGTAGCATAGTTTTAAACTCCGTTATAGAGGATAATGTAATAATAGGCAAAAATTGTAAGATAGAAAATTCTACTATACATAGTGGCGCAAAGATAGAAAATTCTATTATAACAAACTCCACAATAAAAGAAAAAACTGAAGTGCTAAATAGCATTATTACAGATTCTTTTATAGAAGAAAGGGTTTTTGTTGGTCCATTTTCCCACATTAGAGGAAATTCTAGAGTAGGCAGAGAATGCAAAATAGGCAATTTTGTTGAGATAAAAAATTGCCAGATAGGCGCAAGAACTAAAGCTTGTCACCTATCCTATCTTGGAGATGCTGAAGTTGGAGAGGACTGCAACATAGGTTGCGGAGTGATATTTGCAAACTATAACGGGCTAGAAAAATATAAAACAATAGTAGGCAACCGTGTGTTTATAGGCTGTAATTCCACAATTATTTCCCCGTGCACTCTTGAAGATGAGGCTTTTATAGCAGCGGGCTCCACAATTACAAAGTGCGTAGAAAAGAGAGGCTTTGGTATAGCTAGAGCTAGGCAAGAAAACAAGGAGGCTTTCTATAACCCCTATCTTGAAAACTTTAAGCGCGCAAAAATATACTTTGGCACTGATGGCATTAGAGGTGTAGCCTTTAAAGAACTTACAGAGGAGCTAGCGTTCTCTGTAGGAAACGCGCTATGCCAATTAAAAGAAAGACCAAAGATTTTGATTGGTAGAGATACAAGGCCTAGTGGAGAAAAGATTTTTAAAGCCATAACCGCTGGCATGATCAAAGGCGGAGCTGAAGTTTTTAATGCAAAAATTGTGCCAACCTCATGTATATCTTATCTAACCAAGAAATTGGGATTTGATTATGGCATAGTTATAACTGCCTCACACAACCCTAAGGAATATAACGGCATTAAAGTTTTTGGAGCAAACGGCATTAAAATTACGGATAGCGAAGAGATTAAAATAGAAGGAAAACTAAAAAAACAGATAGAGCTAACTGGCGGAAAGCTTTTAGATTTAACCGCGGAAGTTTTAAGCTATGAAAAATTTTTAAAGGAAGCCTGTTTTGACAATTTAAAAGGTTTAAAAATAGTTTTAGACTGCGCAAACGGCGCAAGCAGTAAAATAGCCCCAAAGGTTTTTAAAGCGCTCGGAGCAGAAGTTAAAGCAATTTCTACTAAAGGAAGCATAAACCATAAGTGCGGAGCTACATACATAAGCCATTTAAAAGAAAATATGCTAGGCTTCGATTTAGGTTTTTCCTTTGATGGCGATGCCGACAGAGTGCTTGTATTAAATAATAATTTAAAACTTTTAGATGGAGATAAAATAATATATCTACTTTCTAAATACAAAAAAATTAAAGGAGAAAATATAGATAAAGTTGTCGGCACTGTAATGACAAACTCAAAAATTGAAAAGCTTTTAAAGGAAGATAACATAAAACTTGTTAGAACGCCCGTTGGAGATAAATATATTATAGATGAAATGTTAAAAAATGGCGAAAAAATAGGTGGTGAACAGGCTGGGCACATAATTATTGGCGACAAACATATCACAGGTGATGGAATATTAACAGCAATAATAATTGCATCTATTTATAAGGAAAATAAAAAATTATTTGAAAAAATAGCTTCCTTAGAGTTGTATCCAGTAGCAACAAGAGAAATTAAAACAAAAAATTTTAAAGCAAAAAATATATTAAAGGATGAAAATGTTGTTTTAGCTATTGAAAATGCAAAAAAATATAACCGTGTTGTTGTGAGGCCAAGTGGAACAGAGCCAAAAATTAGAATTATGGTTGAAGGAAAAAATAATGCAGAAAAATATGCTGAAAATATTAAAAAAGAAATAGAAAAAATTATTTTAACTATGGTAGAATAATAAAAAATAGCATTTTTTGCTATTTTTTTATCAAATTTATTAAAAAAAACTTTAAAATATGTTAAAATAATTTTATGGAATTTAAAGTTGTAAATTTAAAAGAGTTTAATCCGAGCGTTGAAATTGCCCTTGCTAACCTTGATATAGAATTAGAACTTGGAAAGAAAGCTAATTTAAAGGCAATAAAATTTATTCACGGCTATGGCTCTCACGGCACAGGCGGAGCAATATGTTTGGCAGTGAGGCGCCACTTAATAAATTTAGCTAAGAATAAAAAAATTAAATTTTATATAACTGGCAGTGAGTGGACTTTAGAAGATGAGCGCGCACGCGAGATAATCTATGCCTGCCCTAGCGCTCCACCAGATGAAGATTTAGGAAATTTTAATCCTGGAATTACTATAGTATGTTTAAAATAAAGGTTTTATTTTTCTTGGCCCTGCTCTACACCCTTAAACGAATCAGCTATAAAATATTGACAAAGCTTAGTCAAATTTTTTAAAGTTGTTTTAACCTTTGCATGGCCTTTTATTTTGTGAACAAGTTTAGAACCATTTTCATTTGCAAAATAAGCTCTAAATATTAAATCGTCTTGGTTTGCAAAATAGTCTCTAGCGAGCCTTAACTCATCAGGAGTTAAAATTTGACTGCTATCAAATTCTCTATCCTCCCCTCTATTTACCTTTTTTAATCTTGAAGTAAAATAATTATTGTCGGAATCTAGGTTTAATTCAAAACTTATTTCATCTTTTTCTGCTTGATGTAAACACTGGCAAAGTTCATCTAATATAAACGCACTTTTATATTTTTTAGTTAATCTTTTTGACACACCTAATGCCCTTAATACAACTTCAAGAGTTTCTTCGCTAAAGCTTACATTTCCACCCAAATTTTTTAGTTCATTGTTATTTTTATAATCTCTAAACGCAAAATATAATCGCGAGTTCTCTGCTAAAAATTTACTTGTTTTAAATATTACATCATCTAGGCTACAATCTTTAAATTTAAATGATATTCTTAACACATCTTGCTTAAATTTATTCATATCGTTATAGCCAAATAAATAAGAAACCCTCCTCTGCTCGTCTTCAGATAAATCTATACCATGAAGAATTTTTTTAATATATACTTGATAACTTAGAGAAATAAATGAAGCATCTCCATGTTTAATCTCTGAGAATTCTTGTTTGTGCTCTAATTTTAATTTCAAACATTTTTCAAGTATTTCTTTATCTTCTAGAGAAATATCTAAGCACCTTGAAATAAATTTTTCTAGCTTGTAGGGAGCATCTCCTCTTGAACTATAATCAACAAAATCTACACCTCTTAAAAAGAGTTTATCTATATCCTTTAGTGGAACAAAACTATATAAAAGTCCGCCATAGGTCGGATCGCAATAAATAAAGCCCTTTTCGCCATATTTTTTGTCATCTATATAAACCAAACAACTTGCATGAAAGTAATCTCCGTTTTTAAGTTTCAAAGAGATAGGCATAGCTGGTATTCCAATTAAATTTAAGAGCTCTGAAAGAACATTTGCAAAGCCAACACAAACTATTTTATCTCCTGTTAGCACATTTACAGTACCTCTGGACTCTATAGTAGATGTTTTAGCAGGTTCACTTTTATACTTAAAAAAATTGCATAGTGTAACATAGGCCAGCAAATATTTTTCCTTAGGTGAAAGTTTTTTACCATCGACCTCTAAACTATTTATTTTTTTTGCCCAGCCCTGCAACATCCTATTGGCTTCAAGCACTTTATCCGTTTCGTATCTATAGTTATAGGGCTTGCTAAAAAAATATGTTTTAATTCCGTTTTGCTCTAAAAGTGATATATTTTCATAGAGTTTTGCTGTTTGAACTTCATCAAATATACAACTAACATTTCTTTCATCGCGGATTTCAAAACAAATTTGATAAGGTCTACCATTAGCGCAAGCTATAATACGCTCAATAAACCTTTTATCTAAATATCTATTGCGTAAAACTATGGTGTTTTTACCAGAATTTTGACTTAAAAGCCTTTCTATTTCCTGCTGGTTTTCAAGCCCTGATAATAAAACACTGTCAGTTTCACGCACCCTTGCTCTGTTTAAATTTTCACTACTATCACTACCTCTATTAAGAAGATTTAGTACAGAGTTAATTAGAGCATTAATATCTTCTTGTAAAGTTTCTTCCATTAGCCCTCCTAATTTATTATATCATACCCTAATTTTTGTCAATATTTACGCGCGCTAAAATATCTCTAGCAGAAACAAGCCCTGTAGCTGCCGCCACAACAATATTGCCAGCCTTTCCTGCGCCATCACCAATAAAGTATAAATTTTTATCCTTTACCTTAAAATTATTGTCTGTTTCAATTTCATTAGAGAAAAATTTAATTTCTGGCCCATAAAGCAAAGTTTCCCCGTTATTTACGCCTGGTATAATTTTATCAAGTTCCTCTAAACCCTCTAAGATATTTGTAATTATTCTATATGGCATAACAAGAGCAAGGTCGCCAGCAACACAATCTTTAAGCGTTGGCTCTATAAAGCCCTTATTTATTCTATGCCACTCACTACGCCTACCTTGGCGTAAATCTTTTAGCGTTTGAATGATAGGCTTTTTATCACCTAAAACATTTGCTATGCGCGCAATACTCTCGCCGTACTGCCTAGTGTTTGTAACAGGTTGAGTTAGTGTAACCTTGCTAATAAAAGCAAAGTTAGAATTATTAGATTTAACATTCTTTAGTGCATGGCCGTTTACACAGATATAGCCATAGTAGTTTTCCTTAGTTACATACCCGCCTGGGTTTGTACAAAAGGTTCTTATTTCATCGCCGTAGGTTTTAGTTTTAATAAATATTGTTGGGTCGTAAATTACATTGGTTATGCTCTCTAGAACTTCCTTTCTTACTTCCACCCTAACGCCAATTTCTATGCTTTGAGAGGTGTAGGCAATGTTGTGTTTATCAAGAAGAGTTTGAAGCCACCCTGCCCCCGTTCTTCCTGGAGCTACCACAACATATTTTGCTTCTAACTCACCTTTGTTGCCTTTATGATTGTATATAACTTTGTTTCCGCCATCCTGCAAATCTTGAATATCTTCTACATCGAATTCTTCTTTTATCTCAACGCCTGCATTTTCAAGATATGTAGTAAAATTTTCAATATGTTCTGGAAGTGTATCAGAGCCTAGATGTTTTTGTTTGATAACAAGAAGTCTGGCACCTTTTAAAGTAACTTCCTTTTTTATTTCCTCGCATTTATCCATATTTTTAGGATAAACTTCAGCATCCATACCAAATTTATTGAAGATTTCTTCTGTGTCGTCAATAAGTTTATAGGCATCGCTTTCACCCATATATTTAAAAAGGTCACTTTTGCCAAGTTTAGGTATAAAGTTTAGTTTGCCATCGCTAAAGGTTCCTGCTCCACCATAGCCAGATAAAATTCCGCAAGGGTTACAGTTCACACATTTACCTGTGGTTTTCATTGGGCAAACTCTATTTTTAGCCCTTTTACCTTGGTCTACCAAACAGACCTTTAAATTTTTATTTTTTGTAATTAATTCATATGCAGTAAATAGCCCTGCAGGCCCTGCACCTACTATTAAGACATCGTAAGTCATATCGCCCTCCACGTTAATTGTATTATAAAACTCGCAAAATATCAACAAAATTAGTAATTTTTAAAATTTATCTTTTAAAATTTAAAAAAGTATGTTATAGTAAATAAAACGGAGGCGACATGAAAGAAATAAAGTATTATGTTTTTTATAACAATAATTTAAAAGCTATTACAGTTTTAGATGTAGAAAAATTTACAAAACTATATAATAATGAAATTATCTCTCCTAGTTCTAATGATAAAAACCTAATATTTACAAATATGTTGTTAAAATCTTGTACCATAGCGTTTGACTATTACACTGTTGCAAATGCTACTAAAAATGCAGAACACGACGAAATAGAGTTAATAAATTGTGATGAAAAACCAGATTTAATGTTTAAAACAATCTTAAAAAGCAAAAATAATGCAGATTTAAAAATATATATATTTTGTAAATTAAAAACAGTGCTAAGAGAAAATAATGAAATAGTATTTCCATTTTTTAGGCATGCGCAAAACATAAACGTTATAGATAACGAAGTGGAAAAATAGTGTTTTAAATAAACACAAAAAAATCGCTAATTAATTAGCGATTTTTTATACATTTGGGTCGTTATATACAAAGTGAATATAACTTTTTCCATCTTCTTGTACTGTCAGTTAGACTATGGCTTATTATAACTAATTTATAATAACTTGTCTAATAAATTTAAGAAATTAACGAATAAATTATTTTTTTTAATTGTTATAAATTAAATAATTAAGCATAAAAAAATCTTGGGTAGCCCAAGATTTTTATGCACACAAATATATTTTATTTAAATTACTTAAGTTCAACTGTTGCGCCAGCTTCTTTAAGCATAGCTTCCATTTTCTTAGCTTCTTCTGTAGGAACATTTTCCTTAATGGTTGAAGGAGCGTTGTCTACAAGAGCTTTAGCTTCTGATAAGCCAAGACCTGTAATTTCTCTTACAGCCTTAATAACTGCAATCTTGTTAGCGCCAGCTTCCTT
>CALVYR010000021.1 GCA_944372325.1 uncultured Clostridia bacterium | reverse complement strand
GCGTTGCAAGAGGCTTCGATGGCTCTGGCGGAGGCGCTACTCCGTTGCGAGCGAAAAAGGTTTTCCTTTTTCGTCATTCTGAGCTAGAAAAATTTCTGCGCTTTGGGGGCAGGTTTGCTATTCGCAAACGCAAGCCTTAAACGCTTGAAATTTTTCTTATACGCACCAAACGCAAACTCCGCTCCGCTGGGAGTTTGGTGCGTACTCTCGTGCGAAGCGAACGCTACGAAGAAATAAGAAGTTCTTTTCCGTGACCCGCATAATTAAAAAAAGAGTTCTGAACGCGGATAGTAAGATTAGTTTTTATTTTTTTAATAGCAACGCCTCACCCTCGTCATTTCGACCGAAAGGAAATAGGGTGTGTTTTAGCATTAAAGTTAATGCCAGATGAAAAATAGGAGTAGTGGTAAAAGCCGATATGTAGCGGAGAAATCTCGGCTACTTTTTCTAAGGCTGAGATTTCTCCACTGCATATAAAGGAAAGGTGTAGCTTAAATAAAACATCTGGCAAAAATAGTTATTAAAGTTTAGCCATAATTTCTTACGGTCGAAATGACGGCAAGGGTGCGAGGGTGCGTCAGAATAAAAAAGGCGCTGGGGCGGGGCGTTGCAAGAGGCTTCGATGGCTCTGGCGTAGGCGCTACTTTCATTGCGAGCGAAAAAGATTTTCTTTTTCGCGTCATCCTGAGCGGAGCGCGAAAGCGCGCAGTCGAAGGATCTCGTTCTATGGCATGGGAAGTAATATGGCTTGAAGAGTTAAAAAGTTAAACACAACGGAAATAAAAACTTTTAAAACTCTGCGAGCTTAAGAAGAAAGATCAAACTCCAATACCAAGATTCTTCGACTGCGCTACCGCTCCGCTCAGAATGACGGTTAGCGCGGGCGAACGCTACGAAGAAATAAGAAGTTCTTTACCGCGACCCGCCATATAGAAGCACTAGCCTATCAAAAAAAAATTTCTAAGTCCCGAATTTTTGTTCAAGCTTCAGGGTGGGAGAAATGGAAAAATAAAAAAACTAGAAAAGTTATTAATTTCGCTTGACAAAAATGCGGGGGGGGGTAGAATGAGGTATCCAAAAAAAATTTTGGATACCTCATTCTACCTAAATGTACATAAGTTACAAAAATGAATGTAAAAATAGGCATGAAAGAAAAGTAGAGTAGCATTTTTGTATGGGGTCCCCGAAAATCAAAATGATTTTTGGGGAGAGGAGAGAACGCGGAGCGACAAGCGTAGTTATGAATAGTAACTCGCCTAGCGGAGAGATTCTCGACGACATGCGGGGGGGGTAAAATGACCTTGCAAAAATAATTTTTATGCTTAACTCAAAAAAATAAGCAAAAATATCCAAACTTCCGAAAAAGCGTTAGGTAGTGGTTTGAAAAATGCGCTATACTAGAGCTGTAAGCCTAGTTGAAAGCTTGGCAAGGTTTACATAAAAAAATAAAAAATATAAATAATAACCAAAAGGAGTAAACAATGAAAAGAACAAAGTTAATAGCGGGACTACTTAGTTGTATGATGTGCCTTGCTATGCTGACCATAGGTGTATGGGCTGTGGCAAGCGTGGCAACATTAGATATCAACGGAAACTTAAAGTTCTACCCAGAGGGCTTATTCGTTCAACTAAGTGGAGAGGTATATAGAGGGAACTCTTCTACTGAATCTGAGATGACAAAACTATCTGACCCTAGATTTAATTACGGCCCAGTAGCAAACTTTGATAATACCCAAGATGAACTAAGTGGAAACTTTCCACTAGAAGCATGGGAGGTAGGAAATATTGCCTTTATACCAAACCAAAGGTTTATAAAGATAAAAGTATACATAACAAACTACTCCGACTTTGCAATTACTGGCACTCCAACAGTAACCATAGGCGGACAAGATATATCTGAAACAATAACAGGGCTAACCGTCACAAGTAATACAAGTGAACTAGAGAGTATAACCTCAAACACAACAGCTACTTACGAACTTATTTTAGAGGCCACAGGCAGTACAGAGTTTAGTAAAAACTTAAATGTTAGCTTTGAGTTTGAAGAATATAACCCCTACAAAATCTATGAGCAACAAGCTCCATGGGGAACGACCTATAAATTTGTAGATGTAGGGCAATATCCACAGGACTATGTAGGTGACACTTTAAATGAAGACCTAAAAACATGGTACCAAACCACAAAACCAAGCTCAGTGGATAGCTATACGGTTTATAACCCTGTGGCTTATGAAGAACTAGCACCAGAAAAGTATATAACCTACTATGCCTACACCTATACGGACGGAAAGACCTATGTAAGAGTTCCAGCTACTAATGTTTATAGTTATAGTGACAAAATATACAGCAATGGAGAAACAGTAGTAGACAATGTTGAGGCATGGTTTGAAGTTCAGCCAATTAAATGGAGAATACTAACAAAGAAATATGATGAAAAAAATATATCTTACCTAATGAGTGAACAACTTTTGGCATCAAGTTGTTTCTATATAGATAGAAATGCCAGCCAAGCAAATGACTATGCAAAAGAAGATAACTATTTAAGAGATTACCTAACAAATGTATTCTATCAAGATGCTTTTTCAAGTACAGATATTTCTAAAATATCAGGTAGAAATTTAACAGAAGGAGATTTATATCCACTAACGAACTCAGGTTCTGCCACAGTGGTGCTTCAAGATCAAAAAGTATTTGCGCCTACTTACAATGATATGTTAAGTTATAGCTTTAAAGATACTACAGATCCCGATAAAGCTCGTTTAAAATCATCTACGGACTTTGCTATAGTAAATTATGCGAGTATAGATATATCAGCGAGTGAACCAACAATAGATAGAGTGAACGGTGGTACAGGATTCTATTTTCTTTGTTCGTCCGGTTCTTCCGCGTCTCGCGCATACCGTGTGTACAACGCTGGTGATGTGTACGACTACGGCGGTGTGAATAGCACTAACGCCGGCGTGTGTCCAGCTTTGCTCTTTAATCTCTAAGCAATTTTAGTTTGGTAAAAGCTATATTTAAATATTATCTTTATATTTAAATATTATCTTATTAAAATAATCTATTTACTATTCAACCCCTAATGCAAACTTGCATTTGGGGGTTTTTATCTCCTTTTAAACTATAAGATTTTTTTATTTCCTCTTTTTTAATTTTACTTTACCATTTTACTCTTTTGTGATATTATAACTCTATGGAATATCAAGCGCTCTATAGAAAATATAGACCTAAAACCTTTTCTGAAGTTGTTGGGCAGGATAGCATTGTAAAAACGCTGTCTAACCAGGTGGCTTCAGGAAAGATTTCTCATGCCTATCTTTTTACTGGTAGCAGAGGTACGGGTAAAACTAGCACGGCAAAAATTTTCGCTAAGGCTATAAATTGTGAACATAACGAAAACGGCTCTCCATGTTTGAAATGCGAAGTGTGCAAGGCTCTTGATGACCCATCTAATATTGATATTGTGGAAATAGACGCAGCGTCTAACAACCGCGTGGACGAGATTAGAGAGATTAGAGAAAATGTAAAGTTTATGCCAGTCAGTTCAAAGTATAAGGTGTATATTATAGACGAAGTGCATATGCTTACAGACAGCGCGTTTAACGCTCTTTTAAAAACTCTTGAAGAGCCTCCAAAACATGTGGTGTTCATCTTGGCTACCACAGAGGTTCATAAAATTCCTGCAACTATTCTTTCTAGGTGTATGAGGTTTGATTTCAAACTCCTGCCAGTGGCAACCTTAGTAAAGCTTTTAAAGAATATATTTGATAGAGAGCATATATCCTATGAAGAGGAGGCTCTAACGCTAATAGCCTCGCAAGGTCAAGGCAGTGTGAGAGATACTCTCTCAGTTGCCGATTGCATAGTGGCGTACACAAATGGGAATATTACCTTAAATGCCGTTATGATGGTTTTGGGGCTAAATGAGTATAAAAGCGTGGTGGCGCTAACGGACAGCCTGTATGATAAAGATTTGGGCGAGTGTTTTAAAATTGTAAACGAGGTTCAAGAGAGCGGTAAAAATATGAGTGTGTTTGCTAAAGACCTTAGCGTGCACTTCAGAGATTTACTTGTAATAAAAACCTTGCCTAGTGCAAATGATATGTTGGGGCTATCTAGAGAGATGTTCTCAGCCTATAAAGCTCAGGCTGACAGAATGGATAGCAAGTGGCTGATAGAGAGTTTAAAAAACTTTAGCTCCATTGAGGCAGACTTAAGATATTCGCTATCTCCTAAAACGCTTATAGAAACGGCAATCGTGAAATGCTTAGGTGACTTTGATGTAAAAAAAAACGATTGACGCCGTCTGAGCCATTAAAGGTCAAGACAATTTGGGGTAAAACTGTGCTATATCTCCGCGAGCATAAAAATGTTGCGCTTCATGTGGTGTGCGGAGATATTACCAATGTTGAGTTAGACGGCAACAAGCTTGTTTTAAGAACGGAAGAACAATATCTTTATGATATGATTTCTTCTCCAGAAAATGTGGAGGAGATTAAAAAGGCTATAGCTTGGCAGGGGCTAAGTTTAGAGCTTGAGATTATTAAACTTAAAAAGGATGAAGACCTCGTAGAGGAAGATTTAACAAAGCTGAGTAAGCTTGGAATAAAGTTTAGAAAAGTATAAAGGAGAATAATATGAACGGTTACAGAGGTGGTTTTGGTGGTTTTAACGGAGGAAACCTTGGCGCGCTTATGAAACAGGCGCAAAAGATGCAAGAAGAGATGGGAAAGATTAGAGAGGAGATAAACAACACAGAGTTTACAGCAAGCGCTGGTGGCGGAATGGTGGAAACTACTATGATGGGCGATAGAACGCTAAAGAGCGTTAAGTTAAAGCCTGAAGTGGTTGACCCAGATGATGTTGAGATGCTTGAGGACTTAATTGTGGCATCGGTAAACGATTGTCTCACCCAAATTTCCAAACTAGAAAAGGAAAAGTTGCCTAGTGCAAACATGGGGTTATAATGAGAAATTCAGAACCAATAGAAAGGCTTATAGCTAGCTTTAGAAATCTTCCAGGCGTGGGCTACAAGACGGCGGAGCGCTATGCCTACTATGTTATAGGGGCGGAAATAGCTGAAGTGGAAGAACTTGCCAAAAACATTCTATCTGCCAAAACCGAGGTAAAGTTTTGCAAGGAGTGTGGCGGGTATACAAACAAAGATGTCTGCCAAATATGCTCCTCTAGAAGCGGAGAAACAATATGTGTAGTAGCAGAGCCTAAAGATATTTCTGTTATGGAAAAGGTGAAAAACTATAACGGCCTTTACCATGTGCTTGGCGGAACTTTAAGTCCGCTTGAAAATAGAGGACCAGATGATCTTAGAATAAAAGAGCTTCTCTCAAGAATTCAAAAGCTAGGTACAAAGGAAGTTATCATGGCAACCAACCCCGATGTAGAGGGCGATGCTACTGCCATGTATATTGCAAGGCTTTTGTCACCGCTTGGAATTAAGGTCACGCGAATTGCCCAAGGTGTATCTATGGGCACAGACCTTGAGTATGCCGATGAGGTGACCTTATCTAAAGCCTTGGAGGCAAGGCAAGTTATATCAAACGGCTAAAAAAAATTTTAAAAAATTTTTAAAAAAGGTATTTACAAAAGGTTTTTTTTATGGTATAGTACAAGTACTCAAAGGGAGGGCAAATGAAAATAAAATTAACCCAATCGGTGAACGGACAATCTATTTCTCCTGTTAATAGCGTAGTAGCAGGTGGTATAAACCCTAGTAAATCAATAACCTTACCCGATTTCAAAAAGAAATACGAAACTGTCAAAGCCTTGGGGAGCGGAAGTAAAACCCGCGATAATTTTAGTTCAAAGAGCCATAATCTTGGCTCTGCCAGCCCTGAGAGGTGATTTCTTTTTCATTACTTTTTTTGGGGAGAAACAACTTCTAATAGAAGTTGTTTTTTCTTTTCAGACTGTCCAAAAACTGCGCGATGCTGTGTTTCTGTCAAACAGGACCAGACAGTCATTTAGGAAACTAAACTCCTGCCTGGTCCTATTTGCCGAGCCTTGCCTCACTTGTTTTTGAACAGTCTGGTTAAAAATGAAATGTCAGGTCAAAACAACCTGACATTTTTTAATTATTCTTGTGCGCCGATAGCTTTTCTTACCTTTAGTAAGGTGTCTTTTGCAAGCTTTCTAGCGCGCTCTGCGCCTTGCTTTAAAATATCATCTATCATGGCTTTGTTGCTGTAAATTTCATTAAACTTTTCTCTAAGAGGAGTTAAAATCTCGTTTACCTTTTCAAATGCTATCTTTTTAACTTCGCCCCAGCCAATGCCAGCTTTAAATTTGTCTGTAAGCTCTGCTACTTCACAAGGGTCTGCAAAAAGCTTGTATAGCTCCAGTAGCATATGGTCGGTAGGCTTTGGGTCTGAAGGTAAACTGCTATCCGTTACAATGCTAAAGATCTTCTTTTTTAACTCGTTTTGTGGAGCGAAAATTTCAATTGCGTTGTTGTAGCTTTTGCTCATCTTTCTTCCGTCTAGCCCAGGCACAACTTTAACGCTTTCTCTTATATACTCTTTAGGTACAACAAAGGTTTCGCCATATTTATTATTAAAATATCTAGCAATTTCTTTAGCCATTTCAACATGCTGTTTTTGGTCCTGCCCAACTGGAACGAGGTTGGTGTTAAAAAGAAGAATGTCCGCAGCCATTAAAATGGGGTAGTTATATAGCCCCATATTCACGCCAGCGTCTGGATCTAGGCCCTCTTCATTGTTTTTCTGAACAGCCGCCTTATAGGCGTGAGCTCTGTTCATAAGCCCTTTAGGGGTCACATTACAAAGTATCCACATAAGCTCAAAGACCTCAGGAATGTCGCTCTGCTTATAGAACACCACCTTATCAGGATTGAGCCCGCAAGCTAGCCAAGTGGCTGCCACTTCATAGGTGTGAGTTTTTAGCTCTTCAGCCGTTTTAACCGTGTTTAAAGAGTGATAATCTGCAATAAAGTAAAAGCTATTCTCATGTTTTTCAGCAAGTTCCAAGGCGGGTTTAATTGCGCCAAAGTAGTTTCCAATATGAGGGGTGCCTGTTGGTTTAATTCCTGTAAGTATAATTTCGTCCATAAAATACATCCTTTTTAGAGCATTTTAGCACAACTTTAAGTAAAAAAGCAAAAAAAATTGACAAGAAACACAATTTGTTTTGTCAAAATAGAAAAAATTTGATAAAAACCTTGACATAAGGCAAAAATTAGTATAAAATCATAGAGCAATTTGGCGGTGTAGCTCAGTTGGTTAGAGCGTACGGTTCATACCCGTAAGGTCAGTGGTTCGAATCTACTCACCGCTACCAATCTTTGCACTTCCGGGTGCAAAGTAGGCGAAACGCCTAAATTTGACCGAAGGGCAAATGAGCCCAAAAGGTCGACAAATTAAAAGTTCCTTGTTACTCTTCGAAGCATTTACTTCGCACGAGAGTAACGGCCAAACTCCCAGCGAAGCGGAGTTTGCGTATGGCCGTTAAAAGAAAATTTACGGCCAACAAGCGAAGTTTTTGAAGCTTCTTGCTTCAAAACGAGCCCAAAAGGCCGATAAATTTTCTAGGTCCCGTGGTCAAGCGGTTAAGACATCGCCCTTTCACGGCGGTATCAGGGGTTCGATTCCCCTCGGGATCACCAAAGCAAATATCACTCGGAATATTGCATTCCTGAGTGATATTTTCATTTTCTGAGGTTTCTAGCAAGCCATATTTTACCAAGTCAGCGTTTGTGATTGACATTTCGGCAATAGAACCCTCATAAGGTAAAATATTGATAAAGGTTTCAACTCGGTCTTTATAAACCACCACACGATTAAGCAAAGTGTTGATAATTGTTCTTTGGTCTTCAACTTTTCCGTTTTTTAATAATTTCAAAACCTTGCAATAAGAACGGCGAACTTGGTCTTTTGTAATAAATTCGGTCAAGCCCATATTTGTTTCGTTTTTAAGATTTGCAAGAATTTTAATTTTTTCATCAGTAAGAGCATCCAACTGAGTTTCAAACATTTCAGTATATTTTCCTGTTTCGGCCACTATCTTTGTCAAGTTGCCAATTTTACGCTCAATATCTCGCAAATTCTTTTCAAGCCTTTTAATAATTTCGCTGTTGTTATTTCTTTCTTTATAGAACTCAGCAAAACGGTCAAGTATGCTTGCAACAAACTCTCCACTTTTTACAACTTTTTCAATTTCTTTTATTACAAAGTTTTCAATGGCTTCTTTGCGAATAGATATCATTTTGCAGTCATCATTATTACGCCCGCAACGATAATAGTGATAAGGTTGTCCGTTTTTGTAGTGAGTAGAGCCTGTAAATTGAGCTCCACAATTTCCGCAAACAATTTTACCAGTCAATAGATAACTAACCAGTGAGCGAGCATTTGGTTGATGTTTGCGAGCATTTAGCATTTGCTGAACTTTGTCAAAGTCTTCTTTGTCGATTATTTTTGGCAGCCCACCTTCGTTGCGTATTACTTCGGTGTCCATATAATTGACTTGTTTACCTTTGTTATACTCCAAAATATAAACACCTGTGTAACGCTCATTTCTTAAAATTTTATCAATATTAGTTGCTTTGAAATCTCCACCTTTTGAATTCTTGTAGCCACACTCTTTTAATCGTGCCAATATTTCATTTCTACTTGCACCAGCCAAAAACATATCAAAAATAAGTTTTACAGTGGCAGAATGTTCTGGGTGGAGAGTATAAATATTTACGGGTTTAGCCTTTCCAGTCTTGCTATATTTTTTAACAATATTGCCATTTTCATCTAATTTTGGTGTCAACATATAACCAAAAGTGCAACTTCCAACGCTTATACCATTTCTAACATTTTCAACCATTCCGCCCAATACACCACGAGCAAGATTTTTTACATAGTATTGATTCATTGCTTCAAACAGACTTTCTATGATTTCTCCCTCGGGCGTATTCTCAATTCTTTCAATAACTGAAAAGACAGAAACACCATTTTCTTTTAGTTTATGTTTAGCATTAGCACTTACAAACTTATCACGAGAGAATCTATCAAGTTTCCACACTAGCACTAAATTAAACTCTTTCTTTTTACTATCCTCTATCATTTTTTGAAAGTCTGGTCTTTCTTCCGTTGTTCCAGAATACCCGTGGTCAATATACCAGTTAATTATTTTAATTCCATTCTCATCAGCATATTTTTGAATTTCTCGTTGTTGGTGGTCTAAACTTTCTTCTCGCTGTTTATCGGTTGAAACTCTACAATAGCCAACCGCAACCTTATTTGATTCTTTATTCATTTATTTGTCCTCCTTTGTTTTCTTCTTTTTGTTCGTTTTTTAATTCTTTCATTATTAGTTCAAATAAAGGGAAAAGTTCTTTCTTATCAATTTCTTTTAATGAACCAATAGTTGTATCAACTGTTTGATACTCAACTTTTTGTTTTTTCGCAATAAAGCGTATATTCATAATTTTTTCGCAAAATTTAACTTGCAATTTTATTAAAGCACATTAAAAATAATAATGGAACCTTATAAAACACAAATTTCAATTTTGCTCAAACCTCCTCATTTTATTTTTTATTTTTTTGAATTAAAATTTTTTTATCAATGCGATTTCTTTTCTTTTGTGTAGTAGGGTCATAGTATTGATGTGATTTAAAATACACTTCATATTCTCCACTATTTTGCAACGCAGAATATTTTTCTGGTGTAAGTAAAATATCTTTACTTTTTGCTCTTGATAAATTTGGACTAATGTAAATTATTCTTGCACCTTTCGGGTAACGGGTAAACTTATTGTCCTTTCCATTGGTCATATTGTGTTTTAAATTTGTTAGATAATCAAAAAGACCAAATCTGTTTTTGACAGCCTTCATATCAACCAAACCCCAACCCCACATTTTGTGCAAATCTTTGCAAGTCAAATCAATATTTTTATTATCAAAAACCAAAATACAATGTATATGGAAAAATCCATTTTTTTGCAATTCAATAAATCTTGCAGTGCCAATAAAATGATTTTTTACTTTTTCACGAACCTCGGCAATAAAATGCTTAAACCTTTTGCTAACTTTGTTATAAATGTTATACTTCTCTTTGCATATTGTAAGGGAAACAAAACGACAATTTTGGTCAATCAAGTCCAGTTCAAAAAGTCTTCCAAAATTATGATTTTTTGTCCTTTTTAATGCTTTTTTGGTCATAGGTTCGTTGCGATTTACGGGCGGACACCGACCTCGCTTTTTAATGGGACTTTTAGCACCATTTATAACCTTTTTACCCACGATTGCTTTGCGACCATTTGAGTATGTTATTACTTTTGCTTGAATAAATTGCTGTGGTAAAATAGGTAAATCTTTACTTTCAACTTTCATTTTTCTTCTCCTTTTCACACTTCCACATACAAACGCTTGTAACATTTTTTAATTTCTGATATAATATTTTTATGAAATGTGAGAAATGTGGAAAGGAATTGCCAATAAATAGCAAGAAGAATGGTGTGCAATACTATTATTGCAGAAATTGCAAAATGAGTTGTTCTGATAAACCACACGAGCCAAAGCCACTTAATTTTGATGCTTATGTAGCACGACAATTAGTTAAAAATTGCATTTATAAAACAAATGAATTTACACACTCAAAATGGACAAAAAACCAAATAGCTCGCTTATTGGGATATCGCTACCAAGATATCAAAAATTGGCTAAAACTTAAAAACTTACCTACAATCAGCAAAAAAAAATTTGAAAACTACCTTGAAAATAGAGAAAATGGCTATGATATTTTATGCGTGTTAGGTTATCGCACAGCCGACAACCCAAGCGAAAATTTAAAGAAAATTGTATATAGAAAAGCACGAGAAAAAAAAGATACCTCACATATTCCAAAGGAAAGAGATGTGTTTTTCCACATTAACGAACCCGAATATTTACGCTTAGTAAATATGACAATTACAAATCGTAAAGAAGCAATATTTGTTTTAGGAGCCTTGTTGGGTTGCCGCACAAGAGAAATTTTGGGTGCAAAATATACCGATATAGACTATGAAAATAAAACGATATACTTTCAGCGAGCCATAAGTTTTGAAAAAGAATCAGTTTTGATTTTAGAAGAAAAAAGCATATTTACTCCAAACAAAAAATACCCTCTCACTGAAAGAATGTTAATAGTTATTGAATGGTTAAAAACTAACAGTGAACAGAATCGCCAAAAACTTGGTTCTGAATTTAATACGAAATATTCTGATTTTCTATGTATTAAAGAAAATGGCGAGCCTGCCTCTTTTGCACTTAATAAAGACACAAAAGACATTCGTGATAAATTAAAAATTACATCAGAATTTGCACATACTTGGAAATCAAAAATTGATAATTTAGAAAATGTAGAAATGAGAAAATTCCAGTTCAAATGGCTGCGTTATTCAGTTAAACTTATGATGAAAAACGCAGGAGTTAGTCAAAAAGATATTGATATCATTTTTGGTCGTAAATACATAGATAGCAAAACAAAATTAGAAATAATGCGAAAAGCCTATGATTTGCTAGATAAATACATAGAAGAAAAAAGCAGTCAGGTAAAAAATAAATAAAGTAAAAAAGCGGTCTTCACCCGCTTTTTTTGTATTGCAAACAAAGCACCAAAGACTTGTTTTCATCGCCGTATAAACGAATTGTCGGGCTTGTGAAACACAATAAAGTAAGAAATTTCAATAAAAATATCGACAAATATTTCCTTTTTTGCAATCATTGTGCTATAATACTATTGCGACCTTACAACTTTATATTTTATTTTTAGCACGCAAGCGATTTAATTTTGTTTGGCTATTCACTGATTACCCAACGCTTTGCGTGAGTTGTAAGGTCGCACTTCAACGAGGGTGTCGGTATTAGCACTGTGTCGCTCTCATTGAGGGCGGCACTTTTATTTTGTGCCATTTTTAAGGAGTAGATATGGCAAATATACCAACCGAAAAAGAATTGCAGGACTTTGCATTAAACTTTGACAATGCGGTCATTCGCCCACTTGTTAGGGCTGGTTATGATAAATACAATGTATTTGACATTTTGAATATTAACCGACAAGAATTAAGGCATAGTGATTTTTTGGCGTTTCTTTTAGACCCTAGCAAAAGTGGAAATATCGGTCATCAGTTTTTAAGAAATTTTTTAACACTACTTGCAAAAGATATAACGAGCGAACTTGATTTTTTTGATATGCTTTATGGAAACATTGACAAAGTCAATGTGTATCGTGAGATTGCAGTAAAAGATGGGCGAATTGATATTCTTTTTGACCTTGAAATTACAAAGAATGAAACTCAAAAAATTGTTGTTGCTATTGAAAACAAAGTTGATTCTGACCAGCACGACAACCAACTTGAAAAATATAAAAATTTCCTTTGTAGCGGAAAATATAAAAACCATAAAAAAGTTATGCTATATTTAACCCCAAACAAAGCAAATTCAACTTATACTGAATGGCTTGAAATAGACTACAAATTTATATTTGATGTTTTACAAAAAGTCAACATAGACTCAGCCGACAACATAATTAAAACACTTATTGAGGATTACAAAAAAATAATAGAAAGGGAATTTGATATGAACAATGAATTTGAATTGAAAAAACAAGCATTAGAGATATATAGAAACAATAAAAAAGTGTTAGATTTTATCTTTGAAAGCAAGCCAAATTGGATACAAGAAACATCAAAGATTTTATCAAAATTGCTTGAACAAAAAGGTGCGACCATTGTAACGGAAAATAAAAAACAACTTGTTCCAACTACAAATAGAGGTCAAGTGAATTTGATGTTTAGAATAAACGAACTTGCAAATTACCCAACCCATTACTTTCAAATATGCGTAAATGAAATGTCTTTGTTGTTTGTAAAGAATTCCACCCAAAACCAATGCCCAAAACAATGGCTGTTTGGAAATAAGCAAGATTCAAGTGAGGCAGTTGAAAAATACCAACAACTTGTTTTGAATGACAATACACAATTTTTGGAAGAAGATTGCAAACAAATGGTAGAGAAAATATTTGAGCCAAATGGTGCTATTTCAAAAGCACTTGCAACACTTAATTAAGGAGTAATAATGAAAAAATTTGAGGTGACATTTCGCATAATTCCTAATTCCTTTCTTGGCATTTTAACAATGACAGAAAATCAAATGATAGTTTCTGCATATAGTGAGGGTTTAGCCAAAAATAAAGTAAAGCAAATGTTCGCTGGTCAAAATGTTCAAATATTATCTTGCAAAGAAGTAAAGTAGCATTATCATTTTATTTAAAATTAACCCAAATAGATTGGACTAATATATTTTTTTAAGTTTTAATGGAAATAGGAGGTAAAAATGATATACGCATTTATCGCACTCGGTGTGGCAGCTTTGGTCACAGCAATCGTTTTAATTGCAGCAAAGGTGTGGAAAAAGAAATCATCAAAAGGTGAAAACCCGCTTGCAGAATTAAACGAACTTAAAGAAAAGGGCTTAATAACTGAACAAGAATACAATGAGAAAAAAGCAGAAATTTTAAGTCGTGGAGGTAAAAAATGAGTAATAACGGGCAACCTAGCAATCGCATAATTTCACGAAAGTTTGTTGAAACAACAATTATCATTTTGTTTGCTTTAACATTATTTGTTAGCGTAGGCTTGTTATGTGTTGGCATTATTCTTAGCGTGAACCACGAACAAGATGCAATATACTTATATATTGCATCAGCCACTGTTTTACTTAGTTTTAGCACCTTTATTTCGTTTTTGATAGTTCATATTTTGAAAGTTTGTGAGTTAGAAAAAATAAACAGCCACTTAGAAAATGAAAGCCCAAAACAAAGCACGACAGAACAATTAACATATTTGAATGATTTGCAAAATAGAGGCGTTATATCAAAAGAAGAATATGAAAAAGAAAAGAAAAACATTTTAAGTAAAATGTAAATTTAAAGAGTAGTCAAGTTTGCCACTCTTTTTCTAGCAAAATTAAGGAGGTAAAATTATGTCATTAAAATATTCTTTGCCTAACACTTTCAAACTTGTTGATTCTGCAAATGTTTCGGTAATTTTCGGTGAGAACAATGAAATTTGTGGCGACCTTGCTAGCAATATTTGTTGTTACCATTTTGAGAATTATGAGTGTTTTAATGCAGAAAAGCCAAGCGAAGCGATAAATAAAGTTAAAAAAATACTAACACAACATAAAACTGAACACCTGGCAAAAATAGATTTATTTGTAATAGATTTAGATAAAATTTCAAATATATTTGACAGCGAAAAACTTTTTGAATTGCTTTTAGAATTAAATGAATTTTCAAAAGCAAACAGCCTCAAAATGCTTGTGTTGTTCACAACTGAAAACAATTCGTTGATTTCAAAAGTTTATTCAAATTTTACACCCGAGCAAAAACTACAAATTCTCTTTTTGAAAGTGAATGACACAAACCCAATAAAACTTGTTGTTGAAACGGGAAAGCATAAAAGCGAAAGCATTTTTTATGCTGTTCGCACCGAATTAAGATTTATGCAAGAAGTAAATTAAACTGATATTAAAAAGCATAAAACAAAGAATTGTCAGCCCGTATAACGCAGTGTGTCAGTTTTAACAAAACACATACGAACTATAACTCAAAGGAGTGGTCAGTAAAGACCACTCCTTTTTAACTCTTAAACCAATATAAATGTCAAGAGGAACAAACTAAAATAAATATTTTTCCTCGTCCTCAACTTTTTCAATATAACCAAAAATGTCTTCCGTTATTTCTTCATATTTGTTTACAACTCTTTGGTCTTCACACGATGTTTTCTGTTCTAAAGCAATTAAAGTTTTAACGCAAGCATAAAGCCATTTTACTTTTTGCAAATTAAATTGATACATAATGACAAACCTAGATTCTTCTGCTGGTGCGTTCTTGTTGCGATTAAAACGATATTTGGTAATCAACCCCATTTCTTCCAAAATTTTAATACTCGTTTTTTTTGCTTTTCTTCCAATTAACCACTTTTCCCAAATGCTAGGCGACACAAAAAAAGATACTTTCATATTAAACTTTTCAGCAGAGAGATAATATTGATGAGATAGTAAAGCAAAAACCCGAGCCACATTCAAAGCACATTGCTTGTTCTGTTGACTAGGAAAAAATTTGTTTAGATAAAGTAAAAAGAATTTTTCCAGTGGTCGAGGAACGACCAAAAACTCTGCTGTTGGCTCTTGCAAATTAAGTAAAGCGTTTTTAACTATTTTGTGAAGTCCTATCTTCTTTTCAAATTGTTCCCAATATATTTTCTTTTTTTCAAAAAATTGTTTTCTATTCATTACAGCCTCTCGGCTGATAATACTAACTCCTCGTTTCCTAACGGTATTGTTTTCAATACTCATAATTAACTCCTAAACTTATAAATCAAATTTTCTACCCCTTTGACGACAACCTTATAATCAAGTATAAAATTTTAGCGAACTCGCAAGTCAGTCCTCGCAACTACTGAACGCAAAACAAAGAATGCCCAAAGAATTTGTTTTTTATCAAAGTGTTGCATATCATTTGACAAATATGGTAAAAGTTTGTTATTATCAAAAACAACAAAAGGTTTTACCGTATTTTGAATTCCGAGTGAACAAACGTCGGGATCACCAGTTATGAAAGATATCCCTTAGCTTAAGCTTAGGGATATTTTTTTAATAAAATATTTTTTATATATAGTTTATTTAGAAATGTAAAGTAGCATAAAAGTTAATATTTTTGATATATTTTGGCAAAACTGCTGACCGGCGTAATTTTACGCTGGGTGGTCAGTAAGTTTTGGCAAAAGATGCAAAAAGATTTCTTTTAGGCGGTAAGTATTTATCGCAAAATTTCATATTTTGCGGAAAAATAAAATCGAACGGGCGGATAAGCGAAGGCAATAGTATTGCGTTCGCCCGCCCCGGCGTGATAGCGAGCACTACCTCTTGTAATGCTGGCGAAGCGGAGCGATTCCCCTCGGGATCACCAGTTATGAAAAATATCTCTAAGTTTAAGCTTAGGGATATTTTTTTAAAACTTCTTGCTTTCTTTTTACATTTTATATGGTTTTTTGCTAAAATTAATTGTATGGAAATTAAAGAACAAGAAAAACCTATAGAGCAAATTTTAAACTCAATTAAGGATAAAAACCTCCGCGTGGTAGGAGCGTGCGCGCCGTCTGCTAGAGTGGCTATGGGGGAAATGTTTGGCTTGGAAGTTGGGCTTAATTTAAAAGGCAAGCTTGTAACCGCACTTAAAACCTTGGGTTTTGATGATGTGTTCGATTTAGACTTCGCCGCAGACCTCACCATTATGGAGGAGTCCGCTGAGTTCGCAGAGCGAATTTTAAGCGGGAGAAACTTGCCACATCTTACTTCTTGTTGCCCCGCATGGGTTAAATATGTGGAAAAGTTTTATCCTGAGTTTATTGGGAATTTATCCACAACAAAATCTCCGCAACAGATTTTTGGTGCCGTGGTTAAAACCTATTATGCTGAAAAGCTTGGAGTAAGCCCAAACAAACTTTTTGTTGTGTGCATAATGCCCTGCCTTGCTAAGAGGCTAGAGCGTTTAAAAGCAGGAATTAATGTAAGTGAGGGGCTAGATGTGGATGCCGTGCTTACAGTGCGTGAGCTTGGCGAGCTTTTAAAACAAAAGAACATCGACTTTGCAAATTTAAAGGATACAAACTTTGATAGCACCTTTGGCATGGCGTCTGGCGCTGGCGTTATTTTTGGCACTAGCGGTGGCGTTTTGGAGGCTTCGCTTAGAACACTGTCTGAAAAGCTGGATAAAAGTTCCGTTAAAGGGCTTGATTACCAGATAAACAGAGGGCTAGACGGCATAGTGGAAAGGGAAATTTTAATTGGTGATAGAAAACTTAAAGTGGCGCTAGCTAGCGGGCTTAATAACGCAAAAATGCTTTTAGATAGGTTAAAAGCAGGGGAAGAGTTCGATTTTATAGAGGTTATGGCTTGTCCTGGCGGTTGTGTGAACGGAACGGGCATGCCACTATATCCTAGAGATTTTGATAAAACCCCGCTTGTAAAAAAGCGCGCAAAAGGGCTTTTCGACACCGATCTTAAAGAAAATGTTAGAAAGGCGCACGACAACATTCAGATTAAAAACCTATACAAAACATTTTTAGGTGAGCCGAATAAGGGACTCGCCAAACAAATTTTGCATGTAAAGAGATAAATTATTTGAGTTTTTTGCGAATATAATGTATAGTATATGTTGCAAAACAACTTTAGGAGATACTTTGAAGAAATTTTATTACACTAAAACAGATAGCGGAAAGATGTTTTTATGGAGCGTATTAGTGCCACAGTTGCTTGGCGCCGTTTTTGTTATACTTTTAACGGGCTTTGCAAGAACGGAAGAGGCATATAGCGCGCTTTTAGATAACATCTTTATTCAAATAATCATGGTTATGCTGGCGCAGATTGGCTTTTTGATCGTATACTTTACATACAATAGGAATATAGATTTTAAACGAGCTAGTAAAATAAATTTTAAGCTGGGGTGGAGAAACACACTTATCTGCGTGCTTATCGGCTTAATAGGCGTGTTTGGTTTAAATCCGCTAATTTCCTGCGTGGATACCTTTTTAGATTTTATAGGCTATAATCTATCTACCTCTCTTCCTCTTCCGCTAGATAACTTTGGCTGGCTTATTTTAAACATCATATTGCTTGCAGGCGTTCCTGCCATATTAGAGGAGCTTGTGTTTAGAGGTGTAATTCTTAATGGCTACAAAAAGCTAGGCGCGCTTCCTGCAATGGTTGTAACTTCACTTTTGTTTGCGCTAATTCATGGCTCGCTTCAGCAGTTTGTATTTCCTTTCCTATTTGGGTTAATACTTAGTTTTGTTGCACTAAAAACTGGAAGCGTTGTGGCGCCAATGATAATTCATTTTATCAACAACGCGCTTGTAGTCATATTAAATTATGTAAATTTTAACTTTGAAGTGGCGTTGCCAACCTGGGCGTTTGCGCTTATATCCGTGGCAATATGTGCGGTAGCCTTTGTGGCAATCTGGCTACTTGGAAAGCTCTTAAAAAATGTGGATAAATCCATCTCTCTTACGCCAGAACAGCAGGAGCAGTTTGTGGCTATGGAAAATGCAGAGGTTAAATCTAATCTTCCTATAATTTTAGGCGCAGTGTTGGGTGGTGTGTTCTTACTTATTGATATACTTAGCGGTTTGGGGGTGATAGCGTTATGAAGCCAAGAACAGAATTTTTCAATGCAAACCTCACTTATTTTATCCTTATAATTTTGTTTGTGCTAATTAGAATTTCTACAGCGGTGGACCTATTTTCCTTTTTAGGTGGCGCGGAAAGCTATATTTTAAATGGGCTAATTCAAATAGGCTTTATGTTTCTACTGCCTCTCTTTCTATATTCTATTTTAAACAAGCAAAAGGTAAAAACCACCTTTAAAGATTTTAGGTTTAATAAAATAAATTTTAAAAGCGTGCTAATATGCATCGGCATAGGAATATTAGTTTTCTTTTTAAATATAGCGGTATCATCCTTTTTTAGCTTTATACTTCAACTGTTTGGCTATCACTATTCAAGCGGTTCTGTAGTAGTGGCAAGCTATCCGCTTTGGATGTTCTTTGTGAACCTTTTAATTACAGCAATTCTACCAGGTTTCTGTGAAGAGGTGGCTCATCGCGGGCTATTACTTCGCGGATTTAAAGATCTAGGCATGAAAAAGGCGGTAATTTTATCCGCACTCTTGTTTGGACTAATGCACTTAAATATAGAACAGTTTTTCTATGCTAGTTTAATTGGCGCACTACTTGGCTTTTTAACAATTTCTACAAACAGCATTTTCCCGGCTATGATAATACACTTTATGAACAACGGCATAAGTGTCTATCTAGATTACGCCAGCGCCAACAACTTATTTTTAGGTGACCTTTTATCGCAGATTAGCTCGGCAATTTCTGGCTCAAACTTTTTAATTGCAATGCTTGTTATACTTCTTGTATTAGTTGTGGCAATATTCTTGCTCACCTGGCTTGTGTATCTCTTGTTTAAACAGACCACGGGCAAAAAGCTTGGCAACCTTGTAAAGGACTTAAAAGAAAACTTATCCCCAAGCTTAAAAGCTCCAGAGAGCATAGAGGGTGAAGAGACAAAGGTCGTTCCAGAAAGCCAAGCGCCCTATGTTAGAGAGCTCTCCTTAAAAATTCCTGCTGAATATATTGGAATAAACATACACCAAACTAGAAAGCCCGCCTATGTGGAAAAGATATTCTTGTATAGCTCGCTCATATTGAGTGTTGGCGTTACAATTTCCACCTTTATTTGGGGAGTCCTATGAAAGAAGTCTACATGGCGCTCGCACTAAAGGAGGCGGAAAAGGCCTTTTTAAAGGGTGAGGTTCCAATAGGTGTGGTGATAGTTAAAGATGGCAAAATAATTTCAAAGGCGCATAACACTAGACGCAAGAGCAAAAATGCAGTAAATCATGCAGAGATAATAGCAATTCAAAAGGCGTGCAAAAGGCTTAAAGATTGGAGGCTTGAAAACGCAGAAATTTATGTCACCCTAGAGCCTTGCCCAATGTGCGCAGGGGCGATTGCAAATGCTAGAATAAGAGAGTGCTATTTTGGCGCCTTTGATAAGAGTTCGGAAACAGATTTTTTAAAACTCATATTTCAGGACAAGCGTTTAAACCACAAGGTAATTTACCGCGGTGGAATTATGGAAGAGGAGTGCTCAAAACTTCTAACTAGTTTTTTTAAAGAGAAGAGAAAAACATTAAAAAATTCTTTACATCAAGATTAAAATATGGTTAAATAGCCTAAGGAGATTAATATGAAAAAAATAGCAATAGCAACAGATTCTAATAGTGGTATAACTCAGGCAGAGGGAAAGGAAAACGGAATTTTTGTGCTTCCTATGCCTTTTACAATAGGTGAAGAGGAATATTTTGAAGATATAAATCTTAGCCAAGATGAGTTTTATGAAAAACTCAAAAACAATGAAGATGTCAAAACTTCTCAACCAGCACTAGGCGCGTTAGAAGATTTTTGGGACAACCTTTTAAAGGACTACGATGAGATAGTATATATTCCAATGTCTAGCGGGCTCAGCAAAAGCTGTGAGAGCGCAATAAATTTTGCAAGAGAGGAAAAGTTTGCAGGCAAAGTGTTCGTTGTGGACAATCAACGCATATCTGTAACCTTAAAGAACGCCGTTTACGATGCTAAAAAACTTGCTGAGCAAGGAAAGGATGCAGAGGAAATTAAACAAATTTTAACAGACACAAAGTTTGATTCTAGCATATACATAATGGTAGATACTTTAAAATATCTTAAAAAGGGCGGGCGTGTAACGCCAGCGGGCGCAGCGCTCGGCGCACTTCTTCACATAAAGCCCGTGCTTCAAATTCAGGGCGGAAAACTGGATGCATACAAAAAGGTTATGGGAACTAAAGTGGCTTGCCAAACTATGATTGAAGCTGTTAAGAACGACTTAAACAATAGGTTTAAAGATATTAGGCAAGAGATGAGGCTTTGCATTGCTCACACACATAACGATGAAAACGCACAAAAGTTTATGGAAGAAGTAAAAAAAGCCATACCAGATGTTGAGGTTACCTATTGCGACCCACTTTCACTTAGCGTATCCTGTCATATTGGACCAGGAGCGCTAGCCGT
>CALVYR010000020.1 GCA_944372325.1 uncultured Clostridia bacterium | reverse complement strand
GGCGTTGCTATTAAAAAAATAAAAACTAATCTTACTATCCGCGTTCAGAACTCTTTTTTTAATTATGCGGGTCACGGGAGGAGATCTAAGGGCTACCGCTTAGGATGACGGTGGAATGGGCTCCGAAGCCTCTTGCAAAGATTTACCCCAACGCCTTTAATTCTGACGGACCAGCCTGCACCGTTTTAAAAAAGCGCTAGCCTACTTATACCCCAGCTTCTTAAAAAGAGTTATATTCATCTCCTTTAAATTGCATAAAAAAACAAGGCCTTAACCTAATGAGTTAGTGCCTTGTTATTTTTATTATTATGCCTTGATTTCTAAAACTTTTATTGTACTTGGTCCAGCTGGAGTTTCTACAACTACTGTGTCGCCTACTTTTTTGCCTATAAGCGCCCTTCCTACTGGAGATTCATTGCTTATTAAACCTTTTAATGGGTTACTCTCTGTTGAACCAATTATTTGATATTCAACTTCTTCATCAAAATCTACATCGTAAATTTTTACTGTGCAACCAATGCTTACCTTGTCTGTGCTGAGTTTGCTTTTATTTATTATAACCGCGTTGCGGAGTTTATCTTCTATTTCAAGAATTTCAGCTTCAAGTTGAGCTTGTTCTTCCTTTGCTGCATCGTATTCTGCATTCTCGCTAAGGTCGCCATATTCTCTTGCTATTCCTATCTTGGCAGAAATTTCTGGTCTTCTAACAGTTTTATAATATTCAAGTTTTTCTTCTAGTTGTTTTTTACCTTCTGGTGTTAAAAATGTTGCTGGCATACGCTCCTCCTAATAAAAAAAATTTAAGCAAGTTAAGCTGTTTGCTTTACCAACCTAAACATTCGACATTATAGACTTATTATATTTTATTGTCAAGAATTTTGTTAAAATTTATTAAATTTTTCTTGTGTATAAAAAACTTTACTCTGCGCAAAATAAATAAAACTTAACTTGGAGGGGTTATGATTACCTTTATTTCATTTGTTCTAATTCTTCTTGGCGCTATGAACTGGCTTTCTATTGGCGCGCTTCAATACGATTTCATTGCAGGCCTTTTTGGCTCGCAGGCAAGCATGTTTTCTAGAATTATATATTTCTTCATTGGCGTAGCGGGAATTTGGATGCTAGTTCAAGCCTTTAGAGGAAAGGGCAGAATTAAGATAAACGATGACGGCTTTAACAAGAAAAAAGATGTGCTCGCAGAAGAAAGACCTAAAAAGGCTTACTCCGCTGAAAGTGGCAAAGATTATTCCTACTCAAATAGAGAATATCATAACAACAGTGAAGCTGGACGAGAATATATAGACACAAATAATTCCTACAAGGAAGAAGAGGACTATTTAAACCAAGGCTTTCCGCGAGATATGTCACACTATGAAAGAAGAAAGGATACAAGTTTTATTAAAGATGCTCCTCCTACTAAAACTATGCAAGATAAAACTCATTTAGACTATAGAAGTTTGGGCTATAAAGATTTTAATGAGGAAGATTTGGATAGATAAAACACCTTAAAAGGTGTTTTTTTTATACTTCTTTTAAAACTCCAGTAATCACAACATCAACGCCAAGGTTTAAAAGGTTTTTTATTACTATGTCGCCAAGGTTATAGTTTTTTAGTTTTAACTTTTTAATTTCTGCTATGGCGTCAAACAATTTTTCCTTTAAAATGGCATCTGTGGTCTTTAATGTGTAGGTGACGGTGCCTGTGTTTACGCTTGTGGTAAGCACGCGCTTGGGCGAGGTGTATTCAGTTATGCCGTAGGCTTTTCCGCGCGGACAAGAGTTTCCACTAACCCGAACTTCACCGTCTACCTTTTCTATTTTAAGCCTGCACCCTATGGGGCAACATATACAAACAGTTTCCATAACTTACTCCTCTATATCCACAAAGATATCATCTTTAACCTTAGAATACTCCACTTCAATTTCCTGCATTTCCCCTGTGGTTATGCCTATGCAAAATTTTTTAGCAATAACTTCATTTCCACATTTAACAAGTATGTTTTTCTTTAAGAAATTGGCGTTTGCACGCATATATATCGTGAATTTACCCTCATTCTTTTTATTTATTAAACTTGGCATACAGTAGGATATATTTTTGGAAAAGCTTAAATTTACCTTATCAAATTTTTCAAGTTTGCCTTGTGAATAGAGCCCTGCAAACTTGCCCGCAATCTCCCCTTCCTCTGTGGCGTTATCTGCAAGGTCGTGGATGTGAAGCACATTGCCTGAAATAAATATCCCCTCTTCGCTAGTCTGCCTTTCATCATCTACTATAACAAACTTATTTCTCTTTACACTCTCTGGAAGCAAGCTGTTTTCCGGAATAAGCCCAACGGATAAAAGCAAACAATCGCACTCTAAAAGCTTTTCCGTAGATAAAATTGGCTTTCTATTCTCATCAACCTGAGCGTAGTAAACGCCCTCCACTCTATCTTTGCCCACAACTCGCGTGACGGTATGGCTAAATTTTAGTGGTATATTAAAGTCCTCTATGCACTGGCGGATGTTTCTTCTAAGCCCAGAGGAGTGCTCCATAATTTCTAGCACGGCTTCAACCTTTACGCCCTCTAAGGTCAGCCTGCGCGCCATTATGAGCCCTATATCTCCACTTCCCAAAATTACCGCCCTTTTGCCTGGGAGCTTGCCATAAAAGTTTATCATCTTTTGCACGCTACCTGCCGTGTACACACCAGCTAGACGCTTGCCCTTTAAATATATCTCTCCCGCACTGCGTTCGCGCGCTCCAGCGCAGAGCACAATCGCCTTGCAGTCTATCTTTTCCTGACCATTTGGCGTTATTACATACACCATATTTTTTTGGATGAAGTTTACATAGCTATTTAGCATTATTTCAATGCCAGCCTCTTTAACTTCCTTTTCTAGCCTGCTTGCATATTCTGGACCTGTTAGTTCCTCTTTAAAATGCTTTAAACCAAAGCCATTGTGAATACACTGGTTTAAAATTCCGCCCAGACGAGGCTCGGAGTCTATAAGTAGCACACTTGCGCCCTGCTGTTTGGCTTTGAGTGAAGCGGACATTCCAGCAGGACCTCCGCCTATAACAACAACATCTACCATTAAAAGCCTCCTTTGAACATTATGTTACTTTTAGCGCTCTCTTTCTTTACCTCTTCAAGTTCTATATTTAAATTTTTTGCTATCAGTTTACAAATATCCAACATACACTGTCCGCCCTGACATCTACCCATGCCCGCACGCACACGCCTCTTTACTGCATCCACTGTGGTGGCTGGAATTGGTGCATTTATCGCATTTTCTATCTCTTTTTCCCCAACCTTTTCGCACTTACAAATAATTTTTCCTGCAGGCTCACAGGTATAGCCCTTTCTGGCTATCATAGGTTTATCTTCTGAGTGTTCCTTTAAAAGCTCTTCCACCACATATTCAGCTATTGCAGGCGCAGAGCTTAAACCTGGCGAGTTTATTCCTGCAATTAAAATTACATTTGGGTTAAGCTTACTCTCTGTTACAACAAAATCTTCCCCGCAGGAAACCCTAATGCCAGAGAACTGCCTTATATTTTTGTTTAATGGAACATTATTAAAAGTTGAATTTATATATGAAATTATCTTATCAATACCGCACTCTGTCGTTTCCGTGTTGAAAGCCTCTATATCCTCAGCGGTAGGCCCTAAAAGGATATTTCCGTCAACTGTAGGGGTGGCTAAAATGCCCTTACCAAGTGCTGTTGGGAGAGGAAAAACTGTAAGCTTTACAAAGTCCGACTTATCTAGCACTATATATTCGCCTCTCCTAAACTTTATTGGAAATTCCTCTGTTTTAAAAAGCTTGGAAACTTCATTAAAGCCCGCGCCAGCAGAGTTTATTACCTTGCGCGCCTGAAGAACCTCATTATTTCCAAAGATTTCAAACACGCCGTCCTTTTGCTCTACCCTATCTATTTCAAAGCTAAGCTTGCACACTCCGCCGTTTATAACGCCCTCTTCTGCAAGAGCTATTGCAAACATATAGGGTGAAATTAGCCCAGCTGAAGGCGCGTATAGTGCATACTTAATATCCTCTTTTAAATTGGGAACTAAACTCTTTAATTTGTCGCCCTCAACAATTTCTAGTCCGCGAACGCCGTTTTTTTCTCCGCGCTCTAAGAGCGCCTTTAGCTTTTCAAGGTCGTTACCCACAACTACGGCACCAGTGCGCTTAAAGGGCACTTTTAACTCTTTAGCCAAATTTTCTGTAAGTTCATTGCCTCGAACATTAAATTTAGCCTTTAAGCTTCCGCTCTCTGCATCAAAGCCCGCGTGGATAAGTCCGCTATTTGCTTTAGTTGCACCCGTGGCTAAATCTGGCTCACGCTCTAAAAGAACGCAAGTTTTGCCCTTTCTTACAAGCTTATTAAAAATTGCCGTGCCTATAACTCCGCCACCAATAACTACATAATCGAATATCATTTTTACCTCACTTAAACTCTTAAATGCTTATAACGCATAGTTTATGAAGCGCCCTTGTTGCCGTGATGTACTCCGCATTTTTTTCTAGATAGCTCTTTGGCTCTTTCCTCACAGATATTACTGCGTCAAACTCTAGCCCCTTACATAGCGTGGCTGGAATTATTATAACACCCTCTGGAAGTTCGCTTGTACTATCTGTAATTAATGCGCTCTCAAGGTCTGGGTTTTCAAAATATAGTTTCTCCGCCTCTTTCATGGTCGGGGTGATAATTGCTATATGTTTATAACCTAAAGTTTTACACTCTTCACATTCATCTATTAGTGTTTTAAAGAGGTTTTCTCCTGTAAAGGTTTTAACAGGCTCGCCATGACGATGAAAGTTTATGGCACCCTCTAAGCCAATAAGTTTTTGACAGTATTCTGTAATTTCAACCGTAGAACGATAGGTTTTTGCAAGTTTTACAAGTTTTGCATCATTTAAAAGTGCACAAAGCGCATTTAAGTAGGAATGGTTAAGCACTCTTTCTATGCTCTGGTATATATCCCCAAGCACGGTTTTAGGGCAAGGATAGCGTTTTGCTATTAACTCTAAAGCAATTAGGCTATAATCTTGCATTTCATCTATTACTGCAAATTTAAACTCTTTAAATTCTGCAGTGCCTAAAATGTAATCTTTGATATATAGAACTGGAGCAACATCTTCAAAGTGTAAGAAATTCTTTCCTGAATATATGTTCGTGCTCATGCCAATGGCAGAGAGGAAAGCTAGATAAATTTCCGTTATATTATTTATTTTAAACATTGAAAGTAAAACTTTTTTTACCCGAGAGGTTAAAGCGCGCGCGTTTATGTTTTCCCCTAGTTGGTCTATAACATAGTCTGCTATCCACTCTATTCTAATCGCGGGTTTTTTTGTTTTATAGCGCTCGTTATATAGGTTATTTATTGTTTCCGCCTTAATTCTTTTATCTCCAAGGTTTATATCTTTTGCCTCAAAACTTAGGCTTACAACCTCATTTAAAAAGGTCTTTAAACTTTGGAAGAACTCCTCTCCCTCCTTGTAGTTTACCTCCTTTGCCCTGTCTATATTGCCCGACAAGAGGTTTTCAAGCATATCTGCACGGCTTTCAAAGTTTAAGATGCCCTCAAGCTCTTCTTTTGCAATTTCTTCAAAGGTAGTAGTGAACACATTTTGCTCGCCAAGCTCGGGCAAGACCTCGGAAATATAGTCAGAAAATAGCGGGCTTGGGGATATTATAACAATATCCTTAGAAGCCAGCCTATTTTTATAGAGTAGATAAGCCACTCTATGAAGTGCTATAGAGGTCTTTCCAGAGCCTGCTATACCTTGAACTACTAAATTTTGGTAGTCTGCACTTCTTATAATTAAATTCTGCTCCTTTTGAATTGTGGAAACAATCTGCTTCATCTTAGAGCCAGAGTTTTCACCAAGTGCATCCTGGAGAATTTCATCGTTTATTGTAACAGAGCTATCAAAGGCAAAGAGTAGATTATCGCCCTCTACTTTATATTGCCTTTTTAAAGTTATCTCCCCGCTTATCTCGCCATCTGGCGCGGTGTAGGACGCCTTGCCAAGCTCGTAATCGTAGTAAAGGCTGGAAACGGGCGCGCGCCAATCTAGCACATAGGGAAAGCCGTTTGGGTTATCTAAAAATGATATTCCAATATAGTAGCTTTCTGGGTTTTCTTCAAAGGCTTCAACAAAGTCTATTCTTCCAAAATATGGCCTTTCCGCCTGCTTTTCACATTTAAAGAGGGCGTGCTCTACGCCCGCCTTCTCCAAATTTAAATTATCTAACAAGTTTCTTTGAACCGCCGCCTCTTGCGCGTCCATATCATAAAAGTTGTCCGCTATAAACTTAGATAGCTCATGCGTTCTTTCATTATAGCTATCTAAAGTTGATTGCAAAAAATTGAGCCTGTTTGATATCTCTTTAAAGGTATTTTTTAAATACTCTCTTTCTTTTTTAAGTTCTACTTCACTTAACATTAATTCCCTCTTGTAACTTTATTTACTTTAACTCTTCCGTCTGTTATTTCAAAAGAATATCTAGAAAGTGTGCTTGCTCTGTCGGAGTCGGAAAGAAGAGCAAAGCTTGTGTAGGTTATATCTGTAAGTCCCTTAATGGAAGCAGGTTTTTGCGTGCTATACTCGCCATATTTTACTCTGCCGTTATAGTTATTAAACATTATATCCGTGCCAGTATAGTTTGGAACAGAGTTTACATAGGTGCACTCTCTTATTCTTGCAATGTAATAGTCGTCCGACAAGATGTAATATTCCGCCTCTAGAGCATTTAAAGAGGTAGGGGTATCTTTAAGCTCAAAATAGAAATAAGATGAAGCTTTTTCATAGCGAATTAAATATGTTTTTGTAAAGCTGTTTACCGCCGTGTTAGAGTCTTGAAAACTCATGTTTATAGTGTATTCGTTTTGATTTAAGCTGTCGTTAAAGGCAACCTTTAAAGTATAATCGATTACAATTCCGCCAGCAGACCAATCCATTCTATAATTTAACACGCTCTCCTCTGCCTGCATGCTTACAGCTATTCGCTCTACTTGGAAAATTTCAATATTTCTGTAAGTTGTGTTGTTAAAATTTGATGTTGAATAAACCGCGCTTGTTTCTGAGCTACTCTCGCCAAGATCAAAGATAGGCATTACAAGCAAAATTAAATCATTTAACTCCTTGAAGTCATCTAAGGAATTTGTGAGCACATTTTTATCCGCAGTTGCCATAGAGCCCTGTAGATTGTCCTCTACATTGGAAATAAAGCTATTTTGTTTTGTAGACAGCCCCATAAAGGTTTCATAGATTTCAGTATCTGAAGCCTTAAGCGTAAAATTATAGGGTGTTTCTCCGCACGCAGTTAGAAAAATGCAGGCAAGAGCTAAACATAGAAAACTTGCTAATTTTTTCATTTTTTATCCCCTTTTTTTGTGGTTTTGGTGGAAGAAGTTGGCTTTTTAGCAGTTGAAGTTTTTTTAGAAAGACTTTTGCCAGTGGAAGTTGTATCTGAAGTTTTGGTAGTTGAAGTTTTAGACTGCTTTTTATTTTGTTTTGCTTTAGATAAAACCACCCTTTCCTCTTTCTCTTCTTTGCGTCCTTCACCCTCTTCTTTTGGAACATTTGCCATATCCTCTAAATCAAAAACATAGCTATCATCACCAGTCACGCTAAAGATAAGCTCTCTATAATAATTTTTCCCCTCAAGGCTTGCATAACCACTTTCTAGATAGGATACATAGCCCTCGCTGAGCGCTGTAAACATATCTTCCGTTATCTTAATTGGAATGTTTAGGCTTAAAAGTTTATTTCCTACATCTTCTCCAGTCATATCTGTAGGCAGTTTTATTCCAAGCTCTTTAAACTTGGCATGCAAGCGCTTTTCCGCCTTTTCTATTTCTAGACTGTTTGAAAAGCTTGTACCCGCGCGAAGTAGACAATAGCAAATTTCATATTCAGACTTTTGTTCGTAATAGTAGCTTAGTTCTTTATAGATGTTTGCAAACTGCTCTTTAGTATAGGCATAGTTAAAAGCCTCAAAAAGCTTTGCTTTAAACCTTTCTAAATTCCTTTCCTTTTCAAATTTAGCTTCAAGCATTATAAGGTTTATGCTAACTGGGTTTATCTTTCTAAAAAATTCTAGCGTCTGTTTTGCTTCTTTAGCTTTGCCAAGTTCGATCTCCGCATAGGCAAGAAGAGTTAAAATTTCATTTTTGATGGAAGGTTTCCACATAAAATCTAAGTTTGGGTTTAAGTAGGTAAACTTTTTAACTTCTATTTCATTGTTAAAATAATATAAAGGATATTTATCTTTATAAAGCGCCCAATCTTCCTGACTTTCAAGCACCTTTAAAACCTCTATGGCATCCTTGAACCTATCACCATAGATGTAGTTATCTGCCTTATCAAGAAGCCTATCCTTATCCATTTCAGGTTTTTCGTTCAAGCCGTTATCTAGAAGAATTTGATATAGTTTTTCACCAAGTTTCTTTACTTCTTCCTTATCCTTTTCCTTTCTTCCATATTTAGTTATCATGTCAACAAGATAAGCTTTATCTGTAACAATTCCGCCCGTAAGGCCATCAAAAATTCTTTTTGCCTGCATATAACCTCCAAGATTTGTTATTATTTTAACACATATAAAAAATATTTCCAAATAATATGGAAATATTTTCAAGTTATAGAAAAATAAAGATATTTTAAATAAAGTTTGGCTTTATTTAAACTAAGCAGGTTTTTCCTTAGTTTAACTTCCTAAGCCCTCCATAAGCATTTTATCTGCAACTAGGGCTATAAACTCGCCGTTTGTAGGCTTTTCATTTTGATTATACACCTTTAAACCAAAAAGAGAGTTTATGTTTTCAATCTTTCCTCTGTTCCAAGCCACCTCTATAGCATGGCGGATAGCGCGCTCTACCTTGCTTGCACTTGTTTCAAATTTTTCTGCTATGCTTGGGTAAAGCTTTTTTGTTATTGAATTTATTATGTCTGGCGTGTCAATTGCCATCTTTATTGCTTCACGCAAAAATTGATAGCCTTTAATGTGGGCAGGAATGCCAACTGTGATAAACACATTAGATATCTTTTCTTCTACAATTTTTGTACGCATGGTTTTGTAGTCCTTTTGTAAAACCTTTTCAGGGCTTGCGCTCTTTAAGCCTAAAACATCTTCTATTCTACTTTCTAGGTTTTTCATTTCATAGGGCTTAATCATAAAGTAAGATGCGCCAAGAGTTAGCGCCTTATTTATAAACCCCTCGTGTGAAAGGCTTGAGGTTACAATAATTTTTGGTGCTTTGCTTCCAAGAGAATTTTTTAAATTTTCCATAAGCACAAAACCATCTGTTCCAGCTAAAACCACATCCATTACTAAAACATCTACAGGCGTGCTGTTTAATTTTTCTAGCGCCTCCTTTCCATCCTTACAGGAATCTACAACTTGAAACCTCTCGCTATTTTCAAAATATTCTATAATTTCAGAAGTCGTCTCATCTGAGTTATCTGCAATAAAAATTTTAATTTTTTCTTTTTCGTTCATATTTCCTCCAAAAAACTTTTTAATCGCGACATTGTGATGTTAGCATAAATGTTTTTGAAAACAATGTGCAAAAATTTTTGTATTTTGGGAAGTTTAAAGCAAAATTGTTAAAATTTGACGAAAAAAGTGAGAAATAGCCTCAAAAGTAAACAAAAACTTTCAAATTTTGGCATAAGCAATTAAAAACTAGGCAAGTAAACTTTCCTAGTTTTTATTAAATTTCCAATTTATATCTATGAATTTATTCCACACAAAGCTGAGAGGGGTGCTTTTTGAAAAAGTCTACCCTTGGAAGAAGCTCCTTAATTTTATGAGCGCTTTCATTATTATAAAAGTAAGCTAAATTTTCAAAACAATAGTCCCAGCTAAAGAACTTTTCTTTATCCACATTTAAGTAGTCCGCTATCATCTCTGTACCTCTTGGAAGTATTGGGTGAGATAGAAGCGTAGCTACTCTTATCATATAAAGCACATCTACTATACCTTGATTTGCCTCCAAAGTGTTCCAAGCGCACTCCTTAGAAAGTTTTACAAAATGCTTGTTTATATTTCTAATATAGCCGTCTAGCTTATTCATTACCACATGAATTTTTTGATCATAGGTAAGCCTTTCACAATCTAAGATTAAGTTTTCACCCTCTTCTTTAACGCTTTGACTTGGCTCGCCCGCTGGAATTGTCCAGTTGTAATTTTCACCCAACACATAGAACACACTTCTCACCGCGCGGTTTAGAACATTTGTAAACAAACTGCCCTCTTTTAAAACTGGGTCCGCTTCCTCTGGGCTAGCATTTGGGTTTAGTGGCTTCGGGCTGAATGGAACATTGTTGTTTCCAACATTTGCGCCTAGCATATGCGCCCTTATCTGCTCTGGGGTGTAATATTTAAGTAGATCTTCCGCCATAGGTGGTGGCGTTTCTGAACTGCTAGATGCCTTTCTGCCTAGGAAAAGCGTGTGTTTGTTGGCTACAATTTGTGTAAACTTTAGTTCACCGTCTGGAACGATTGCCAAAGGATTTTTCCCTTGCGTTGCAAGCCAAATTCCACTTTGAGCAGGACCGTAGAAGTATATGTTATCCTCGCCAATGAATTGGTAGACCTTTGCGTCAGCACTACACCACCAGTTTTTCCAAAGGTCGCCAGAATCTTGAAGATAGGTTTTTGTAAAACTGATGGGTGCCCACAGGCTTTCTGGCCAAACCCAGAAGGTTAGATTTTTTATTTTTGCCGTATCTGGCACTTTAACGCCCCATTCAATGTTTCCTGTAAGCCTAAATGGAACTAGCGTTTTGCCCGTTCTATAACGAATTTCATTAGAAGTTAGTATCTCACAAGCCTTTTCTCTTAAACTTAGTTTTTCAAAAATTATTGTAAAGGAAGGCTTATTTTTTTCTTCAATAAGCTCGTATTTAGGCATATCTTTTAAAGCCAAGAATTTTTCTTTGAACTCATTTTTGATATAAATTTCAGGTTTCTTTAAAAACTCCTTTATTTCCTTTATCACATATTTTCTAGTTGGAGTATGCTCTTCAAGGTCAGCTATCCACTCTTTTAAAAGCTCGGTGTATGCGCCAAGGTCTAGATAGTAGTTTTCAATCTCTCTAAGCTCTGGCGTTTGCCCTGAAAGCGTGCTAACGGGGTCAAGGAGTTCTTCCGGCATATATTGGTGGCCCTGGTCGCACTCGTCGGCATAGGCGTGTTCGCTTGCACAACCCTCGAAAGGACATTTCCCCACAACTTGTCTACCGTTTAAAAAGGTGTTTTTTGCCTTATCAAAGAATTGGAGCGTGGAAAGAACTTCAAGCTTACCACTAGCTAAAAGTTTATTGAATATCCACTCGCTAGTTTTGTCGTGATATGGCTTTGCTTCACCAAAAGCGGAAGCGCCAAATAGGTCTAGAGAAATATCATATTTTTTTAAAACCTCTTCCTGCGCCTCATGATTTTTCTTGACATAATCTACTATTGTGCCAAAAAACTCACCCTTTTCCACAAGTTTTCTATAGCCCTCTAAGATTGGCGAGCCGTAGCAATCTGTGCCACACACATATATAACATTATCCTTTCCAAGTCTATCGCGGAGAAATCTTGCGTAAAAATCGCTGTGGATAAAGGTGGAAATATGCCCGCAATGCAAGTTTTTATTTCCATATGGCATACCAGAGGTGACAACGGCACGCTTAGGAAATGTTGGTCTATTTTTTAATTTAAATTCGTTCATAAAAAGCTCCATTAAAAATTAAGAATTAGTATATTCTTTTAAAGCGCTGTTGTCAAGAAAATGCGAATTTATATAAGAAAATTTGATTATATAACCTTTAAACTTTACTTGCTAAACTTTTTATTTTGGTGTAATATTTTTATATGCTTATTGAAGGCTTGGTGGAAGAAATAATTTTTAGAAACGATGGCAATGGCTACACCGTGTTTTATTTTGAGCACTCAGATATGCACACCGTTTGCGTGGGCAAATTTATTCAAATTAGTGAAGGCACACATCTTAAGCTTGAGGGCAATTATGTCACTAACCCAAAATATGGCGAACAGTTTCAAGTTGAGAGCTTTGAAACGCTTTACCCTACCTCTAAGGAGGGCATTAGAAAATATTTGGGAAGTGGCTTAATTAAGGGCGTAGGCCCAGTTACGGCAAAGGCAATTGTGGATAAGTTTAAAGAGGACACTTTAAACATTATAGAATTCGCACCAAGAGAGCTTATAAAAGTTAAAGGTATAAGCGAAAGAAAGGCTGAAATGATAGGCGAAGCCTTTAGAGAGCTAAAACACCTTCAAAACACCGTGATATTTCTTCAAGGCTATGGTATGACAGTGAACATGGCTATAAAGATATATGAAGTGTATCAAAACAGTACGATTGAGATAATAAAAGAAAACCCATATAGGCTAATTGAAGATGTTGAAGGCATAGGTTTTGCCACAGCAGATAAAATTGCTAGAACTTTGGGCTTAGACGCCCACAGCGAGTTTAGAATTCGTGCAGGAATTTTATACACGCTTTCAGATGCCAGCGAAAAGAACGGGCATACCTATCTTCCTAAGGAAGACCTATTTAAGAATGTAACCAAGCTTTTAGACATAGAGGAAAGCCCAAGTTTTAAAAAGGTGCTTGAAGATTTAATTTTTGATAAGGTTATTATAAACACCTTTATATTCCCTCATGACGCCGTAATGCTAGCTAAATATTACCACTATGAAAAGAGCGTGGCAGAAAAACTCGCGCTTCTATGTTGTTCACTTATAAATACAGAATTTGATGTAAACGAGGAAATTTCCACTTTTGAGCAAGCAAACAACATTAAATTTCACCCAGACCAAAAGAAAGCCATTATAAACGCAATCAACAGCGGTGTAAGCATTATAACGGGCGGACCTGGCACGGGTAAGACCACAATTGTTAAGTGCATCATCACCCTGCTTGAAGCGCAAAGAAAGCGCATTTTACTTACCGCCCCCACTGGCAGAGCATCTAAAAAACTATCTGAAGCCACAGAGCGCGAGGCAAAAACCATTCATAGAGCGCTTCAGGTGGACTATAGAACTAAACACTTTGTGTTCAACGAACAAAACCCACTTCCCTACAATGTAATAATTGTAGATGAGGTTTCCATGGTGGATGTTCAGCTAATGTATAACCTTTTAAAAGCTGTGGCGCGCGACACAAAACTTATATTTGTTGGAGATAAAGACCAGCTTCCTAGCGTGGGCGCTGGCAATGTGCTTGAAGATATGATAACTAGCGAGGTTATAAAGGTTTCCGAGCTTACCCAAATTTTTAGACAGAGCGAAAATAGTTTAATCATTTCTAACGCACACAAAATAAATGAGGGCGAAATGCCTGAGATAGACAATAAAAGCCAGGACTTTTTCTTTGAAAGCAAAACAGAACTAGAGGACATTAAAAATTCCATTGTAGATATGGTGACAACTAGAATACCAAAGTTTAATGGAATAGACAGCATTAAAATTCAAGTGCTTGCACCTTTAAAGGCTGGCATTTGCGGAATAGAAAATTTAAACAGAGAGCTTCAAGCCAAACTAAACCCTGCTAAGAAGTTTAGAAATGAACTTATAGTTGGCCAAACAATCTTCCGCGAGGGCGATAAAATTATGCAGACCGCAAACAACTACGACATAGAGTGGACAAGGCAAGTTGGCCTCTATACAGAAAATGGCGCAGGAGTGTTTAACGGTGATATTGGCTACATCCACTCCATAAACCCACAAACTGGCGAAGTTGTAATTTGGTTTGAAGACGGAAGAGAAAGCACCTACCCAAGAACGGAGCTTAGCCAGCTCTCCCTTGCCTATGCCATTACCATTCATAAGAGCCAAGGAAGTGAATTTGATATTGTGATAATTCCAGCTATTGCAGGCCCAAGTTTGATACTTAATAGAAACCTTATTTACACCGCTGTAACTAGGGCGAAAAAGATGGTAGTAATAGTTGGTGAAAAGAAAAATCTAAAGCGCATGATTGCAAATAAATTTATTTTAAAACGCCATACAGCACTTAAAAAATTATTACAAGACGCCTATAAAAAAGCGCAAATTTTATTTAATTAAAAAAATGAAAATATTAAAAAATATTTCTAAAATAATTTTTCCTAATTTTAAATGTTTAAATTGTGGAAAAGAGTCTTTTGATACCTTTTGTCCTGCTTGCAAAAGGCTTTTGCCTATTAATAATAAAATAAAAATAAAAAATAATAATTTAATTTTTTCTCCATTTTTTTATGATGGAATTATAAAAAAATTAATTTTAGATTTTAAATATAATAATAAAAAATATCTTTTTTCGCCATTAGCAAAAATTATGGCAGATTATTTTAAATTACAAAAAATAGATATAAATTTTATCACCTTTATTCCAATGCATGATAAAAAATTAAAACAAAGAGGCTATAACCAGGCTGAAATTTTAGCTAGTGAAATAGGTTTAAATTTAAACATTCCTGTTTTAGATTGTTTAAAAAAAGATATCCCCACGCCCAGCCAAACAGAACTTTCCTATTTAGAGAGAAGAGAAAATATAAAAAATTCTATTTTGCCAAAAAGTGTGAATATCCAAAATTCAAACATTTTACTTATAGACGATGTTTACACCACAGGTGCAACTACGGAAGAGGCAAGCAAAGTTCTATATAAAATGGGTGCTAGCAAAGTGGTAGTTTTAACTTTGGCTTGCACGAAAAGTGATGAAGCTTTAAATTAACTTTTCAAAATATCTTATAAGCGCCTTTTGTGCGCTGTCTGTTTTACAATATGTTATCCAGCGGAGCTCGGCTATATTTTTTACAAGGCCGTCTTCAGATTTTGCTATTTCCAAATTTATTTGGTCGCCCTCAGCTAAGCGCGTATAGATTGGCGACTTAGACGGCGAACCGTTTAAAAAGGCATACTTTACTGAAAAGCCAAAATCTCTATGAATTTTAAAGGCAAAATCTAACACGGTTGAGCCCTCTGGCATATATATCTCCTCGCCCGAGCGCGTTTTAACCTTTATATATTTTGTAACTATCTCGCTTGCCTGTTCATCTACAAGTTCTATATCCGTTCCGTCCGTACTGCCATTTCTAAAGGTTACATAGTCGGCAAAGTTGAAAACTTTTAGCTGGTATTTATTTCTAAACTTATCTTGCACCACTAGATAGTTGAAGTTAAAAAGCTCGTTCTTTTGATAATCTATTATTTTAATTGTATCCTTTAAATCGCCCTCTAATAGACCAAAGAAGATGTTTCTTGCTTCCTTTGTAGAGATAGCATTGTTAAAAATTATATACAGCTTTGTAATTGGCACTTTGTTAAATTGGCTCTGCTTTATATTTTTAACTTCCTTTATGTCCAAGGTGTCAGAAATCATGTTTACAACTTCAAGCTTTGTGCAAGTTCTAAGCTTAACCTGTGTGTTTTCCGTGGGCTTTTTAAGCTTTAAAAGCTGTTCGTTTAGTGCAATTAAAATGTTCTCCTTAACTTCGGAGTATATTTTTTTATTAAAGGAAAAATATGCGTCGTATATGATGTTAAATTTTTCTAGCTCGTCCTCATTTAAAATGGTGAAACATTCGTTTGCAATCTCGTTATAGAATTTATACGCTCTGAACATCTTTAAAATTGGAAGTATCCACCTGAGTGTTTCCCTAACCTTTTCTACCTGCTTGTATCTAGGAAAGCAGGCTATTGTTCTTAGGTTATTTAATCTATCTGCAAACTTGATGTAAAAGGCATACTTGTTTACTTTTCCTAGGCTTATAAGCTTTTGATAGCTCATCTCCTTTAAATCGAACTTAGCAAACTCATCTTGCTTTAATAGCTCGGCGGCCTCACCTTTTAGGCTTTTTGCCGTTATAGCTGAAACGGCATCTACAATGTTAGCCACCTCGGTGTTGAATTCATGCTTAATTTCCTCCACGGTGTATCCACAATCTTCCACCACATCATGAAGAAGCCCTGCGCTTATCACATTGGAGTCGAAATCGTGTTGCTCTAGGGTGAGCGCAACCTCAACTGGATGCAATATATATTCCTCGCCAGACTTACGCTTTTGCCCCGCGTGGAGCTTTTCCGCAAGCTTAAACGCCTTTTCAACCTTTTCTATGCCCAAAGACTTTTTTAATTTCATGTCAGCTATAAGCTTATTAAAAATCTCTTTATAGTCCTTTGCCATAGCCTATTCCTCATCTCTAATAATTCTGTAGTAGTTATCGTCTTCCATGCCAGAAACCTTGGCAAAGCGGAACATATTTGCGTCAATCAAATCTAGAAGCGTGCTTGACAGGCTATCCTCAAAAATTTTAAGCCTTTGATACTCTGTCAAGCTGTCCGCGTTTTCAGAAAGGTTTTGAAAGAGCTTATAGAGCTGTTCCGTTTCATTTTTTACATTGACCTCTGCCATGCCAAGTGCTAGCAGGTTGTAAATTTCACCGTCTGGAATTTGGAGCACATATCTAGACACTATCATAAACTGCACGCAAGGCATATGTTCGCGCCCGCGTGAAACGCTGTTCACCGTGCCAAGTCCGCCAATGTATGTTTTATTGCTTGGCGGGTTATTTAATATAATTAGACCTTGGTCGTTATTGTTTGTGTTTTTAATATAAATAAACACCTGCGTGGTTGTGCTCTCTATGCTACCCGTATAGGCATCTTCACCAGAGTAGATATCCACAATTTCCTCCACAGTTCTAGCGTCCTCAAGCCTTTCCTTTAATAAAATTGTGTTTTCCTTGCTCTTCATTAAGCTAGCCAGCACCTTTATATCAGAATTTTGCTTAAACACACTAATAACGCCATAGCGAAGTGTGTTTTTAGAAAGATTGCTAGCCTTGCCCTTATAGATAGAACTATCATAGTAGTAGACAATATAGTTGCCCACAAATTTATCCTCTACCACACTAGAGGTTTTAGTAATATTCTCAGATAACTTCTGCGTGATAAAGCTATCTATATCAATATTAAAATTTTCTTTTAACGCAAGTAAAAACTTGAGTGATGGCTCACTCTTTCCGCTGATATATCCGCTTATGCTCGCCGTTGAAAACCCCGTTTTTTTAGCAAGCTCATTTTGTGAAGTTTTACTTGCTAATTCCTTTAAATTATCTTGAAAAAAATTATCCATATCCTATTATAGATACAGATAATTGATTTTGTCAAACAATATTTTAAATTTAATTTAATATTTTGAATATTTACCATTTTATAATTTAATATATTAAATAGTTTTTAAATATTAATTTTACTCCTCAAGGTCCTTTATGTACCTTTCAAGCTCGGGCTTTAAATTTTCGTTTTCATCTACTATTTCATACAATAATTTTAGCTTTTCTTGAGTAAATTTTTTCTCTTCTTCCTCGCCCGCTTTCATATTTAGTGGCGCGCCACACCTTGGGCAAAAATTAAACTTGGTCTCACCCTTTCCAACTACAACATTACAATTTAAACAGATTACTTTTTCACCATCTTTTTTTACACCAAAACTCATTTTTCCTCTCCTCTATCATCATGACCGTATTTGATAAACTTTCCTAGGTCCTTTCTTGCTTTTATAACTGCAGCGTCTACCGTTCTATCTATATAGTCCGTAGCTCTGCCCTCAAAGCCTGAGAGTACTTCTTTAATGTTATCACTAATAACTGCACTGGTAAAGTTAGAAAAGTCCTCTTTAGTTTTATGAGGATAAACATAGTCCTCGTAGTCTACCCTGACGCTAGGTTCAACTCTGCCATTTGCAACCCTAAAGGTATGACCTATCTTATACCAAGCTCTGTTTGGCACATAGGGCTCTAGTGATGGGCGGTTCATGTTTGCCTTATCATATTCAAACATTGGTCCAAAGCAGATAAACCAACATGGCTTATGCACAACCTCGCCCTTTTCATTTACTGTAGTTGTCATGCCAGCGCTCATGCCGTTTTGTTTGGCAGTGGTGTTATAGTAGATATCAAAACCTGGACGAGTTTTTTCAAACCTTGTCATGATATTGAAAATGCCCTTTGTGGCTGTGGTGCGTTCATTCACCGAGATAATGCTAACGCTCTTTTCTCTGCCCTTTAGTTTTGGGTTAGAGAGCACCACCTCTATAACTGGGTTAGAGAGCACTCTATCCTCCAGCCCAAGCATCTTGCCAAGCTTCATCATGAGGTCTGGGCCACCATTTTTTATTATATCTTGCTCTATTGTGCCTCTAACTAGGGCTAAAAATTTTCCCTCAAGCCTTGGGTCGCTAAACTTTTCATAGGCAACCTTTAATTGTTCTTTATATGGAAGTGTTTCTAAGTAGTTTCCAGTTGTCACGCGCGTGAAAATGTTTTCTAGTATTATAAAACCATTGTTTGCACCTGAAACCTTATCTATTATATAGTTCAGCCAGTCCTCATCCATGGCGTCCTTGTCGTCTACAGTATATTTTACGCGCCTTGCGTCTGGCGGAACATTATATTCTCCGCCCTCTTCGCCAATTAGCTTATACGCCTTACCTAAGTTGAGGTTGGCTAGCACATTTAAACCAAAATCCTTACAATTTAACGCATATCTTACGCTTTGAATGACCTCTTGCTGGCTAGGCTCTTCTATTTGAAAATGTTCATCAATAAGCTCAGATTCATCAAACTCTCTATCTATCTCTTCCTTAATTCTCAGCTTCTTGCCGATGACATCTAACGCCTTATCTGGATCTCTCTTTGCCATAATCACTCCTTACCATTTCCTAAAGGTTTTAACACAATTTCCTTTTTATCTTCGCGCGCACGCTCTTGTTTTATCTCGTTTTTAAGCGCGGTGCGAACTTCGCTAGTTATCTCTACGCCCTGTTCGCGCATCCACCTTAAAAGGTCGTTTATTTTAAGTAAAAATTCATGATTTAACTCTTTTTCTTTCTGAGAGATTATTCTGTTTGCTATCTTAATATACTTATTCTTCTGCGCGGTATCCGCCGCCTGCATGATAGGTATTGTTCTTACCGCTGGGATAATTTCTTCCTCTGCCCACTCGGAGTTTTTGAACTTTTCAAAGCGTGGGTTTTTAACCGCCGTTACCTCTAAGGCAAGATATGGCGACTTGTAGTTTACCTGAAGCATCTTTTCCTTAGCATAGTATCCACCGCCTGCGGATGGAAGAATAACATCAAGCACTGCCTTTTTATACTTTCTTCCCGTTACAGGATCGTAATATGGCATACCTCTTACTAAAAGCTGTTCGCGGTGCAAGTGTCCAACCGTGTTGATATACGAGCCCGAGTCTATATCCTGAAGCTTCTTTACCCCACTGATATTTCCAACGCCGTCACCATGATGGGCTACAATTGGAATTGTAAACTTGCCGTTTGGCGAGTCCGCACACTTTAAAACTAAATCTATATTTGCATAATATGGCGCATAGACCCCCTCGGCATCTATTGCGTGCGCGAATTGCCTTAAGGTTTCAATGCCCGTCTGCTTGTAAACACGCCTTTCGTGATTTCCTGCGCATATAGCAATAATCTTATTCTGCTCTGAAAGTGCAGAGAATAGGTCTACCGCTATCTGCCACTGTTCCTGCGGATAGGCGATATCCTCATACATGTTGCTAACAGCATTTAAAATTGCTGTGTTTAAAAGGTCGCCAAGTAGTAAAACCTTGGCGTTTGGAGTGTTTAAAACATAGTTTGTAACTTCAATAAGCCAATTGATATCTAAATCGAAAGTTCCAATATGTAAATCGCTAATATACACAAGCACAGCGGTGTCAAACTTAGACGACTCATCCACCGTTCCTATTAAAACAGATTCATCTTTAGTTGCCTTTTGTTTATCCTGATAGCGTTTTAAACCCTCGGTGAGAACTAGTTTATCTTTAAAGCGTTGTTTTTGCATTAGCGCCCCCTTGTTTGAAAATATTATAATATTTACCACACATTTTGTCAAGGTGAAAGACATCTAAAAATTTTAGAATTTTAGGTATTGAAAAACAAAAAACATGGTGATATAATATAGCCATGAAAAAGTTAAGTTTTAATGATAAAAGAATAACAGTTCTATTAAAATTTTTATGTGAAAACAATAAATTTACCATGGCAATGGTATCATATTTTTTTGAAGATATAGACGATTATCTTTTAGATATAATAAATAAAGGCCTTAACTTTGAAGGCGAGCACGCAAACGGATACTTCAGAATAAACTTTAAATCCGACACCTTTTTAGACTACGGCGATAGAAACTCCGACATGCTTGAAATTACTAAAATAATAGACGGCAACAAGCAAGTTATGAACCTCTATTATGGTTTACTAGATAGGAACACAAAGCCTGCAGAAATTAGCCCCTTTGTTCTAATGGAAATTAAGGGCGTGTTTGACGAAACAGAGATTTTAAACGAAAGTTTTGAATATAGAAACACCTTCTTCTGGGCTTTCACAGAAAGGGGCGAACTTGAAATGTATTACGACAACATGACCACAAACCACTACGACCAAGGCATAGTGCCAATTAAATATCCACTCAGAACAGATGTGTTAGAAGAGAGCTATCCAAGAAAGGGTATCCCACAGCAGATAGAGAACAACTACAACTTATTTGGCGACACGCTTTTAATGGCACCTCGCAAGCTACCATATTATAACGCATACAAAAAGATGTTTGAAAATGATGTAAACGACAGAAGAAGGAGAGCCTTCTTTGGTGACGATTACGAATACTATGAAAACAAATATAATTCCCTACAAGACGACACAGACGACTATGAGATGTAGAAAATAAGACCAGCATTAAAATAACCAATAAAAAACCATAAACCAAAATTTCTTGGTTTATGGTTTTTATTTTATTAAATTATAGCAAATACTCCATATGGTAAAACTATATCAAAAAAAATATCTCCCAAAAAATCTTCAAACATTGTAATTTGAGAGTTTCCATATCCAGCTATTATTTTTTAACTCCTCAAGCCATATTACTTCCCATGCCATAGAACGAGATCCTTCGACTGCGCGCTTTCGCGCTCCGCTCAGGATGACGATGGAATGGGCTTCGAAGCCTCTTGCAAAGCCTCGCCCCAGCGTTTTTTTATACGGACGGACCCTCGCCCCCTGCCGTCATTTCGACCGTAAGAAATTATAGCTAAGTTTCAAATAACTATTTTTGCCAGATGTTTTATTTAAGCTACACCTTTCCTTTATATGCAGTGGAGAAATCTCAGCCTTAGAAAAAAGTAGCCGAGATTTCTCCGCTACATATCGGCTTTTACCACTACTCCTATT
>CALVYR010000019.1 GCA_944372325.1 uncultured Clostridia bacterium | reverse complement strand
ACTATTAAAAGAATATATTTTAAAGCTATCATTCTTCCTCCTCTCTAGATTTTACCACTAGCTTTATTGGAGTGCCGGAAAAATCTACACTATTTCTTAAATAATTTTCAAGATATCTTAAATAAGAATAGTGAATTATAGTGCCGTCGTTTACAAATAGCACGAAGGTTGGCGGATTTGTGTCCGCTTGCGTAATATATTTAATTTTTAACCTTTTACCCTTTCTAAAAGGCGGCTCGTTGGCAATAATTGCACTTTGAATAATTTCGTTTAGCGCGCCCGTTGGAATGCGTCTTGAATTGTTTTCCATTACCTTTTCAACTTCGGGCATAATTTCATTAAAACGCTTGCCGGTTAAAGCGGAAATGTAAAGCGTTCTAAAATAGCTCATAAATTTTAGCTTTTCATCTAAATCTTTTTGATATCTTAAAATGGTCTTATCGTCCTTTTCAACTAAATCCCACTTGTTCATTATAATTATGCTTGGCTTGTTCTCTTCATGAACGTATCCGGCAATTCTAACGTCTTGCTCGGAAATTTCTTCACTGGCATTAAATACGATTAGCACAATATCCGCACGCTTGATTGCGTCCATAGAACGAATTACGGAATAACTTTCTATGCTTTCATTAACAACGGCACGTTTGCGCCTTAGGCCTGCCGTGTCTATAATGGTGTAATCCTTTCCGTTATATTTAAAGTTTGAATCGATAGCGTCGCGGGTTGTGCCAGCAACGTCGCTAACTACCACCCTATCTTCGCCAAGAATTCTATTCACAATAGAGCTCTTACCAGCGTTTGGTCTGCCCACTACGGCAATTTTAATAGATTTATCTTCTTCCACTGATGTAGGCTCTGGAAAATGTTTTACAACTTCGTCTAAAATTTCGCCAAGCCCTTTTGCTTGAAGCGTAGACATAGGATAAGGCTCGCCCAAGCCAAGAGAATAAAAATCATACGTCTTTTGAACGTCGAAGGTGTCTAGTTTATTTACAGCAAGAACTATTGGCTTTCTAGATTTTCTTAAAAATGAAGCTACTTCTTCATCGTTTCTAGTAACACCGGCGTTGCCATCTACAATAAATATAACCACGTCGGCAAGCTCTACTGCAATTTCCGCTTGCATAAAGATGTTTTTTTGAAATATATCTTCACTGGCTGAATCTAAGCCGCCCGTGTCTACAAGCGTGAACTTATGCCCGCACCATTCTGCGTCTGCGTAAACCCTATCTCTTGTAACACCAGGCGTTGGGTCTACAATGCTAATTCTTTTGCCCACGATATAGTTAAAAAACGTGCTTTTGCCCACGTTTGGTCTACCAACAATAGCTACAAGAGGTTTTTTCACAACATTACTCCTTTTAACTATGTTAGTTTAGCATAAAGATAATTATTTTTCAATCGTTTTTAGCCTTTCAAGTTTTTTTTCATATTTAACCTTTTTGCGTTTGACATGTACGCCATACACCCCCTCACAGATAAGCGATGTTAAAAGTGAAATTATAAAAGCTGTTAAAAGTTCCCTACTTCCAAGAGCTAAAACAAAGTCGCCTGAATATTTTATTTGATAGAATAATATTTCACCTAAATTTAAACCAAAAAATAGTGCTAAAAAACTCACAGAGCTTCTTCTGCAAATTAAATAGGTAATTAGCCCAAGCACTATACTAAGTGGCATATAAGGTTTAATTAAAGAATATTCAAAGATTGAAAAATCAACCAGTTTATATAGTAGCACGCTTGTTAAAATTATAAGCAAACTTACAATAAATGCGGAAATCCTTCTTCTACTTCTAAGCTTTGGAAAAAATTTAAAACATATAATAAGTGGAAGTATAAAGCCCGCCACACTTATTGTAAAACTGTTTAATTTTATATCTGGAACAAATAATAGTAGCAGTAAAGCTAGTAAAAAGCCAGCTACAGCAAAATGATGCACACCCATCTTATTATAGATAAAACTACCAACATCAAATAGCGCTAAAATTATAAGCACGCCAAGCAAAATAAATATAAAGTCCATAAACTCTCCTTTACATCTATTTTGCTTAATTTTTAAAAATATATTAATAATTAATTTAAAAAATTTTAATTTTTACATTTATATCCGCAGACCTTGCATTTATCTTTACTTTTTAGATGTTTTATTATAAATGTAACACTAACTCCAATAATAATTAAGCCAATTAGTAAAATAGCAAAATAACCAAAGCCAAAAATGTTTATAAAATTATATAAATTGTATACAACTAAAGAAAGTAAATATGCAATAACTAGTTCTATGATTATAGAAATTACAGTCCATTTTGTGCCGATTTCTTTATTTAAAACGCTCATGGTGGCAATGCACGGCATATAGATTAAACAGAATACCATATAGCTAAGTGCGGATGCTGGCGTAAAGTACACGGCAGAATTTGGGTTTAAAATTGAACTTTGAACTTGCTCTGTCATAGAACCAGCATTAACATCTATGCCATTAAATATTGCAATAGATGAAACTATAACCTCCTTTGCTACAAGCCCAGCTATAAGCGCGGAAGTTGCTCCCCAATTTCCAAAACCAAGTGGGATAAAGATTGGTGCTAAAAATTTGCCAATACTTTCAAGCATACTTACTCCACCTGTATCTGGCACATAGGTAAAGGAAAAACTAAAACTTCCAAGTAGCCAAACGATAATATTCATAGCAAATATAACGGAGCCAATTCGAATAATAAATTGTTTTAAGTTATCTCCTATAATGTTTAAAACTCTTTTAAAACTAGGCATTCTATAAGGAGGAAATTCAAGTATAAAAGATTGATTTTTGCTCTTTAATGCAGTTTTTTCTAAAATCATGCTAAGAATTATTGCCACAACCACACCTAAAAGATAGAGAGAAAACACAATAAATATGTTAGAAGCCCCAAAGAATGCTCCACCTAGCACGGCATAAATAGGAAGTTTTGCACTACAACTCATATAAGGCGTAAGCATGGCCGTTTTAATTTTAGAGTTTTTATCCTCCATATTTCTAGCAGTTAATGCAGCCGTAGCGCTACAGCCAAACCCCATTAAAAGCGTGTAAACGCTTTTGCCAGAGAGCCCCAACTTTTTAAAGATATCTTCAAAGGAAAACGCAAGTCTGGCTAAATATCCGCTATCTTCCAAAATAGACAAAAAGAAAAATAGTAGCACAACTTGAGGTAAAAAAGAAAGTATACTTCCAAGCCCAGCCACAATTCCATTTTCAAAAAGCCCTATTACCCAAGGTATGTCACATACACTGGCAATAAAATTTACAAGATTTGCCCCTATTACATTTTGAATAAAATCTGATAAAATAGAGGAAAAAAATGCTCCAACTGAAAAGAAAGTCAAATAAAAAATAAGCGCCATAATTCCTAAAAAAATAGGAATGCTTAAAAATCTGTTTAAAATTATTTTATCTATTTTACTTTCCCCATATGCTCTCTTCTGTATTTTTTTAATAACCTTTTCCGAAATACAGGTGATATATTCATACCTTATTTTTGCAATTTTTTGAATAAAATCTGCATTTAATTTACTATTTTTATTATTAAACCCGCATTTTTCTATAATTTTTTGGTCATTTTCTAATATTTTAATAGTATAAAAATTTAATCTATCCTTTTCTTTTACATTTAAACTATTTTTAATTAATTTAAATTCCTGACAATTTTCTAGTTTTTTAATATAAGACGGCATAATTCCTTTTTTAGGCTTGTCCGACATTTTTTTAATTAATAGTTTTAGCTCTAAGATATCCTTTTTACTACTTGCGTTAAATAAAAAAACTTCAACGCCTAGTTCCTCCTTTAGTTTATGTACATCCACTTCATTGAACGGCTTTTTACTTCCCATAGTGTTTATAGCAAGCAAAATGTTGGCTCCTAGTTCTAAAAGCCCAAGAGTGAGATATAGATTTCTTTGAAGGTTATTTAAGTCGCAGATATTTATCATAAGCTTGTCCGAGCCATTTAAAATATAGTCTACCGCCACCTGCTCTTCAAAGCTAAGAGCAGTTAAAGAATATATTCCAGGTAAATCTACAAGTTCAAAATCTTCACCGCCCGCATTAAATTTTTTTCGCTTTTCCTCAACTGTAACTCCATGCCAGTTACCTATATGTTCATTGCTCTTTGTAAGATTATTAAACAGCGTAGTTTTACCCGTGTTTGGGTTTCCTATAAGCAAAATTTCTTTCATTAACCTACCTTCTTTACCTCTATAATTTTTGCAATATTATCTCTAAAGGAAAGCGTATAACCATTTAAACTTACAAGTAGCGTTTTACCTAAAAAAGATTTTTTTAACACGCTTATTTCCGTTCCCTCAACTATGCCAAGGTCGCCAAGACGCCTAAGCATATTGAGCCCTAAATTTTCATGGACTTTCACAACTTTAAACCTCGTGTTAAGCCCTGCAGATTTAAGTGATGTATAGCTCTCTTTATTCTCACACTTCATATTAAATAGATATGTTCTTAATCTCTTTCATATTCTAAAAAATTAAAATTCCTTGAAAAATGTCGAATTTTGTGTTCTTATAACAAATTTTCATCATATATTTAAATTAAGTAAAGTAAAAGGAAACAAGTTTTGTGCAAGAATGTTCATTTTTAGAGCTTCGATGTAAAGAAGTTGTAAATGTAGTAGACGGAAAACGCCTAGGGCACATCACAGATGTGGTTTTTGATTTGCAAACAGCAAAAATCACAGGTTTGGTCGTGCCTGGCAACAAAAGTTTTTGGAATGTGTTTAAAAATGGCACAGAGCTTTTTATCCCTTTCACGCAAATATGCAAAATTGGAGAAGATACCATCTTAGTGGAATTATATGGCTCTTCACCTACTACTACCTGTGCAATAACAAATAAACAATAAAAAAATGCTTGGAAAATTTTAAATTTTGTTGTATAATACAAAAGAGGAGAAAATTTTAATGAAATGTATTTTTTGTGGCTGTGAAAATAGTAAAGTTTTAGATTCCCGTTCAACGGAAGAAACAAATTCAATAAGAAGGCGCCGTGAATGTTTAGGCTGTGGCAAAAGGTTTACAACCTATGAAACTATTGAAACTACACCAATTCTTGTAATAAAAAACGATGGTTCTAGGCAACCTTTCGATATAATGAAAATAAAGAGCGGAATTATTAAGGCTTGTGAAAAAAGGCCTGTTAGTTTAAATCAAATAGACCAAATTTGTATGGAAATAGACAAGCAAATTCAAAACTCTTTAGTTCAAGAAATTACTTCTAAAGAAATTGGTGAAATGGTAATGGAAAAATTAAAACCAATCGACCAAGTAGCCTATGTTCGTTTTGCCTCTGTTTACAGGCAATTCCAAGACGCTACGAATTTTATACACTTTTTAAATGAAAACATAGAGGAATAAAAAAATGCGGGTTTCCGCATTTTTTATTATCTAAATATTCAATTTTTCAATATAAAAGCAAGGAAAAATTCTTTGTACTATTCAGATAAATGTTTTTTAATTGCATCTAAGGCGTTTTTTTCTAGCCTAGATACTTGGGCTTGAGATATTCCCACTTCATTGGATACTTCCATTTGCGTTTTGCCAATAAAATACCTTAGTGTTAAAATTTCCTTTTCACGCGGATTTAAATTTTGAACTGCCTCCTTTAAAGCCAACTTTTCTAAAAAGCTATCTTCATTCGATTTATGGTCTGAAATTTGATCCATTATTCTAACTGTTTCTGAGCCATCGTTATATACAGGCTCGTTTAGGCTAACCGTATCACTTATAGCGTCCAGCGCTATAGCCACATTTTTTACTGGCATATCAAGGTTTGTAGCAACTTCCTCTACGCTTGGCTCACGATTAAACTTTCTAGTAAGCTCCTCTCTAACCTGAAGTGCATGATAAGCAATATCTCTTAAACTTCTAGACACGCGAATAGAGTTGTTATCTCTTAAATATCTTCTAATCTCACCTATTATCATGGGCACTGCATAGGTGGAAAATTTTAAATTTAAAGAAATATCAAAGTTGTCTATAGCTTTTAAAAGCCCAACACAGCCCACTTGAAACATATCGTCTGCCTTTTCTTTTTTATTCTGAAACCTTTGCACCACGCTAAGCACAAGCCTTAAATTTGCAACAATAAACTCCTCTCTGGCAAGCTCATCACCCTCTTTAACCCTTTTTAAAAGTTCTTCTATTTCTGAATTTTTTAATTTTGGAAGCGAGTTGGTATCAACTCCGCATATTGCTACTTTTTTTGCCACGGTTTTCCCCTTTAAATAAAAGGTTATCCAACAAAAAAGTTTTAATTCAGAAAATTAAAATTAGCTAAAAATAGACATTATCTATTTTAATTATTCATTGCCCGCTTTTTGAATTTCCGCACGCATTTTTACTAAAATTTTCTTCTCAATTCTAGAAATATAGCTCTGAGATATGCCAAGCATGTCGGCCACCTCTTTTTGCGTTTTTTCCTCATAGCCCCCAAGCCCAAACCTAAGTTTCATTATATCCTGTTCCCTTCTGCCAAGTTTTGATATAGAATTCCAAAGTATCTGCTTTTCAACGGACATATCCAAATTTTTTGACACTGAGTCCTCCTCACTAGAAAGCACATCACTTAGTAACAGCTCGTTTCCATCGCTATCAAAATTTAGTGGTTCATCTAGGCTGACCTCTAATTTTTGCTTTGTAGTTTTTCTAAGTTGCATCAATATTTCATTTTCAATACACCTAGAGGCGTATGTGGCAAGTTTAATTTTTTTATCAAAGTCGTAGGTTTGAACTGCTTTAATTAGACCTATGGCTCCAACAGAAATTAAGTCCTCTAAATCTAGCCCAGTGTTTTCAAACCTCTTTGCAATATACACAACAAGCCTTAAATTGTGCTCTATTAGCTTTTCTTTTGCCTGTTCATTTCCCTTTTGCATTTCCTCAATTAAAATCTGTTCTTCATCTGGCTCTAACGGCATTGGAAGTGCTTCATTTCCACATAGGTAAAGCACAATGTCTGAAAGCTCTTCAAAGATATTTTTGCTAAGAGCAATTTTCAGCTTTTTTAAAATATTTTTTAATAGTTTCATATTAAATACTCCTTAAAACTACTATTTATAAGCATACCGCAATCTAGTTTTTGTTCTAAATTTTGATAAGAAAGGGCAAGAAGCGGTTTTTTTAATTTAAAAATTTGGCTTTCCTTTTTTAGTTCTAATTCATCAACGGAAAACACAAGCATTTTTGTGCTCTTACCCACGCTACCCACATTTAAATAGTGCGCATCCTCTAGCTTTTCAGAAATTTTACCTTGAAGCAGTTTTTCTAAGGACACATTAAAGAGCTTATAAAAATTTTTATAGGTTAAAATGAACACTGGTTTTCCCGTTTTGCTATCTTTAAGAGTGTTTCCTGTATCTAAAAATGCCTTTAATTTAATTTCTTTTTCTTTGTTTTTTATTTTCACCTCGTAGATAAAATCGCTTTGATGATTTTTACTCTTTACGCTTTTTATGAAGTGAATTAAAACATAGCTAAGTATCATAATAAATAGCACAACTATACCCATAGGAAGCCCAAGTTCATAGCTAACTCCACTTTCAGAAATAACCGCTTTTCCAAAAGAAAAACTTATAAAAAAGCAAAGTCCTCCCATTAAAGCCGTAGTAAATAGAAAACAAAAATAACTTAAAAGAAAACTTTTAAAACTTTTATAATTAAAGCTAACAAGCACCATTAAAATGCTTACAAAAATTTTAAATAATAGAAGTTTAACGCCCTCTATTTGAAAAATTGTATAAAAAATTACAGATATCGTTCCTAAAACGCTACCTAGAACTAAAAAAGCATTTCTAGCGTTCAGTTTTAACACCTTTTTAGTTACAAATAAGATAGTAAAATTAATTACCAAATTATCTATAATGATATCTTCTATGTACATAAAAATATAATAGCGCAAAACGATAATTTGCGCTATTATAAAAAATTGTTATAATGTCTAAATTTGTATAAAAACTTGAAATTAATTAAGAGCGTTTATTGGGAAGGTCTTTTACAAAAGTCTTATTATTTTTATAAAATTCCTCTCTATTAATCTGCATTATTATTTCATTATAATATTCTCCACGATAAAAATATCTCTCGGCTATTTCTCCCACTTTTTTAAAGCCAACTTTTTCTGCAGATCTAATAGATCCATGGTTAAAGGCAAAAATTCTGCCTACAAGAGTGTTTAAGTTTAAAACATTAAAGCCAAAATCACAAACTAATTTTAACGCTTCAGTGCCATAACCCTTTCCGCGTTCAGATTGTTCACCTATAAAACCGCCCACCTCAGCATAACGATGGACCTTTAAAACATCATGCAAATCGTATATGCCAATTATTTCATCATCCGCTTTTCTTACAACATAGAATTGATAGTTATCTAACTTTTTAGCTCTATTTTCTAAATATTCTTTTTCGCCCAACTCTGTATAAACAAAGGAGGTACCTCCAAGCCCTCTTGAGAGCGTTTCATCGTTCACCCATTTTGTTAATAGTTCTACATGATTGGTATCTATTGGAGCTAAATATAAATTTTCTCCCTCTAATTTTTTATATAACATAATTTCTCCTTAATAAAAATCGCTAGCTTCAAGGCTAGCGAAAAATTTTAAAATCTATCCTTTTTAAGTTTTCTTAAGAATGGTGGAATATCTGTGTCATCAATATGTATTCTTGAACTATTTTCTACTTGCTCTGGCTTGCTTTCTGGCATAGGAGCTTGAGTCTGCTGAGGTTGAGCAGTTTGATTTCCAAAAATATTTGCACCAAAAGCACGCTTGCTATCAAAGTTATTAAATGCCTCTACTTCAGATTTAACTTTGTTTAGATCCTTTTCTTTTTCATCGAATAGTGAACCATTAAAGCCCGTTGCAATAATTGTGATTTCAACTTCATCGTTCATAGATTCATCAATTCCAGAACCGAATATGATGTTACAGTTAGGGTCAACTACTTGTTTTACAAGGTCTGCAGCCTCATAAACTTCATTTAAAGGAAGATCTAAGCCACCTTTAACATTTAAAAGCACGCCCGTTGCACCCTCGATAGTTGTTTCAAGAAGTGGGCTAGATACAGCTTGACGCACGGCCTCTATTGTTTTATTTTCACCCTTATAGTGACCAATGCCCATATGTGCAAGCCCTTTATTTTTCATAACTGAACGCACATCGGCAAAGTCTAGGTTAATTAAACCTGGGGTTACAATTAGGTCTGATATACCTTGAATGCCTTGCCTTAAAACATCGTCTGCATAACGGAATGCTTCAACAATAGGTGTACCCTTTGGAACAAGTTGAAAAAGCTTGTCGTTTGGAATAACAACTAAGGTGTCTACATATTTTTTAAGATTTTCAAGACCTTTTTCTGAGTTTTCTATTCTCTTTCTTCCTTCAAAACTAAAGGGCTTTGTTACCACGGCAATTGTTAAAATACCCATTTCTTTAGCTAGTTGTGCAACAACTGGAGCCGCACCTGTTCCTGTTCCGCCTCCCATTCCTGCAGTGATAAACACAAGGTCGGTGTCCTTTAATATTTCAGAAATATTACCCTTACTTTCCTCTGCTGCCTTCTGACCAATTTCAGGTTCAGCACCAGCGCCAAGACCTCTTGTTATCTTTTCACCAATTTGCAAGCGTTGATCAGCATTGCTCATTAAAAGGTCCTGCTTGTCCGTGTTGATAGCAACATAATGAGCGCTAGTAATATTTGCGCTTATCATTCTATTTACGGCATTATTTCCACCGCCACCAATTCCTATAACCTTAATATTTGCTACAGGTCCTATATTCGTATTATTATACATATTTTTGCTCCTTATAAATAATATACTACCTTTTTAATAATTTTGCAAGAAAACTTATCTTATTTTTTTCTTCTTCCTTAATTGCATAGCTAAGTAAACCCAAAATAGAAGAATAACTTGGCTTATTAAGTTCTGGAAGAGGTGGAAAAGCAAGCTCAACATTTCTTCCAAGGCGTTTAGCAATGTAATCTTTTGCGCCTTTTATGTAACACACTCCACCACCTGTTAAAAACAATGGAATGTAATCGGCTGTTTCCTTTGCATACAAACTTATACATTTTTGAATGCAAGTGCATATCATATCAAGCCGTGCCATTACAATTTCATTTGCCATTTTAATAGGAATTTGCTTTGTCGCTCCAGCACCAGGAAGTTCGTAAAAATCTTTTTCCGTAGGGTTTAAGGAAAGCACTATTCTTCTCTTTAACTGCTCTGCTTCGGCAAAGCTTATATTTAAACATTCAGCTAGGTCCGCCATGATATGTCCGCCACCAAGGGAGAATGAATTCAGCATCAACAGCCCCTGCCCGCGCACTACTGCTACAGACGAGGTTATGTAACCTATATCTATAAGCATTCCAGCGCCCGTTCTAGCTTCTGGCTCCAGCACATACTGAGCTTCGCATAGTGAAGAGCTAACATATGTAACCCTCTCCACACCAAGCGACTGCAAAATTTTATTGATTGTATTTATAAAATCATCTTGCGCAAATATCAAACTTACCATGCTGGTGATTTTTGATGTTTTGCAACCAGTAGGGTTTAACGCGCGTTTACCATCATCTAAAATGTTATATATAGCATTGCAAGAAATTAGCGTTTGATTTTCTTTATCTTCATAAGCTTTTTCATAATGCTCAGAGAGCACTTCTTGAGAAATCTTTTTTCTTGTAGAAAAGGTTGAACTTATAGTTTTACAAACACAGTTACAAAACTCTGCTGGAATTCCAACATATAGATGCCTTATTGCATAGCCCGCATTTTCTTCCGCACGAGTTATTGCAGAGCTTATTACAGTACCTAGTTTTTCAGGTTCGTAAAACTCTCCTTCACCAAAGCCAGCATAGGAAGCCTCACCCTGCCCTTTTATAACAAAGGTAGAGTTAATTCCGCTAGTGCCAACTAAAACACTAACTCTTGATGAACCTATATCTAAAACAGATACATAAGACTTTGCCACTTTAACCCCTGCTTTATATTTATCCTTTGTGAATAAATATTACTTTTTTTTATAATTATAAGTAATTTGCCATTGCTTGTCAATGTTTTTAGCAAAGTTTTTAAGATTTTTGTGTTTGATGGCAGAAAATATCACCATCTGAATTTTTTAATACTCTAAGCTCGTATATGCTTGCTTCTGCTGGATCGAAAACAGCATGAACGGCAAGCAGACAATTTAATTTTAATGTGAGCGAATCATTAGCTTCCATTATGCTCATCTTTACGCCTGCAAAGTCATATAGTTCAAGATAGGCTTCACTTCTAGCAGTTAGTGGGTTAGTTCTATATTTTACAGATACGCTTTCAAAAAGCGCTTTTTGCTCAGCTGTATTTCTATTGTTTAGCTTCAAAGCTGGAGAGATATTTTCCACCAGTTCTTGATCTGCACTAAGCTCTAAAAAATCTCCCACTTCAGCTTGAACGGCATTTTCAATATGGATATTACTATCTAAACTTAACAAAATGGCATTAGTTTGAGTAGATGTAAAAGTATTTTCTATCCTTAAAACCTTTAAATCTTCATCCACAATAAAGTATTTATCCTCCGCCATTTTTATAGCAAACACTTCTTCTCTATCTACGCACTTAACAACCAAGGTGTTTGGAAATCTGCTTTCTATATTTATCACCTTTAAATATGGGTTAGATTTTTCTAAGTTATTAATATAACCTTGCTTGTCCTGAAAAAAAATAGGCATATTGTAGGCAAATTTCCCGCTTGAAATAACGCTTTCTTGCGCCTCTTCAGAAGAAAATAAGGAATTATAAGTTCTTAAATCTAAGGAAACATATCTAAGCCCAAAAAGCGTGAAAAGAAGAATTATTACAAGTGCAATAATTCCACCAATTACTGAAAATGTTATAATCAGTTTTTTCTTCATAAAAATTCTACCTTTCTAATATCTGCACCAAGCTTTTTAAGGTCGGTTTCAATGCTTTCATATCCGCGTTTAATCTGACCGATATTTGACACCACTGTATAGCCATCTGCTACTAGACCAGCTAGCACCAAACCAGCGCCACCTCTAAGGTCTGTTGCGGCAACTTCTGCGCCATAGAGCTTTTCAACGCCCTTGATAACCGCACTCCTGCCCTCTGTTAAAATTTGAGCGCCCATTTTAACAAGTTCGCTCACATGTTTGAACCTTGTTTCAAACAAGTTTTCAACTATAACAGATGTTCCGTTTGATATTGCCTCTAATGCCATAATTTGAGGTTGTAAATCTGTTGGAAAACCAGGATAAGGCATAGTTTCAATTTTATTTATGCTTTTATGGCGTCCACTTGATATCACTCTTATTCTATCACCTTTTACCTTTATTTTGCAACAAGAATTATCAAGTTTAGAAATTAAAGCTTGTAAATGATCTGGTCTGGTGTTAGTTAAAGTAACATCTCCACCACACATAGAGGTAGCTATGATATAGGTTCCTGTAATTATTCTATCTGAAATTGGAGTATATTCTACGCTTCCAAGTTTTTCTACACCATCTATTACAATAGTTGTGGTGCCAGCTCCTCTAATTTTTGCACCAGCTTTATTTAAAAAATTCTGTAAGTCCACAATTTCAGGTTCTTTAGCAGCATTAAAAATTCTAGTTCTACCTTTAGTAAGCACACCTGCCATCATAACATTTTCCGTTGCACCAACACTTGGAAAATCTAAATGAACATCCCCGCCTCTCATATTTCTTCCATCGCAAGTTAGATAACCTCTTCTATCTATAACCTTAACATTTAATGCTTCTAGGCCCTTGATATGTAGGTCTATTGGTCTTGCACCTATTTCACAACCGCCAGGATATGCAACTTTTGCATACTTAAAACGCCCTAGAATAGAACCAAGGCTAAAAATAGAAGACCTAGTTAAACTAGCAAGATTGCTTGGAATTTCAAAGCCATTTAAACAAGTCATGTCTAAAATTAGGCTTGAACCCTGGACCTTACTTTTACCACCCAAATTTTCTAAGATTCCAATCATATTCAAAACATCATCATATTTTGGATATTTATGTAAAATCACTTCACCTGAACAGAGAATAGCGCCAGCGAGTATGGGCAGATAAGAATTTTTTGCAGAACTCACTTCAAGCTCACCCGAAAGAGAATTTCCGCCCTTAACCACAATTTTATCCATTGTTTTTCTCCACATAACATTTTATGGAAGAATTTTATTAAGTGTGAAAAGCGCAAACATAAAAAAATCGCAAGGTAATCACCTTGCGATTTTTTTATCTTCCATTTACAATGTGAGGATCATCTAAAGTAATGTTATTACCACTGCCATATGCACCCATAACCATTTTCCCTGTTGAATCGTATATACGGATAGATGGTCCGTTTTCTGAATCGTAGGAGTATTGTGACACATTTAAAAACATTTTATATCTACTATTTTGAACTGTAGTTATTTTTACAAACATAAGAATTGAGCCATCTTCCACTTCAAAGCTACCACCATCACTAACTAAAGAGATCTCAATATCACCATTGTATAATTTCACAGAATCTAAAATTCCAGAAGAAACGGGCTCAGTTTCATTCTCACCTGGAACAACTGGAGCAGTAACTCCGTTACTAACAGCGTAAGTATAAGTAAAAGTAGGGTTAGGTGTTCCTTCCTTTCTCATAGATACATAAAAATCAAAGGTTTCATTTGAAAGTTCCTTTCTAACATCTGTTAGTTCTATTAATGCTATAAAAGTTTCTTCACTATCTGGTTCAATTGGTATTGTTGTATCTCTATTATATTCCATAGTAATGCCTTCAACTTGAATTGGCATACCAGTCAATCTTACAATAACGGTATTTTCACCATAATTTCTAAACTTTATTTCATATTTAATAAATCGCTCTATCTCTTGATTTCATTAGTCCCAAATTCTAACGCAACTATATTCCATGCATCCAATTCTTTAGGTGCTGAGCCATCAGGCGTATCATCGGTATCACTTATTGGCTCATATGAAAAACCTTTAAAACTATAGCTTGGATTTTCGGAGTCGTCGTAGCTAGGGCGATCCTCTTCTAAAAATTTATCTTCATCTGTTAAATTTTCTGTTGTACCCCTGTAGATTTGACCAATAACTCTTACAAACGCCCCGTCTGGATTGAAATTAATTGTGCTTGTTACATTTAATGTTGCACTATTAAAAGCTAATACACAGGTCAAAAATAGTGATAAACATATACAAACTGAAGTCAATAATGCAATAATCTTTCCTCTTTTACTCATATTACCTTTCTTTAATTTTTATTATTATAACCTATTTTCATAATTTTACCTAACATTTTTACTTAATTTATTACACTAAAAACGCCAAGCAATGCTTGACGCTTCATTGAATAATTATTTTTTATCCGTTGGCTTTGGCGGAGGTGTGCTTGGCTTAGGTGGAGTTGCAGGCTTTTCTGGCGCCTTTGGTGGTGCAGCTGGCTTAGCAGGAGCTTTTGGCGGTGTGGCAGGCTTAACTTGACTTGCAGTAGTTGTAGCTTTAGTTTGACTTGAAGCCGTTGTAGGTTTAGCTGGAGTAGTGGTTGTAGCAGGCTTAGCTGGAGTGGCAGTAGTTGTAGGTTTTGGAGCTGTGGTAGCTGTTTGATTTCCTGCTGTGTTAGCCTGGCCTACAGGAGCTTTTGGTGGAACATTAGAATTTAAGTTCATATTTCCTGCAGTGGTTGGAGCCTCACCTTGAAGAAGTTTTTCTGCTTCGATGAGCTTCTTTCTATTTTGATCCTTTTCCTTTTTAGAACGAATAATTTGTTCTGTAAGGCTAATACCAGCTATGATTAACACAACTGCTGCAGGTACTACTACAACAGTTACAATGCCTGTGGTGCTTGCACAGAAAGTAAAGAAATTTGTAGCAAAACCAGCGCTTTGATAATATCTGCCAATAACATAATCTTGGCTTATATAAGCTGTATGCATAGTTCCATCTGTATCCTCATATTGATCGATTACACCTTCAGCGTCACCAGTTACAAAATAGTATTCCATTTGCTGAGTATCGGGGTTTTCATCCTCATTAATTTCAACAACTCTTCTAAATAAAACTTCTGAAATTTCCTGTTCCTCACCTTCAGGTGCTTCAGGAACATATGAATAGAAAGCAATATAATCGCCAATTTGAATATTTTCTGGAGAAACTGAAGTAACTAAAACTTTAGCATCTTCTGTAAAATCAGGATGTTCGTCAGTAGCAATATCTTGGCTTATAGTTACAGCCGAATAGCCAAACATAGATGGCACACCATTGCTGTGTTTTGCATTATACATTAATACGCTACAAAATATTCCAAGTATTAGAACAGGAATTATTAAAACAAGAGCAATAATATCTAAGATGTCAAAAATTTTCTTTCTTTCCATCAAACCCTCCCCTAAATTATTTGTATTATAGCATTTAAAAAGTAGATTTGTCTAACAATTTTAGCACAATTGTCAAAATTTGAAATTTTTTAAAATCTTTTTATTGAAAAAGAAGATTTTAATCTTCTTTACCATTAGTATTATCTATTTTTTTAATATTATTTGCATATTCTTGTGTACTCGTAAAATAAATTCCTCTACTTTCAAAATAGTTTCTAAACCTTTCTGGCGCTGTGACAAAACGAATATTAGGGCAACTTTCAAAGGCGGTATCTGAAATTTTCTTTAAATTATCACTTAAATTTACATATACAAGCTTTTCACAATTCCAAAATGCATAATCGCCTATTTCCTCTACACCTTTTGCCTCAAAAGCTCCTAAATTTTTACAATTTATAAATGCCTTATCTGAAATTTTTTGCACGCTTTCAGGAATTGTAATGCTCTTCAATTTAAAGCAGCTTTCAAATGCCTTACATGGAATAATTTTAATATTGCCATTTAAAACTACCTTCATTAAATTTTTACAGCCTGAAAACACTCCTTCTTTCATGGAACCAGTTGTAATAAAAGCACTTTCTAGCCCAAAGCAATTTGCAAATGCCCTTGCGCCAATTCTATGAGCGTTTGTTTTTAAAAAATTTAAACCATAACAATTTTTAAAGGCAAAGTCGTCTATAGCATAAACATTTTCTAAATTTATTCGAGATAAATTTCTACATCCTTCAAAGCAATATTTTGGAATTGTTCTTACCTTGTCACTGAGGTTTACACTATCTAGCCCTGCACAACCCTCAAAAGCAGATTCTGCCAAACTATGGAAGCTTTCAGGAAAATCTATTTCACCAACATTTGTGTAGGCAAAGGCAAACTGCCCTACCTTTTCAAGGTCTTCAGGAAGAAGCACATCTTCAAGCTTAGAGGAATTTGCAAAGGTTAAAGGTTTAATTTCTTTTAAAGATTTAGGAAGAACAACAATTATTAAATTTGGGCAATCATTAAATGCTTCATTGCCTAACTCAGTTAAACTACAATCTCCTAAGTATACATCCAATAAATCTTTTGCATTTTTAAAGGCTCTATCACCTATACGCTCTAGGTTTTGTCCTGCAGAAAATGATGTCATGCGTTCATCATTTTCAAACATACCATCTTTGATTTCTAAAATATGCTCTGGTAAGAAAATGTTTAAACCTTTTTCTTCATCTTGTTTTATAAAACTAGTTTTAGAAGTTATGTAATAAACACCCATTCTATTAAAAAAACTTCTAAATTTTTCTGGGCCTTCCACAACGCGCAAATTTCTACAACTTGAAAAAGCGTCTGGAGCAAGTTCTCCTACCGTTGATGGAATTTTGATATATTTTAGATTATTACAATTTTTAAAAGCTTTAGATTTTATTGCAAAACAGGAATCTGGAATTAAAACATAGGAAAGCGATTTACAGTCAGCAAAGGCTTCTCTTGGTATTTCAAGTAATGCACCAGAAAGCTCAACTTTTTTAAGTTGTGGGCAATTTTTAAACGCCCCCTCACCTATTTTTACGCATTTTCCATTCATTATAACTGTTTCTAAATCATTTTGGTCCTTAAAAACTTCAGCACCAATTTCGCGAATTTCTGGAGCCAAAAAAAGCTTAACTATACCCTTGTCTGCCTTAACAACCCTATCATTTTGATCTATGTAATACTTTATTGTATCAGAATCACCATTGTCATAATCGTCATATTCACTCATAAGCTTCCCCTTTGGTTTTAAGTTATTATATATAAAAGTAAAAATTTTGTCAATAATTGTAATATTTTTAAAATCACTTATAAAATTTTTTTTATTTCATAATCTAGTTTAAAAATAAAAACAATTGGAGATAAATATATGACTACAGACTTCAAAAATTATAGTAAAGAACTTGAAAATTCAATAAAAAACTATGAAAAAGATAAAAATTCACTGGAAAAACAAGTTTTGAACGAATATGCACCCTCTTTGCATAATATGAAACAGGAGGAATTTTTTGGAATTTTAGATGAAGTATTTTGTGACCCAGATCTAAAAAGCCTAATTAATTACGAAAAGGAACTTTATGGAGCAGATAGAGATTAAACGAGGAGATATTTTTTATGCCGACCTAAGCCCAGTTGTAGGTAGCGAACAGGGTGGCATTAGACCTATTGTGGTTTTACAAAACGACATAGGAAACAAATACTCCCCAACCGTTATAGTTGCTGCCATAACTAGCCAAATAAACAAGGCAAAAATTCCAACGCACATAGAACTAAGAGCGGAAAACTATAATTTAGCAAAAGATTCCGTAGTTCTTTTAGAGCAAATTAGAACAATAGATAAAAGAAGATTAAAACAAAAAATCAGTACACTAGATAATTATAAAATGAAAGAAATCAACCGAGCAATACTAATAAGCCTAGGCTTTGCGCAAAATTGAAAAAAAGGACTTTCAGTCCTTTTTTAATTTAATAATACCATTGCAATAGCTGTCTTTTGAGAATGAGAAATAGAAACCAAAATTTCTTTTTCAGGAAGTTCATTAAACATTTTTTTTACTTCACCATAGAGTTTAATTTTAGGCTCTCCATTTTCATTATGGAGAACTTCTATTTCTTTTAAGCTAAGTCCACCAATATCTCTATTTAATGCCTTTAAAAAAGCCTCTTTAGCACAGAAAAAACCAGCTAGACGCTCTGCTTGACTATTAAATTCATGTAAATATTTAATTTCATCTTCAGTGTATACACGCTTAATAAAATTGTCTCCAACTTCATAGAAACGCTCTACATCCGCAACATCTACACCTATTTTCAAAATTCGTCCTCCTTAAAAATTTGCCTCAGTGCGATAAAAATACCTTCACTTCCAAAGCCTTTAGAGGCTAGAAATCTATATAATTTTTGTTTTGTTTTTTCGTCTTTAGGTTTGCCCTTCATAAACTTTAAAGCAAGTGGAAGACAAGGCTCTTCTTCCAAATTTTCTAGTTTCAAAGAAATTATATGCTCGGGCACACCTTTTTGTTTAAGTTCAAAACTTATAAGCCTTTTACCCTTTTTGCCTTTATTTGCTTTTATGAACATATCTGCAAAGTTGCTATCATCTAAAAATTTATACTCTTTTAGCTTTTCGCAGGTGTAATCTATTGTGTCCAAAGTGTAGCCCTTTTCTTTTAAATATCTTCTTAGTTCCTTTTCCGTTTTTGGATAGGTGCCAAGAAGTTTCATAGCGCCGTCTAGCGCCACACGTTTCTGCCCTTCAAAGCAAATAGTTCTTAGTTTTTCTTCTTCTGTTTCTAGCCCAGACTTTAAATGATTTTTAACAATATCTTCGTCTAAGAGTGTGGCAAAAAACTCATCATCTACATATATTTTATATTTATTTGTTTTTCCTACTTGTTTTATTTCCGTTATTTGCATGAGGTTATTATATATTATTTACTAAAAAAAGGCAAATTAGAAAAAAGAGTTTTTGCACGTGCGAATTTATTCGCACGGGAAAGGGCTTTGCACTTTCCGAGCAGGCACATCGTGCCTGCTGCAAAAACTCTTATTTACATTCTCACTCTTTAACTATTTTAATAAAACTCTTTTTACCCTTCTTTAAAAGTGCATAGCCTTTTTCAAAATCTTCCGCCGTCAAAAACCTTGTAAAACTATCCACTTTTTCATTATTTAATGTTATTCCACCTTGCTCTATAAGTCTTCTTGCTTCCCCTTTACTGCTAGCAAACTTTGCTAGAACTAATAAGTCCGCCATGTTTAAAAACTCAGATATTTTTAAAGTTGGAGCATTTTCTAAATCTATGCCACCAGAAAATAGCGCTTTGGCTGTTTCTTCCGCATTTTTAGCTTCTTCTTCGCCGTGTACAAGCTTTGTTATTTCAAAGGCAAGGCGCCTTTTAGCATCGCGAATATCGCTCTTCATAATCTCTGCAATATCCTCAAGTGGAAGATATGTTAAAATTTTAAAGAACCTTTCCACATCTCTATCATCTGAGTTATAGAAATATTGGTAGAAGTCATAAGGCGAACATTTGTCTTTATTTACCCAAAGTGCACCTTTGGCAGTTTTCCCCATTTTTTTGCCTTCTGCATTAAGTAAAAGCACGTGTGTGAACGCTTGGAAGGTTTCCGGGTCTTTACCCTCTAAAATTGAAAGCTTTCTGCCTAAGTCCGCCCCTGCCACAATATTTGCCCATTGGTCGCTTCCGCCAAACTCCACACGACAACCATAGTTTCTATTTAAATACACAAAGTCGTAAGCCTGCATTAACATATAACCCATTTCAAAGAATGTAAGCCCTCCGCTAGCAAGCCTTGATGTGTAAGCATCGCAAGATAGCATTTTATTTACATTAAAATGCACGCCTATATCACGCATAAAATCAATATAGTCGTAACCTTTAAACCACTCTGCATTATTGAGCACTAGCGCTGGGTTATCACCATCTAATTTAATAAATTTAGAAATTGCCTTTTCTATGCCTGCCCTATTCTTCTCCACAAAGTCGCTCTGCACCATAGCACGCATATCGTTTCTTCCAGATGGATCGCCAATCATAGCAGTAGCACCGCCTAAAACTATGATAATTTTATGGCCGGCTTCTTGTAAGTAGCGAGCTAAAATTAACGGCAAGCAATGGCCTATGTGTAAACTATCTGCAGTTGGGTCCACGCCGACATACATACACGTTGGCTCGCCATTTAAAAGTTTTCTTACTTGTTCTTCATTTGTTGTTTGATAGATGTACCCTCTTTCAACTAGGGTTTCATATAGTTTAGTATTCATAGAAGTATTTATAGAATTTTTAAAAGTTTTTGTCAATTGATTTGCTAATTTTTTTCATGTTTGTTAAAATGAGGCGTAAAGGAGAAAATATGGATTGTAAAAATGCAAAAGGGTTTGGCCCGTCACCCATTCCAGAAGAGGGCAAGTGGATTCAAAGCAAAAAAATTGAAGATATAAGTGGCTTTTCACATGGTTGCGGAAAGTGCGCACCACAACAAGGTGCTTGCAAACTTACATTAAATGTTAAAAACGGCATCATAAAGGAAGCACTTGTTGAAACTGTTGGCTGTAGTGGTATGACTCACTCAGCAGCTATGGCAGCTGAAATTCTTACAGGAAAGACACTACTTGAAGCCTTAAACACAGACCTTGTTTGTGATGCTATTAACGATGCCATGAAACAAGTTTTCTTACAGCTAGTTTACGGAAGAAGCCAATCTGCCTTTTCAGAAAATGGCTTAGAAGTAGGTTCTGCACTTGAAGATTTAGGTAAAAATCTTGCAAGCAATGTTGCCACCTGCTACGGCTCTGAAAGTGGCCCAAGATATTTAAATCTTGCAGAGGGCTATATCACAAAGCAAGCGCTTGATGAAAACGGAGAAATTATTGGCTATGAATATGTAAATCTTGGCGCGTTTATGACCTTTGTTCAAAATGGCGAAGATGTTAAAGAAGCATTTAAACGCTCTACAAAAACTTATGGCAGATTTAATGAAGGCGTAAAATTTATTAGCCCAAGGGCAAAGGAGTAATTATGACAAAGAAAGAAAGTATTGATAAATGTTTAAAAGAATACGGCTTTTCCAGCCTTGAAGAAGCTATAAGCTTTGTAAAATCTAATGGAATAGATGTAGATAAGGAAGTTAAAAGCATTCAGCCAATTGCCTTTGATAATGCAGTTGAAGCCTATAACTTAGGCGTGGCAATTGCACTTAAAAAGGGTGCTAAAACTGCGGAAGAGGCGGCGGAATATATTGGCGAGGGCTTGCAAGCTTTCTGCAAACCAGGCTCTGTTGCAGATGAAAGAAAGATAGGCATTGGCCATGGCAGACTTGCTAGCATGCTTCTTAATGAAAACACCAAATGCTTCTGCTTTTTAGCTGGTCATGAAAGCTTTGCAGCAGCTGAGGGCGCCATGGGAATTGCAAGAACGGCAAATAAAGTTAGAAAACAGCCCCTAAAAGTTATTTTAAACGGCCTAGGTAAAGATGCCGCATATATTATAGCAAGAATAAACGGCTTCACCTTTGTAAACACAAATTACGACCACGAAACTGGCGAGCTTAAAATTTTAGGCGAAAAGAGTTTTAGCCAAGGCGAGCGCGGACAGGTAAAAGTTTACGGCGCCTATGATGTTCCAGAGGGCGTTGCAATTATGATACATGAAGATGTAGATGTTTCCATAACGGGCAACTCCACTAACCCAGTGCGCTTTCAACACCCAGTGGCAGGCACATATAAAAAATGGAGTTACGACCACGGCAAAAAATATTTCAGTGTAGCCAGCGGTGGCGGAACAGGTAGAACACTTCACCCAGACAACATGGGTTGCGGACCCGCTAGTTATGGCCTCACGGACACCATGGGCAGAATGCATTGCGATGCTCAGTTTGCCGGCAGTTCATCCGTTCCTGCGCATGTTGAGATGATGGGTTTTATAGGCATGGGCAACAACCCAATAGTTGGGGCAACTGTAGCGTTAGCTGTGGCATGTGTGGAGAGATAAAAAATTAAAAAAATCGCATTTGAAATGCGATTTTTTTATTAATCTACTACAGGTCCTATACTTTCAGTATAGCCCTCAACTACAATTCTTATATCTCCTGTGATTGTATAAGGGAAATTATTTGCATATTCAACATTAGCTGTTCCTGCCTTAGCAGTTTTTGCATCTGCAACCATTTCATTATTACTATTATATAATTTCAAATTAAATCCAGTAGTACCAATAGATGCAGCGTTATTATTGGTTACTCCTATAGTAATAACATCTCCAGCAGAAATATCTATTTCTTCTGTAAAATTCTCCCACCACGCGGCACTAACTACTTTATTACCATTTATTAAAACATCTAATGTTGCACCCTCGCTTGCTCCACCAGAAAGGTTTTCAAAAGTACAAGTAAAAGTATCTGGTTCTGGAGTAACTGCCACATTTTTACTTACCATAGTAGTATTTAAATTTACCTGTACGGCTGGGTCTATGCTTTCATTAAATTTGGTTAAAGTTAGAGTTAAAGTGTATTCCTCTGTTTCCCCACTTGCCACTGTTATTGGCAGTGTTGTACCCTCTATTTCTACATTTGTTATTTCATCTGGCATTCCTGTTATGTTTATCTCT
>CALVYR010000018.1 GCA_944372325.1 uncultured Clostridia bacterium | reverse complement strand
CGAACAAACTTTTGCCTTCATCAAGCCCTCTAAGTGCACTCATATCCGACTCACTAATATTAAAATCTAAATTTAGATTTTCTTTTAGTCGATTCAAGTTTCTGCTTTTTGGAATTATATAAATATCTCTTTGTAATAAAAACTTTAACGCAATTTGTGCTGGAGTTTTATTATATTTTTCTGCAATTGCCTTTATTATTGGGTTTGTTATAATTTTATTTATGTCAGCACAAAGTGGGCTCCACGCAACAACCTTTATACCTCTAGCTTGCAAATATTTAACATACTCCTCTCGCTGGTAAAAGATATGGTTTTCAATTTGATTTACATAAGGAACAACTGTGCAATTATTCAATAAATTATCAATTTGTTTTCTATTAAAATTAGAAACTCCAATTTGTTTAATAAATCCGTTCAACTGTAAATCTTCAAGCGCTCTATACATTTCTATGGAACTTGCATAGGGCTCGTGAATTAAACCAAGGTCTAGATAATCTAATTGCAAATTTTTTAAACTTTCTTTAACGCCACTAGTCACAGAATTATAGGTGGTGTTTGGCGAGCAAAGCTTAGTTGTAACAAACAGTTCACCTCTATTTATCCCAGACTTTTTTATCCCAATTCCAACTTCTTTTTCATTTCCATACATTTGTGCAGTGTCAATATGTCTATATCCAATTTTGATAGCACTTTCAACAACGCCTTCACATTCCTTTCCTCTTAAATTCCATGTTCCTAATCCAATTTTTGGTATTTCCATTTTCAACTCCTATTTTACATTTTTATACCTAAATGATTCCTCTTAAAATTTCAGTTACATAGCTCATCTCTTGCTCGTTCGATAAAATTGTTATAAGTTGTTTTTTATCAAAATTTACTATTAGATACTGACCGTAAGTTCCGTCCTTATACACATATCCATCTCGTGAGATATGCATAATATATCCAACGCCAATTTTGGGCAATACTCTTTCAGGATTTACCGCATAAGGCGTAGAAATTTGCGTAGTGCACATTTCTTCAATAAATTTTTTAGACACTATCTCCTGCCCATTATATTTACCTTTGTGTAATATAAGTTCGCCAATTTTAAAGAGGTTTGAATGTGAAAGAAAAAGCCCCGTTCCGCCAGGACAATATTTGCCAAAATTCTCCCAAACAAACTCTGTTATATTTAAGGGCTCAAAAATTTCTTTAACAATAAAGTCTTTTAAGTTTATACCAAAAGCTTCTTGAAAGAAAACTGAAAGTAAAAATAATTCTGCATTGTTGTAAACATATTTTTCACCTGGGTTATAAATTAAATTATAGTTTAAAACATAGTTAACATAATCTTTTTCATCAATATCATTTATAAATTTTTTTGAAAACATCTGACGGTCATAGCCTGCAGAATATGTCAATAAAGCTTTTATTTGCCATTTTTTAATTTTTTCAACATTTTCTTTTTTTATAGAAGTTAAGTTTTTTAAAACTGGATATACAAAGCTATCTACAGTTAAAGGCTTTCCGCAAACAAGCATCTTTTTATCAATTGCTATTCCATAAGCTAAGGTAGTTAAAACTTTACTGATGCTCCTCATCTGATGCAATTCTTCCGGCTTATAGAAATATGATTGAATATCACCATTGTCATCAATCATGATACTATCTATGTTTACACTTTCTCCAGTGGAAGTGTAAACTTTTTCTTTTTGCCTTTTTATTTTATCAATTAATTTCATATTTCCTCTTTTAAAACTTTTTATATTTTTCTAATAAGATAATAACATATTTTTATTAAATATCTTTAATTTTTATAAAAAATTTTGAATTTTGTTTAACTCGAATTTAAAACCAAACTTTTAGAAGCAATAAAAATTATATTGCTTTATTTTACCAAATATGTTATTATATTTTTAAGGAGATAATTTAAATGAACATTAAAAGGTTGCAAAAGAAAATCGGGAAAAAAGCCGACTATTTTAAAACTCACTTTTATGAAGTATCTGAATGGCTTTTAAAAAGAAAGTTTTTTACAAGTCCTCGCATAAGCTTTGAAGACAAACAAAGCATAGCAGAACTTTTAGTAGAACTAAAGCCAGAATATATAACCACACTTCAAAAAAATAGTGATGATCCAAAGTTTGCTTCCACTTTATTAAAAAGAAAGCTTGAAGACCCTACTTTTTGTTGTCACATAACACATAGAGCAATCTATTACCCTGGAGATACATATTATGCAGGCGAGGATGATCAACTTGAAGAAGATGAAAGCTATGAAATAAGATTTTTTCAAGACTATTACGACCTTGTTCCAGAAGATGTAGCTTCTTCTAAAGAGTTTTTAAAATCTGTGTTTGAACTTGAAACTAGTTTATCAAGAAAGGATACAACCTATTATTTTGATTCAAATATAAAAGCAGATCAAACCCCATTCGACTATTTCAGTAAAAAATACCCAGAGGAAAGCAAGGTGGCTGTAAAAGAATATTTAGAAGAAAACACCTCTAAAGAAACAAGAAAACTTGCTAAAGAGGCTTTAGCTTCTAAAAACCCAGAGCTTGCAAAAGAGCTTTTCGGAAAGAACAATTCTATTGAAGATTTAAGTAAATAATTGGAGAATTTATGGAATTTCTTGGCGTATACGATGAAACAGGTAAAGAGCTAGAAAATAGAAAAATTCTTAGAGGAGATAAAGCCCTTAAAGATAACGAATACATAAAGCTTGTTGCAGTATGGATAAAATGTGAGGGTAAATATTTAATTCAAAAGACAAGCAAAGAAAAAGGTGGTGTTTTTGCTGTAAGCGGAGGCCATGTCCCATATAAAACGACCTCTAAGCAACAGTCCATAGTAGAACTGCAAGAAGAGTTAGGGCTTAACCTAGACCCAAACAAGTTAAAACTTCTTGGAAATGTCAAAATTCCGCATTGCATATTTGATGTGTTTCTAGTTGAAGACGACAGTTTAAAACAATATAATTTTAATTTGCAAAAAGAGGAAGTTGAAAGCGTAGTTTGGTGTGATTGCAAGGAAATTGACAACCTTATTCAAAAAGGTATTTTTAGAGAAAGCTCTAAACTTCACTATGATGCCTTTATCAAAAATTTGGAATATCAAAAATAAAGCGTAAGACAATTCTTACGCTTTTTTATTAAAAACAATTATTAAATAAATGTAATTTTTCTTCTTTGTACAACAACATAGATTACAACGCCAACTATAATTACCGCCACCACAACACTAGCTACTATTATTATAGGAAGATAGCTATCTCTTTGTGCAGTAAAACCATGGTTTGCAACTACACCAATTTGAGCACCTGAAGCTGTAGTTAAATAAGCTTGAACTTGAATTTCTCCAGTAGTGGTTGGAATATAATCAAAACTTTCTCCAGTACCTACAAACTGCCCATCTACTAACCAATTTACTTGGATAGGAACATTATCTACATTAATTATCGTTACACTAAAAGTATATTTGCGAATTTGCCCCATTCCTTGAGATTCTTCACTAATAGCTATGCCTCTAATATAAGGTAACTCAATAATATCGGCCACAATTTCAACCTCACACTCGCTTCCCTCTATTTCTTCTTCATTAAATGTTAAATATGCCCTTATTGTGTGAGTCCCTTCTATGCTAGGCGTAAGTGTAATTGTGTTTCCCGTTCCTATTAAAACGGAATTAAGCTCCCAAACTACTTGAACATTTAAGTTTTCTAAGTTACTTAATATTGCAGTGCAAGAATAGCTTTTTAGTTTACCTAAGCTATTATCTATTTCTGTAACTTCTATTTTTGTTATACTTGCCGTAGGGTTTATTTTTGCTGTAAACACAGTTTGATAACTACTATCTGCTATAACTTCATTATCTAGCATTAAGTATGCTCTTACTGTATGTTCACCCTCAGTTGTTGGCAAATAGTTTGATAGTGTTTGCCCCGTGCCAACCTGCTCTGAGTCTACCTCCCAAACAATGGTAATATTTAAATTGTTTTGGTTATTTAGTGTAGCAATAAAGGTGTAGCTATTCATATTGCCTAGGCCATTATCTACTTCTGCAACTTCTATTTTATTTATGCTTGCCGTAGGGTTTATTTTTGCTGTAAATACAGTTTGATAGCTACTATTTGCTATAACTTCATTATCTAGCATCAAGTATGCTCTTATTGTATGTTCACCCTCGGTTGTTGGCAAATAGTTTGATAGTGTTTGCCCTGTTCCAACCTGCTTTGAGTCTACCTCCCAAACAACGGTAACATTAAAATTATTTGGATTGTCTAGCGTAGCAACAAAGGTATAGCTATTCATGTTACCTAGGCCATTATTGTTTTCTTGAACACTTATATTTGAAACGCTTGCGGTTATTTCATTTACTGTAAGATATAGGGTTACAAGTGCGGTTTGAGAAGTTTGATTTTCATAAAATTCAATTATAAAATCGCCCGCTGTGGTAAAATTATAGGTAAACGCATTTTCCGTAGTAAGCCCTGTACTTACCTCCAAAGTTCCCTGCATTATTTTAACATAGGCTTGAGCATTTGTGGTAAATGTCAAACTTTGATTTACCCAAATATCATCTAACTTTTGTTCATCCGTAAGTTCAATTTGATTTAAAAACACTTGCAGGTTAAAAGGCTCTGGCTCAGTTAAATTTACTGTAATAGGAAAGTTATAGTAACATGAGCTGTTATTGGGTGTAACTTTAAAGGTATAAGTTCCATTTCCAAGTTCTGCTAGCGGAAGTTGATGCGAAGTGCTTGGGGCTGAAGATGTATACACACTTTGCCCTTGCTTAAATACATCTAAATACACGCTTTCTGTGCTACTAAGAGTGTAGGTGCCATCTGTAAACCCACTAATTTCATTTGTCTGGTTTGTGTAGATAGTCTGGTTTGCATCTTGTGAGTTTACACTTAAAGTTAAGGCGCTATTTGTGAAACTGCTTTGTATGCTGTTCCATAAAGTTTGAAAAAACACATTGTGCCCCTCGTCAGATAAGTGTGGATCTAAAAGATAACTTAAATCATTTACTATGGCGTTTATATTAAAATTGTTTAAATCATTCACTGTTATTTGATAAGGCGTAATCTCTGAATTTCTTATTTCATCCTTTACTAAAATTAAATTTTTATACGCCTCTAATCCTTGTTCTAAATAAGCGCTATCAAAAGTAGAAGCTATGTCCACAAGGCTTAAATTTTGAACAGAAGAATTTGAAGCTAAATTCTCTACCACTTCTGTAATTGTTTTATTTATAGGATGCGCATATCCGCCGTCTACACTTAAATATTTTTGTGTAATAGTTGAAAAATCTATTGCTAGTGTAATGCTTTTATCTATTTGAAAAGGGCCTATTGCCACATCTACATCCACATTTATTGTGGCAACAACATCTTTATATGGGTTATAGATTGTGGTGACAAAAACATTTGCCCTATCGTTTAATTCAGATAAAAATTGGCTTAAAACACTTTGAAAATTGTTATAAAAATAATCTGCCCCACTTGCCATAGAGGCTTCCACATTGGCTATAATAGTTTCTTGAACCTCAGTTTCTGTGATACTACCCAACGCGAAATCTAAAAGGACATCTTGAATGCTTGTCTGTATAGAAGAAATTGCTTGCCCTAAAATATCATTGGCGCCTATACATAGCGTTACTAATGTAGCATCTTCTAAGCTACTAACACCTTGATAGACTGTTACAAAATCATCTAAGGTGTCACTTGCGTCAGCATAGTTTTGGTATGTTACGCTATCTATGCTTTCTAAAAGTTTGGCTTCAATTAAATTAGGATATCTATTTTTTGTGTAATAATTAGAGCCATCTGCATCCTGTTTTAAAATTAAATTTTCATTGCCGTCATTTCCGCTTTGAGTTAGCACTGTACCCTCTGTGATAGAGTCACCAAAGGCATAGTAAACAATATTTGAAGAATTAGAGCTTTCAGCATGTGCGTTTTCGTTGTCATACAAAATAAAAGCAGAAAAACAAATTATTAGCATTAAAAGTGTTACTATTTTTTTCATACACCACCCTTTTAGGGTATTATAACACAAAATATATTAAAAGATATTTAATTTTAATAAATTATTTAAAATTATAGTGTATCAAACTTTTTTAAAAAAAATGCGCTTTTATAAGCGCATTTTTACATACTTTTTTCTCTAATACATTCTTTACCATAGCGGTTATTTTTTTGCATACCAATTAAAGCTATTGTTTCAGGAGAAAAATAGTATATCCTAGAACCGTCACCATAAAAAGCTTGCGTTTGCTCTTCTGTTAAAGGCGTTGGATCAACCTCCCAGAAATCGTTTTTTACTTCTAGTTTAACAGGATGAGCTCCCCATTTAGGATAAACTTTACTGCCATCTTTATCCTTCATTACATTCCATGCAACCACAGAGTAGCCCGGCTTGTAAAAACTAACTTGTTTGCAAAATTCTTTAAAGATATAGCTTCCTAAGCCCATTCTTTTTAAACCTGGCAAAGTTCTTAAATCTGTAAAGATGATAAGTGGAGTGTTACCTTGCACCTCTTCAAAGTGGATGTCTCCAATTGTCATACCGCCAAGTTTTAAATCTATAGTGCAGGAATCGGACTCTGTAGACATTTCGGCTAGCTTTGTCCTGCCCGATACAAGCTCGAGCTCCTCAGGAAATGCTTGAACCAAACATTTTAAAAATAAGTTTTTAAAACAAGTTTCAGAAGTGTTATCAAACTTTTCATATTCTGCTTGCATATAGTCTAAGGAATCCTCTAAAAACTTGCGAAATTTTTCCTCGCCCATATTTTTACTAAGTTTTTGCATTAAAGCGTAAAATTCATCTAGCATTTTAGTTGTCCTGGAGTTTTTATCAAAGCCGTTACGGTTGTTTCCTCTTTGAGTTAGGTTTAAATTTTGCTCACTTAAGGCAAAATCTAGCGCTTTAGAAATTTTATCCTCGTTTACGCCAAAGCTTTCAAGCATATCAAAAAATCTGATAAACCATTCAGGACTTATACCTTTAACTGTTTCAAACTTAGTTTCAATTAAAGTCTTAATTTTTTCTTCCATATTCACCTTTTATTATTTTAACATAAAGTAAATATTTTTTCAATAGAAATAAAAATTAAAATAGCTTTAAAATTTTATTTTTAACTTTATTCCATGTAACTTTTAAAGTACCGTAACTAAGCGTATTTTCAACATTATCAAAGGGTATCCAGTGCGTTTCATGTGTATCTAAAGAGGTGTTATTACTTTTGCCGTCATCTACCGCAACAAACATATAGCAAACGCACTTTTCGCCTGCAGGCGTTGTGTAACTTTCCTCTATAGGCTCAATAGTTTCTATAATTTTTGCAACTCTTTTAGTTTCTTCCGCTGTCTCTCTTATTGCGCATTCTTTCAATGTTTCGCCCTTTTCTAAGTGCCCTTTAGGGAAGGAAAAATCTTCCTGTTTTTGTCTGTAAACAAGAGCTATTTTTTTACTTTTAACATCTACGAGCACACAACCTGCTTTTATTGTTTCCATATAATTAGTATATATTATTTTTTCTAAAATTCAAATTAAATATTATAAAATCGTTTTCTATTTTTCCAGCTTTATGGTAACATCTTAAATTAAAGGAGAACTTATGAATTTAATTGTAGCTGTAGCAAAGGACTATGCAATTGGAAAGGATAACAAACTACTTTTCCATCTGCCATCAGACCTTGCTTTTTTTAAACAAAAAACGCAAAATAATGTAGTTGTTATGGGAGAAAAAACATATCTTTCTCTTCCTAAAAGACCGCTTGTAAACAGAACTAACATAGTGCTTAGCGCTAGTCCAAACTTTAGTGAAGACGGCGCTTTAATAGTGCACTCTTTAAAAGAATTATTTAAAAAACTAAAAGAGTTTGATACAGACAGCATTTTTATCTGTGGCGGAGCAAGTGTGTATAACCTTTTAATGGACTACTGCAAAACTGCGTATGTGACAGTTGTAGAAAAGATAGTTCCTGCAGACACCTACATAGATGACATAGAAAAAAGAGGGTTTGTTTTAAAGGAATGTTCTTCGCTTCAGCATGAAAACGGGCTAGATTTTTATTTTAAAACTTATGAAAACTTAAACCCTAAAGAATTTTAATTTGGAGAAAAATATGAGTAAAGCAGATTGGATATATTTAAAGACCACAAATAGAATTTTAAAGGAGGGCTCTTGGGATACAAAGGAAATTGTTCGGCCAAAATGGTCAGACAAAACGCCTGCTCATACAGCTAAAATTTTTGCTGTAAATAATGTGTACGACTTAGAGGAGGAATTTCCTATTGTAACTCTTAGGTTTACAAACTGGAAAGCCTCCATTGATGAAATACTTTGGATATGGCAAAAAAAGAGTAACAATGTTAATGACCTCAACAGCCATATCTGGGACCAATGGGCAGATAAAAATGGTAGCATTGGTAAAGCTTACGGCTATCAACTTGGTAGAAAGGCAAAATATCCTAATGGCGAATTTGACCAAGTGGACAGAATTATTTGGTATTTAAAAAATCAACCTGCATTTAGAAGCATGGTAACAGAACTCTTTGTGCATGAGGACCTCCATGAAATGGGGCTCTACCCCTGTGTGCATGGCGCGCAATTTGATGTGACGGACGGAAAACTAAATTTATTTTTAAACCAGCGTTCAAATGATACCTTAGCTGCCGGAAGCTGGAATGTAGTTCAGTATGCAACGCTTGTGTATATGCTTGCCCAAGTTTGCAAGCTAAAACCTGGCAAACTTTCACATATGATAGTAAATAGCCATATCTATGATAGGCATATACCCTTTATTGTAGATATAACCTTATCTCGCGCCAAACTAATTTTAAATAGAGCAAGCGCCCTTAACTTTGAAGCTATTAAAAAAATGATGACAAAAGAAGAGTTTTCAAATTTTGCCAATTTTGTAGAAAGGTTAAAGAATAGTAATGTAAATTTTGATAAACCTTTAAAAGAAGCTCAAGAACTTGAGTTTAAAGTTGAAAATGAAAATAATTTTAATTTTGACTTTGAAAATTACTCAAAAGCCATAACAGATACAAAGGAATTTAAGTGCGCTGAATTTATAGTAGACACAATGTTAAATAATCCCTCTTTTGAAAAGGCGCTTGGGTTTAGCTCTCCTAAACTAATACTAGATAAAAATGTGAATAATTTTTATAATTTTATATCCCCTAAAACAAGAGATGAGAGTGGCAATATCATTGATAACGCAAACAGTAGTTTTAATTTAGAAAATTATAACTACTCAAGCGAGGGCGTTAAATTGCAAGCTAAGGTGCCAGTTGCAGAATAACTAACCCTTGATAAAATTATTTATCTCATTAAAAAAATGGTTTACAGCAAGGCAAGGGTCTAACTCTGCCACATACTCTAAAGTTCCATTTTCTTTTACAGCAATATTTTTTTGAAACACCTTTTTGCTAACCTTTTGAATATGAAAATCCTCAAAATGATTTAAAACTTGAATTGGTAAAACATCATGCAAAATTATACTTTTACCATTCCCCTCAAATTTACAAAAATTTCTAGCAGTTTCTAGCAGATATGTTTTAATGTTGCTTTCTTGTAGCCTTTCTTTTAGTTCAGCATAGCTTACCCTCATACACCTACTAGCAGTTGTGGGAACTATAGTTAAATCTACGCCAGAATTTAAAACAATTTCAAATGCCTTAGGCTCTTCTAAAAAATTTGTATCAAAAAAGCTTTCAAATAAATTGCTAGTGCCAAGCCATAAAACTTTTGCTTTTTCTATAATTTCAGGCGCCTGCTCCAAGGCTAAAGCAATGTTTGTAAGCGCGCCTATGGCTATAATATATGTAAAATCATTTTTATTGCATTGCTCTATAATAAATTTAGTTGCCAAATTTTGTTTTTTAGCCTTTGAAACAAACTCATCGGCACCACAAATTACAGGGTAATTTCTATTTGCAATATTTAAAATTTTATTTGCCTCTAAATAGCTTAATTTTATTCCCTCACTAATGCTCACATCTGGTTGATGCTTAACTTTATAGGGTGCTATTGTTATTGCATTTAAATTAAAAAACTTTTCATTTGCAAGAAGATAAAAAATAGCAAATATATCATCAACTTGATTATATACATCGGTATCTAAAATAACATTTAATTTTTTCATAAAATTATTTTAGCATATTAAAATAAAAATTCATAATAAATAAAAAATAAATAATTATTTGCAAATTTATTATAATTTGCAAATTTTTTATAGTATAATACTTTTATGGAATACAGAGATCTATATGATGAAAATAGAAAACCTCTTGGAAGGACAATTGCAAAAAACCAGCCCGTGCCTAGTGGCTGTTACTACATAGTTGTTGTAGTTTTTATTGAAAATTCTAAGGGCGAATTGTTGCTACAAAAAAGATCAGAGGAAAAAGGTGGAAAATGGGCAACAACTGGTGGGCATCCTAAAACCGGGGAAAGTAGTGAAATAGGTATGCAAACTGAATTAAAAGAAGAACTAGGCCTAGAAGTAGAGTTAAAAGAGCTAAAATATTTTAAAACTATAAAGTCTGAAGATGATTTTGTAGACCTATATTATTTAAAAAAAGATGTTGATATAAAGGATATAAAAATGCAACCTAGTGAGGTTCAAGCTGTGAAGTGGTATACAAAAAAAGAAATTAAAAACTTAATTTCTTCTGGCAAGTTCTTTAAATATCATATAGATTATTACAAATACTTTTTAAGTTTTATAGAGGAAAACGCCTAAGACATATAGTTTACATTTTTTACATCATCCCAAATTACACTTAAAAGCTTACCATTAATGCTTGCATATCTTTTAAATGCTTGAACATCGTTATAAGTTTGTAAGCTTTCAGGAACATTGTCTTGAAATAACTCCACTTTACCATTGGTGTAATAAAATACTCCATAATCTTTATTTTCATATTGAAAACTCATCTCGCTATACATTTTTAAACCTTCTATAAAATCATCAAAACTAGGAATAAATTTCTTACCTTGTAAAAACTGCTCTCTTGCTTTTTTTAATGAAACGATATTTGGATAACACACTGTGTCCTCTGTAATTTCTAATTTACAAAGATTCCATCCACAGTTTTGACATTCTCCATTGCCAAATTTATCTGTTAAACAAACACTATTGCAAACAGGACATTGAGCAATTTCAGTTTTTGCATATGGATCTTCATATTTAAAAAATTTAATTTTATTTACATCTATATTTTGTTTTTTTATTATAGGAAATTCAAACCTCCCCTCAGAACGCCCTTGATATATAAATTCATTTCTAACAAGTTTTTTTTTATCCTTATCTATTTCATATTTTGTTTTTTCTTTCATAAAGTTCTCCTAATTAAAGTTTTTATAATCTATAATCTCTATTTCTAATTGCACGACCTTTTTCATCATACCATCTTTCTTGAACAATTCTACCATTTTTAAATCTTTGAATTTTTGAATTAGGGTCTCCATTAATATTTAAATTCCTAGCATCTGTTCTTTTTATACCATGATTTGGCACACCACCTGCGCCCATTATACCACCTCAAAATGAAAAATTTAAACTTTTTTTGTGAATTTTATATTATTTATTAAAAACATACTAATGCTAACATTTAAAATAACATATTTTCAACAGACCCTGACAAAATTTTTAATTCTAAAACTTTAAATTTTATTGACATTATTTTTTTGATGTTTTATAATGCCTAAAAGCGTTGATCGAGAAAAGTAACATACTCCCTTGATTTCAGAGAGGTAAAACGAGGCTGAAATTTTACCATCAATAGTATGCGAAAGAACACTCAGGAGCTGTTTTTTCGAAAGTTTTTTAATTAGTAGGGAAAATCGGGTTTGCCCGTTACAGCTATTTTAAGTGGCAGAACTTTTTCTGCAAGTTAGGTGGCACCGCGAAGTCATTCGTCCTAACACTATGGCAAAAAGCCTTTAAGTGTAGGATGAATGGCTTTTTTGTTTAAAATTTAGGAGGTTAAAATGGAAGAATATGTAAAATCAGACCTTGCTTCAAGCAATGGAAAAGTTGAGGTTTGGGCATGGATAGAAAAAGTCCGTGACCAAAAGAGCATGCAGTTTGTAATACTTAGAGATAGAACTGGCATGCTTCAAATGACTGTTGAAAAGGCAAAATATCCTGAAATTGCTGAAACAGTTAGTCATTTCACACAAGATTGGTATGTGAAAGTTAAAGGCACAGTTGTGCCAAACGAGTATGTTAAGCTTGGTAAAAAAGAGCTTATACCAGAAACCTTAGAGGTGTTATCTAAAGCTGAGATTTCACCTATAGACAGCGAAAGCTCAATAGACCAAAGACTAGATTACCGCTGGATAGACCTTAGAGACCCTAAAAAGAGAATTATTTTTGAGGCTCAAACAGCTCTAACACAGGGAATGAGAAACTATTGTATTGAAAATGGCTTTATTGAAGTTCACTGCCCTACAACAATTAAAAATGAAAGTGAGTCTGGCTCTGGCGTGTTTGAGGTTAAATATTTTGATAAAAAGGCATATTTAATTCAAAGTCCACAATTTTATAAGCAAATGGCAATAGCCGCTGGCTTTGAAAAGGTGTTTATTGCAACACCTATTTATAGAGCGGAAAAATCTTTCACAAGAAAGCACGCTACAGAATTTTCTGGCTTTGACCTTGAGTTTGCCAATGTTACCGATGTTGAAGAAGTTATGAAGGTTGAAGAAGAACTTATGCACGCAGGCTTAAAGGAAGTTAAAGAAAGATGCGGAGAAAAAATTAAGGAGCTACTTGGCGTTGATGTTATAGTTCCTACCCTACCTTTCCCAAGAGTTACAATGAAAGAGGTGTATAAAATTTTAGAGGAACTAGACTATCCTCTAGACGAAGGGGCAGACTTAGACACGGAAGCTGAAAATTTACTAGCTGAATATATGATGAAGAAAAATAATCATGAATTCTTCTTTGTTAAGAACTACCCATCCGATGTTAGACCTTTCTACTCTATGCACTGCAAGGATGACCCAGCTTATAGCGAAACCTACGACCTTTACTATAAGGATATAGAAATTACAAGTGGCGCTGTGCGTGAACATCGTGCAGATGTGTTAGCTAGCCAAATTCAAGCTAAAGGCATAGACCCAAAGACAATGGAAGAAAACTATATAAACTTCTTTAAATATGGCTGTCCACCACACGGCGGTTTTGGAATTGGGCTAGATAGGCTTACAATGCTTATGTTAGACATTCCAACCATTAAAGAGGCAATGTTCATATTCCGCGGTCCAGATAGGCTAAACCCATAATAAAATGGATAAATTGACATAAGGAGTGAAAATGAATAAAACGACTATTACTACTGACGAGGTAAAAAGGCTTGCAGGGCTATCCGCTCTTGAGTTTACTGAAGAGGAACTTGAAGCCTTTGTGCCAGAGTTTGAAAGAATTGTAGAACTTGTAGACGAAGTTAAAAACTGTGATATTGGAAATTCCGAGCTAAAATATACAACGCACAAGCTTTGTGGATGCCGTGAAGACGAAGCAAAAGAAAGCTTGCCACAAGAGGAAATTTTATTAAACAGTCCAAAAACAAAGAAAGGCTCTTTCTGTGTGCCTAAGATGTTAGATTAAGGAGGAAAGATATGAAGATAGATGAATTATCACTTATAGAACTTGCAGAAAAAATTTCTAAGCAAGAACTCACCTCCTTTGAGGTAACTAAATTTTATATAGATAAATGCAATGAACACTCAGATTTATTTGCCCTTCTTGAAATTTTTGAGGACTCTCTTGACAGAGCAAAAGAGATGGATGAAAAAATTAAAGCGGGCTTTAAAGGTAAACTTGCTGGCGTTCCCGTTGTAATTAAAGATAACATTTTATACAAGGGTAAAAAGGCTAGCTGTAGCTCTAAATTTTTAGAAAACTATGTAGCTCAGTATAACTCTACAGTTGTGCAAAAGATGTTAGATGAGGGCGCAGTTATATTTGCTAGAGCAAACATGGATGAGTTCGCCATGGGCTCTTCAACAGAAAACTCCGCCTTTGGTGTAACCAAAAATGCACTAGACCCAACGCGCGTTCCAGGAGGCTCTAGTGGTGGCTCAGCGTGCGCAGTTGGAGCAGGGCTCACACCAGTTGCTCTTGGCACAGATACAGGTGGTTCTATAAGGCAACCTAGCTCCTATAACGGCGTAGTTGGCATTAAGCCCACATATGGAAGAGTTTCCAGATACGGCGTTGTGGCGTTTGCAAGTTCAATAGAACAGGTTGGCCCTATCACTAAAAATGTTAAAGATAACGCATACATGCTTGAAGTGCTTGCTGGAAACAGCATTCACGATGAAACCTCATTAAAAGAGGAAGTGCCTAACTATCTATCCTATATAAAAGGCGACATCTCTAAGTTAAGAGTTGGCGTTTTAAAGGAAATTGATGAAGCGGTTAAAGGTTTAGAAGTTGAAAAAAGCTATAAAAATGCCATTAAATTTTTAAAAGAAAATGGTGCTGAAATAGTTGTGACAAGCATCCCAAGCTTTAACCTCACACTTCCATGCTACTACATTATTGCTCCCGCTGAGGCAACTAGCAATCTTGGTAGGTTTGACGGAGTAAAATATTCTAGGCGTAGTAAAGATGCTAAAGATGTTGATGAAATCTACTTTAAAAGCAGGAGCGAGGGCTTTGGAAAGGAAGTTAAGCGTAGAATTATGCTTGGAAACTTTGTTTTAAGTTCTGGATATTTTGATGCCTACTATAATAAAGCTAAAAAACTTCAACAAAAACTTATTGAAGAAGGCAAAAAGGCATTTGCCACTTGTGATGTAATAGTTTTGCCAACCACAGCTGGTGAAGCATTTAAAATAGGCGCTAAAGACGGCGACCCTGTTAGCATGTATAAAGAGGACTTATTCACCATTATGGCGAACATACTTGGCGTTCCTGCAATTTCTATTCCTTTTGGAAAGGGTCCTAACGGGCTTCCACTTGGGCTTCAAATTGTGGCAGACAGGTTAAACGAGGGCACAATTTACAATGTGGCAGACTTTATAGAGAGTAAAGGAGGAGAATATGCAAGATTATGATATAGTAATAGGGCTTGAAGTTCACAGTGAATTAAAGACAAACTCAAAGGTGTTCTGCTCCTGTAAAAACCAATTTGGTCAAGAGCCAAACACAAATTGCTGTCCTGTATGTGTAGGCTTGCCAGGTGCTCTTCCCGTTTTAAACAAAAAAGCGGTAGAGCTTGTAATTAAGGCTGGGCTTACAATGGACTGCGAAATAAACGACATTGCAGTTTTTGAAAGAAAGAACTACTTCTACCCAGACCTAGCTAAGGCCTACCAAATAAGCCAGCTAGTAAAACCAATCTGTGTTGGCGGGCATATAGACCTTGAAAATAAAACTGTAAGACTAAACAGAATTCACCTAGAAGAAGACGCTGGTAAACTTGTTCACTCCACTGCAGCTATTGGCACACTTATAGATTACAACCGTGGTGGCGTTCCACTTATGGAGCTTGTAACAGAGCCAGATATTTCAAGTGCGGACGAAGCAGTTGAGTTTTTAACTAAGCTTCGCCAAAGGCTTATATACGCAGGCGTTGCAGAGTGTAAAATGGAACAAGGCGGTATGCGCTGTGATGTGAACATTTCAGTTAAAAAGAGAGGCTCGTTAGAGCTTGGCGAGAGAACGGAAATGAAAAACCTAAACAGTTTTAAAAGCGTGTATAGGGCAATCAACTATGAGGCAAATAGGCAGATTGAAGTTCTTAAAAACGGCGGAAAGATTGTTCAAGAAACAAGAAAGTGGGATGACAATCATAACAGAAGCATATCAATGCGTAAAAAAGAAACCTCATCCGATTACCGTTATTTCCCCGACCCAGATATGCTAGCTGTTGAAATTCCAAGAGAGGATGTTGAAGCGTTAAGAAAAACTCTTCCACTAATGCCAGAAGAGTTAAAAGCTAGATATATATCTGAATATGGTTTAAGCGAATATGAAAGTGAAATTCTAACAAGGGAAAATCATCTTTCAGACTACTTTAACAAAACAATTAGCTTCTACAACAATCCAAAAGAGGTTTACAACTGGATACTAACAGAAATTTTAAGCAGAATTGAAAGTAGCGAAAATATTTCAATTTCTCCAGAAAACCTAGCAAAACTATTAAAACTTGTGGAAAACAAGGAAGTTACAAGAACAAACGCAAAAGAGATGCTCTCGCGCATTATGGAAAACGGAGAAGAAATTGAGGCGCTAATTAAAGAATATGGTGGCGGAGTAGATGAAACAGCCTTAAAAGCACTTGTGGAAAACATAGTTACCTCCAACCCAAAGGCAGTTGAAGACTATAAAACCTCAGACACTCCGGAAAAGGTATTCCGTTGGTTTACAGGTCAAGTTATGAAGGAAACAAAAGGTAAAGCAAACGCCTCTAAAGCCGAGGAGTTTATAAGAGAGCTTTTAAATAAATAAGTAAAAAAGAACTCTTAAAGTAATTGCACTTTAAGAGTTCTTTTTTTTATTTATCAAAAAATTTATATTAAAGCAATTTTTATTTCAGTTTATTTAATAAAGATAAATCTATGCTGTAATTATATGCTTACATGAGGAATAACTTTTAATTTAAAAATTACATATTCTAAAAAGTTTGACGAATCATCTAAAGAATTTAAAAAACTTTTAAATTGCCTTGGACAATATGTGGAGAATAAGGTATACGCGTTTACTAAATCTAGCTTTTCTTCCACCATTAAATCTTGCACAAGTTTAAACTCCTGCTTTGCAGTTATATTTATTCTTTCACGAAGCTCAGGTGAAACTACGGAAAGCTCTGGCTGTAAGGAATCTGAATCTAAATCTTCCTGTGAAACCTGATCTACATCCATTATAAGTTTAAGCGTACCTTCAAAAACGGGCACACCGTTTACAAAATAGACATTTATGTTTAACTTTTTACGTAAAAGTTTAAAGGTTATTGTGGCATTATTAAAGATGTCATCTGTAACATTTTCAACTTTCAAATAGCTTTCGTTACATCTAGGGTTGAACCAGTTAAGGCCTTTTAACTCTTCCTGAGTTAAAACCCTATCTAAAACGCCCTCTTTATATACTGCCACTCTACCCTCATTTAAAAGAGTGGTATTTTTTTGTTGTTCACCGCCACCACTAGATTGCCCCTGTCCGCTTCCACTAGTGCCCTCGCCCGAACTTCCGCTTGCAGAGCTACCGCCAGATGTGGAAAGCCCTGTTTCACCATTTGTAAGCTCTATATAACCCAAAACGGAAATTTTTTGCGGAGAGAAGTAACCCTGATAAAAACTTTCAATATTGCTATCCGTGTTATACACCTTATCTTTACTATAATTAACTAAATTTTCTATGTTTAAATCGGAAGCTGAATTTAAATTTAGTGTAGCATTTAAAAAATCTTTTGCACTTTGATTTGTGCATATTAGCGAGGTGTCATTGCCAAGGTCCGTACTTCTGCTGAGCGGATCTATAACCTCTAGTAAATCACTATTTGAAATCTCTTCATTTACTACTATCATTTCAGTTAAATTTAAGGCAATTTTTTTGCCAGAATAGGCTGAAATTTTTTGTAGCGCCAGAGAAACATTTTCTGCTTTTGCTGAAAACAATTTATAGTTTTCTGTGTAACTTGTGTTTGGTGTGGGAACGAATATTATAGTGCTGACTTCTACACCCTCAGGCGCGCTATCTATTCCTATACGAGTGATCACAGCGCGCTGTGAAGTGTCGGCTGGCATTAGAAGCGCAGTTGGAGTATATACGATTAGCACTATAAGACAAACAATTAAAATTGGGTGCTTGATAAGAACGCTAATTAATTTTTTCATTTTTCACCCCTTTTTTAATTTTCTTTTTATTTTTATCAAAAATAATTTGAAAAATAAGATAAATTGGCACTATTAAAAATAATATTAGCGCTAAATATTTTCCATAATCTTCTAAATACACATGTATTTTTTGTGTTGAATAAAAGAAAAATAAAAATAACAGTATTATAGTTATAATAAAGGTTATAAAGTTTTGAACTTTAATAGACTTTGGAAAAATTGTAGTTATGCTTTGATTTAAAGAATATAAAAGCACGCCACCTTGATAAAAGATGGTAAACATAACCACAAGCAGAGCAATTAAATTTAGTTTTTCAAGATTTCCAACTTGATTTGTAAGGGCTATGATATCCGTAATGGCGTTGTTGTGCATAAAAGATGTGTTTTTATAGACCTCGTAAAAAATAATATAAAAAATAAAGATAAATAAAAAGCAAAAATAGGTGTAGTTCATTATTGTTCTTCCAAAGCCGTTTTTAACTTTTATTTTATCTATAATAATTAAAAAGAATGCGAAATCTCCAAACCAAAAAAGATAGCTAAAAAGTGTGTTAAAAGTAAGCCCAAAACTTATATTTTCAAATGTTGGCAAAGTAAATTCTGAAATTGAAGATAAGCCAAGAGCTAAACAGCACACAATGCCAATTACAATAAAAACAAAGAAAAACTCAGCAGTTCTCGCTAAAGAATTTAGCCCTTTATATGCAAGCGCGCAAATTACAGGCAAGAAAATAAGTAAAAACCTTTCTATCCTCGCCTCTTCAAAAATAGCCTCTCTTAAATAGATAAAATTATCATAAATTAAATGCACTATAGCAAGTAAAAAATATAGAGAAAATAAAAAATAAATAATTTTTGCAACTATTTTTCCTAAAATTTTACTTAAAATTTCATAAAATGTTAAATTTATATATTTTTCTTTTAATTTTATAAAAATAAATAATAGTAAAGTTTCAAAGCTTAAAAGTATGAAAATTATAACAAGTGCAAAGTATCCTGTTTCTTGAAATAAAATAGAAGGAAGCGCCAAAAGTTTTGACGACATCATCATCAAAAAACAAAGTATTCCTGCCTGTCTTGATGTTATACCCTCCCTCATTTTTTCAACCTCACTTTGTTTTTAGTTTTTGTTATAACTGGTCTTTTTTCCATTTGGGTGACACTCGCCTTAAATAGGGCGTCCTTTAAATCTGAGCTAATTCTTGGAGCATACGGTGCAAGATAAGGCACATCATAAAAATTTAAAGTGTTCATTTCATTTACAAAATAAATCATTCCCGCAACAATTCCTAAAATGCCAAGCGTGCCACCTAGGAATATAAAAATAACCCTTAATACTGTAAGTTGTGGCGCTTGCTCTGGCACAGTGTATACGGCAATTATGCTCATAGCAATTATGATAACTACTGGTGAGGATATAAGCCCAGCCTTAACACCTGTGTCGCCTAAAACCAAGGCACCAACTATTGATGTAGCTATGCCAAGATATCTTGGCAGGCGCAAGCTGACTTCATACAATATTTGAAATAATACAAGTATAAACACCATCTCAACAAATGGCGAAAATGGCAAACCCTGAGTGCTGTTCGCAACCGTGATAAGATATTTAAGTGGCAGAGCTTTATAGTGATATAACCTAAAGGAAAGAAAAACTCCTGGCAAAATTGCAGCTAAAAATACGCCAAGCATTCTAATAATTCTCATAAAAGTAACATAGAGCGGATTGGTGTAATAATCGTTAGACGACTGCAAATCTTCAAAAAACACAAAGGGAAGCGTAAGCACAATGGGTGAACCGTCCACTAAAATAGCAATTCTACCCTCAAGCATCTTTGCAACCACAATGTCGGGTTTTTCCGTAGTGCCCACCTGTTTAAAAAGTAGCCCTTTGCCCTCTTGTAAGAAGCTAAGTATGTAATGCGAATCTACAACGCCGTCTATATCTATGCTTTCAAGTTTCTTTTCCACCTTTTTAACAAGGGCAGTATCTGAAATTCCATCTATAGAAAATATGCAGACCTTAGTTTTGGTGTATCTACCAACTTCAAAATCTTTGATTACAAGCTTATCTGTTTTTAACCTCATTCTTATTAAAGCTATGTTAGATTTTACGTCCTCTACAAAGCCCTCTCTTGGCCCCATAATTACAGAAGAGGTTGGAGGCTCAGCGGGCGTTCTCACGGGCGCTTTTTCCATGTCTGTAGCAATGGCACCCTTTTCGCCATCAATAAAGATTATCAAATTGTTTTGGGTCAGCTTAGTTATAACATCCTTATCTGTTTCAATCTTTTCAAGCTCAAATATTTTTAAAACATCATTTTCTAGAATTTCAAAGTTCAGATTTTTACCCTCAAACTCTAAAAGTGGGGACATTATTGAATTTACAAAAACCTCTTTATCAATTAGGCTTTTAATAAAAAGCAAGCCTAGTTTAGTTTCGCCCACCATAATAGTGCGCGATGACACATCAAAATTGTTATTTAACTTAGATTTAAAATAATTTAAATTTTTCTCTACATTAAAAAACATACTAACCTCAGGGTTAGTATGCTATTCAAAAAACTTTTTATGCGTTTTGCCAGGTAACTTTATCGGAATTTGTAGTAAACTCAAACTCATTTCCTATTGCGGTGATTTCTAGCCTAGCTACATCATCTGTTAAATATGAGGTTAAATTTAGGCTATGTTCAGTGGCTTGATCTTCAATTGTAATAGTTTTTGTGAGCTCGCTTCCCTCATAATAAGCCACAACGCTAAAGCTATGCCAATCTGAGTTAAAGCTCAAAACCTTAGTTTGATTACTAAATTGCACATTTGTTGGTGCTAATAATTTTTCTGTTTTTGTATAGGCTATTGGAGCTGTTAAATCGCTATCATCATAATTGGTTGCTTTTGCTACGAGCCTTAGGGTGTAGGATCCTTTATTTAAAGTGGTCAAGTCGAAATATCTTTTGCCAACTTCACCATAGTATCTACTCTCTGTAAGCTTAGCCACCTCTCCATTTTCTGCTATGCCATAAATAAGTTCGTAACCTGTAGCTCCAGTAACGGTAGAGAACACAAACCTGTTATTTTCAAGATCTAGTTCAAAATTTGGAGTTGCAAGCTTAGTTTTTACAATATATTCAACCGTTTCACAGAACTCGCTAATAGAGCCGTTTGTTTTACCAACAACTCTGCAAGCTACTAAGTAACTGCCCGTTTCTTCAAAATAATTTGTGGCAGATATGTAGTTTTCAAGAGATACTAAGTTTTGTTTTCTACCCTCTCTTTCTATTGAGAACACATATTTTTCTGCCTTAGGGTTCTCATCTACCTGCAAGATTATCTCGCCCTCAGGAAGGTTATCTACCACCATTAAATTTGTAGGTGTAGCTAATTTCCTATTTACTTCAGCAAGGAAAAATATAGTTATTATCAATGCGATAGTAACTAACGCGCAAACTATGGATACAATAATAGTTTTAAGTTTGTTCGACATAACCGCCCTTTTTCCTTATTATTCTCCAAAATTAGTATAAAATACTAGATAAAAAATGTCAAACAAAGAGATAAACTTTTTACTTTTCATTTTTTTCTTTGAGTTCTTTATTCTCTTTTAACAGATCTCTAATTTCTTTTAATAGATATTCTGTAGTATTTTTTTGTTTTTCTTCCTCTTCGGCTTTCTTTTTTGCTTCCTCTTCAGCCTTTATCTTTTCAGCCTCTGCCTTTTTAGCCTCTAAATATGCTTGAACTTTTACTTTATCTTTTTTAGAAATTCCAAGCTGTTTTAATTCCTTTTTTTGGTCACTTGTCAATCTGCCCTTATAGAAGTCCTCTCTCGCCTCTTTAAAGAGAGTTTGACTTTTCATCATAACTCTAATCATAATAAAAATGATTATTGCAATCAAGAGGAAATCTATTACAGATTGAATAAAATTTCCATAGTTCCACGCCAAACTTACCGTTCCATCTTCTGCGTACTGAAGAGGAATAGAAAGGTCTGCCAAACTTTCCGCGCCAAAAGCCCAAGTGATAAGTGGCATAATAATATCATTAACTAAACTTGTAACTATAGCGCTAAATGCCCCACCTATAATAACGCCGACCGCTAGATCCATAATATTGCCTCTAGAGATAAAGGCTTTAAAATCTTTAAAGAACTTTTTCATATGTTTTACCTCAAGTTGAATTATAGCACCTAAGCTTCATTTTTCAAAGAAGATTTTTACACTTTTTACACTTTTAAGCACAAGATTATTAAAAAAAGCATTAAATAGAGAGGAATACTATCATAAAAAATTTTTAAAGTTTAAAAAATATTTAAAAAAATTGTTGACAAAACATTTTATTGGTGATAATATGATAGAGCTTAAAATAAAGAATATTTAGCTAGCCAACAAAACATTAAGCAAAAAATTAGACGATCCTCAGTAGCTCAGCGGTGGAGCACTCGTGCTGGGCGCCAAGAAAGCTTTGCTTTCTGCGTACGGAGCGCAAGCGTAGTTAAACCGATAGGTCCCTATCGGTTAACAAAATTGAATTCAAGCGGAAAATAAAAAAAATTAGACGATCCTCAGTAGCTCAGCGGTGGAGCACTCGGCTGTTAACCGATAGGTCGTAGGTTCGAATCCTACCTGGGGAGCCAATTAAGAAAGTCATAGTTAGCCTATGACTTTTTTTGAACCTGCGACCGTAGAAAGAGCCACGCACGCTACTTTGCTTCGGCTCTTCTAGGTTCGCAGTGGTTCGAATCATAATAACCTTTAATTAAGGCAGTTGTTTCTAGCTAAGAACCTGCGACCGTAGAAAGAGCCACGCACGCTACTTTGCTTCGGCTCTTCTAGGTTCGCAGTGGTTCGAATCATAATAACCTTTAATTAAGGCAGTTGTTTGTAGCTAAGAACCTGCGACCGTAGA
>CALVYR010000017.1 GCA_944372325.1 uncultured Clostridia bacterium | reverse complement strand
ATTGATGTGGGCTACAATACTGGCAAGATGAGTAATATCAATAGCATTTTCGGTTTAGAAATATTTGATAGGTACTATAAACCCACCAATGGTGAGTTTATCTCCTTAGTAGCAGATAGGCTGGCTCTAAAGGGCTATGAGGTAAAATAAAACGCCCAATGGCATTTCAGATTATTTTCAAACTATTAAATTTTCAACATTAATTAACTAAATAAAGCTCGGGCGTTTTAACCCTAAAAAAATAAACTAATTTTTATAAAAGAAAAAATAAGCGTAAATATAAATATTTTGCTTTTACAAAATTTTTTTAAATATAGCTTTAATACAAATGAAAAAGTTTAGTTTTTTAAAACTATTTTTTTACTTTACTAAACTTCATGACCACGCCATATAAAAATAAAACCCTCTAAGAAATTTTTTCTTAAAGAGCTTTATTTTTCTATTTTTTTATTTAATAAAATTAAATTTTTAATATTATTAATATTTATATTTTTTATTAATATTAAAACTTTTTTTACTTTTTTAATAAAATTTTTAAATTAAACTATTTACTATTTAATTAAATAATTTTTACATTTATTTTATTGATTTTTTATGCACTTGTTTCTTCAGTGATGTTTAAAATTTCCATGCAAAGGCTGTGAAGTTCGCTCGTTGATGCTATTGTTTGAAGTCTGTAATATTCTACATCTCCACCTTGGCTGTCATCTTCATAATAGAGATATATTCCACTGAAGCCTATATCGTTTGTAATATAACAATACATTGTTTTTGTTTGAACTGGTCTTATTGAATAGTTTGGATCGTTATACACACTGCCATTTTCATATATGTTTTGATAGTCATCATAATAGAAGGTTATTTGAAAACCTGAATCTGGTTTGGATATGGTGTTTTGACCTATTCCTGAAACCGTTGTTGTAGTTATGAGTTCTCCTGCAAAGAGGGCGGAAAGTACGCTCTGTTTGAAAGAATTTCTAAATGAGGTCATAATTCTATTATAGTCCTCTTCATTAAAGCTTGATGAACCCTTTTGATATGTTGCCGTTTTATTTGTATCTTCAATGTAGGTCACTTGAAGAGTGTCTGGATCATTCGTCTGTGGAAGATAGTTTTTGGGAACTAATGCACATATTATTAGTGCAGCAGCTATAACGCCTATTAGGCAATAACATATAATTAAAGTAATTTTCTTTGTCATGATCTATTCTCCTTTATCTTCCTTATCCTGCTTTTCTTTCTTTTTATATGTCCTCTTTTTAGGCTTTTCTTCTACTGAAGGTTCTTTTGTTTTCTCTTCGTTTACGAGGTCCGCATCCTTGCTTTCTTTTTTATCTTCCTTGTTTTCTTCAGGTTGAGTTTTTTCAGCCTCTACAACTTGAACTTCGTTATATTCAGGAACTGACTTTTTCAGCTTCTTTTCCTTATGTGCTTCAAGTTCCTTTACACTTTCATTGTGAAGAGCGACAATCTTATCATAGTCCTCTTTTGAAATGATTCCATTTTTTAAGAAGACTTCAGCTGTTTTTACCTTTATCTCATTTTCTTTTACCTTTTTGATAAGGTCATATTCAGCCTTAACTTCCTCTTCCTTTTTCTTTCTCTTTTTAACTTCGTTGTTCATATGGCGAACTATCTGCTCCGTTGTCTTTCCTGCAAGAAGCATATCAAGTTCGTTACTATAGATTGTTTCCTTTTCTATTAAAAGTTTTGCAAGTTCATGAAGATATTGCATATTTTCTTCTAAAACTTTTTTAGCGCGGGTATAATTATATTTTAAAATATCCTGAACTTCCTGGTCGATCTCCCCCGCTGTTTTTTCTGAATAGCTGTTTTTAGATTGATAATCTCTGCCTATAAACACCTCTTGGTCATTGCCAAAGTTTACAAAGCCGAATTTTTTGCTCATTCCCCACTCTGTGACCATTTTTCTTGCGATGTTTGTAGCAACTTGAATGTCATTTGAGGCTCCAGTTGTGATGTCGTGGAAGATAAGTTCTTCTGCAATTCTTCCGCCCATGAATTCAGCAATTCTATCATTTAATTTGTTGTAACTCATGTGTTGATCGTCATTTTCTGGCCTACTCATTGTGTAACCAGCGGCCGAGCCTCTTGGTATTATAGATACCTCTTGAACGCCCTCACAATATTTTAATTTCTTTCCAAGTATTGCATGGCCTGCCTCGTGATAAGCTGTTATCTGCTTATCAGCTTCTGTCACAAGTCTGCTCTTCTTTTGAGGACCCATTATAACCTTATTTATACCCTCAGTTAAGTCCTCCATGATGATCTTAGGTCTACCCGCTCTCGCAGCTAAGATTGCCGCCTCATTTAGCATATTTTCTATGTCTGCGCCTGTAAAACCGCTTGTAATTCTAGCTAAAGTTTTAAAGTCTATATCATCGTCTAAGTGTTTATTTTTTGCGTGAATTCTAATAATGCCCTCTCTGCCTCTGACATCTGGGACATTGACATATATTTGTCTATCAAATCTGCCTGGTCTTAACAAAGCTGGGTCTAGAACATCGGCTCTGTTGGTAGCTGCGAGCACGATTATTCCCTCGTTTGCCTCAAAACCATCCATTTCAACGAGAAGTTGGTTTAAGGTCTGTTCGCGCTCATCGTTTCCACCGCCAAGACCTGCCCCACGCTGACGCCCTACGGCATCTATTTCATCTATAAACACAATGCAAGGAGCTGACCTTTTGGCTTGGTCGAATAGATCGCGCACTCTGGATGCGCCCACACCTACAAACATTTCCACAAAGTCTGAACCGCTGATATTCAAAAACGGCACATTGCTTTCCCCAGCAACAGCTCTGGCAAGTAAAGTTTTACCAGTTCCTGGCGGGCCTACAAGCAAAACACCTTTAGGTATTCTTGCCCCTAGGCTTGTAAATTTAGCTGGGTTCTTTAAAAACTCAACAACTTCCTGGAGTTCTTCCTTTTCCTCATCTGCGCCAGCAATATCTGAAAATCTAACCTTGACATTCACAGAAGCCTTAGCTCTAGATTTTCCAAAACTCATAGCGCCCTTGCCATTCGAGCTGAACATTTTAAATAGGAAGTATATGAGAACTACACCTAGTATTATATACATAATAGGCATTATAGTATCCCAAGCAGATGGGCCCTGAGGTACGGCATTATATTTAATATTCATAGGCTCTATGCCCGCCTGTTCATCGCCCTCGTTTAGCGCTATAGTTTTTTCTAGGAAAAGTTGATAGAAATCATCTGTATATTCTACATAGAAATCTGAATTTAAAGGAAATTCATTTTCCCCAAGTTTAGAGCCTACCTTTTTAATTTGAATAACAGAATTTTCTACTGCGTACCATTCTTCTATCTCACCATTTTCAAGCATGGTGTAAGCTTCCTGCGTGGTAATTCTTTCACCGCGCGAACCAGTATCTATGAATGCAAACAAAATAATCAGTGCAAGCAAGAGCACTAATGATAGATACAATATTTTTTTCTTACCGTTCTTGTCCAAACAACATCCTCCAATTCAAGCATTTTAAAACATCTGGCTTTTAAAAGCAAGTGTTTTAAATATATTTTATTATTTAATTTTTGTGAATTATATCATATTTATGCAAAAAAACAAAATCTTTTTCGCTAGGTGAGAGTATAAAATGTAGATAACTTTATCATTTTTCTAGCGCAAGCAACTATAATTTTAAAAAAAGTTTAAAAAATAAATGGCGCTATGTATGCAGTAATAATATAAAAATATAGCGCGAAATTTAATAAATTTTGTGCTATACAAAGTTTAAATAAAAGCTAAATTTATATATCTATAAAGAATGTGACTTGCCCAGTTACAGGATTTTCAGCAGGAGAACTATCATCAGTTAAAGAATTTAAAACATTTTCTTCTAAATAGTTTATGACGGGTAAGGTTATGAAGGAGTCCTCGATTTTTGGCTGTAAGTATTCTCTCGCACTTGGAATTTGTATTACGCCCGTTGCTATAAATAGTAGAACTAAACTAAAGAGTAGACCTTTAGTAACTCCAAATAGAAAACCTAAAAATTTGTTTATACCGCCTAAAAACTTTGATTTAAAAATTTTTCCTACTGTCATGTTTAATATTAGCGCTACAATGCGTAAAATAACATAAATTATTGCGCCGTATATTAAAAGTGTAATAATTTTAGACGCACCCTCGCCAAGCGTATTTGATATTGAAGACGCTATACCTATGCTATTATCAAGTGCTAAAAGCTGGTTTCTTAATAGATAGGTTAGGGCAATAGCAAGACCAACGCCCATAAGAGCAGTTAAAGATTTGAAAAAACCTTTAAACGCTCCCACAATTCCAAACAAAAGTATTATAACTATTAGAAGTATATCTATAGTAATTCCATACATAAGCTAATTATTTCCTTTTATTATATGTTTTAAAAGCTTAAACACTAGTTTTCTTGTAATGTCAAATTTAAGCTTTGCATCTATCAATTTTGACAATTTAAAAATCTTTGTTTAAACCCATTTTTAAGGGTTTTAATGAGTAGTTGGTAAAGACAAAAAATCATAAAAATTTAAGTTCTCAGCAAAGATTTTTGTTTTTATAGTGTTTTACTATATTTTTTGTATTAAAGTTATTTTATAGTTTTTTTAGTTTTAAATTAGAGGTTTAATACCTTAGAATATCTTTTTCAATTTCTTAAAAGCCTTTTTTATTTATTTTTGTATTCCAAACAAAGTGTTCAAAGTATCAGATGTAAAAATTTTTGCTAGTATAAATTTTATATTTTTAATTAAAAAATAGGTTAGTGCAAGGCATAATTTGTTATAAAATTACCCATTTTTTAAAAGATTTGTTTGTTTTATCTAAAGTTTTAATATCAAATTTTCTTTTAGTTAACTATTGGTGTTATTATAGTTTATATGAAATTAGCTATTATCTGTTATTATAAAAGTTTTTATTTATCAATGTTTCACATGAAACATTTTAAATTGAGTTCTAGGTATTACACAATGTTTCACGTGAAACATTGTGTAATATTTTGTAACATTTTATTAAAGGTTTGTCAAGATATGTCTAAAATGTTTCACGTGAAACAATATAAAAAAACTTTGTTTAGTGAGAAGCCTTTTATTTAATATATAAAGATTTAAGATATATAGTCTTAATAAAATAATATAAATTTTACAACATTTTTATATTGCACTAAGTATATTTTTTATAATAAAACCCTTTAAACATAAGATAAAGGGTTTATATTTTATTTTAAAAGAACTTTTAATAAAGTGAATTAATGCTTGTTTATATCCTTTAAGTTCTTTAAGGTGAGTGTTTTTGTTTTGGCTAATTCTATAAGATCTGCAATTCTATCTAAATCGTCACGAGAATAATAATCTATATAAATTCTACCTTTTTTATCATTACCTATAACTGACACCTTGGTTGAGAACACTCTTTGCATTTCATTTACGAGTTCTTTAAGTTCTACACTTTGTTCAGGTTTTTGATTTGATAACTTTTTAGGGTTTAGATAATTTTTAACAGCTTTTTCTAAATCTCTAACAGACATCTTATTGTCACAGGCCATGTTTGCAAATTTTAATTGTTGATTATAATCAGAAACTACGACAAGACATCTAGCGTGACCAGCAGATAATCTTCCATTTTCCACTAATTTTAAAACATCTGGATATAGAGATAAAAGCCTTAATAGGTTTGTTACATTTGGTCTACTTTTACCAATTCTGTCTGCCACAATCTCTTGAGTGAAGTTGTATTCATCCATGAGTTGTTTTATGGCCTTAGCAGCTTCCACTGGGTTTAAATCTTCTCTCTGTAAGTTTTCAATTAAAGCTATTTCCTTAATCTGCTTTTCAGTATAGTTTTTAATAATACAAGGAACATACTCAAGACCAGCTATTTTTGAAGCTCTCCATCTTCTTTCACCTGCTATAATCATATAGCCGTCATCTTCCTTGTTTACTACAAGTGGCTGTATAACACCATGATTCTTTATGCTTTGAGCTAGTTCCTCTAGAGCAGTTTGATCAAAATTCTTTCTAGGTTGATTTGGGTTAGGGTGAACCTCATCTATACGAAGTTCTAAAACACCATCCTTTTCCACAGTCACATTGCTAGCCACCTTATTTTGTGTCTGCTTTTCATCCTTTTCATTCTCTTCATCATATATTGAAAAGAGAGCTTCTAAACCTTTTCCTAAACCTTTTTTCATAATTAATTACTTCCTCTTAGTTTAAATTTTGAATGTTTAGTTATTTTTTTATAACTATCTTTATTTCTTTCTAAAAATTCTTCTGCAAGTTGCAAGTAAGCTTCTGCGCCTTTAGATGCAACATCATATAGCATTATAGGCTTGCCGTGGCTTGGAGCTTCAGCTAAACGGATATTTCTTGGTATGTATGTTTCATACACCTTTTTGCCAAAGAATTTCATAATCTCTTGGCTAACCTCTGCAACCAGATTAGAGCGCTTATCTTTCATAGTAAGAATTACACCCTCTATATCAAGTTCAGAGTTGAGATGATGTTTTACAAGCCTTACCGTGTTCATAAGCTGACTTAAACCCTCTAGGGCAAAGAATTCGCACTGAATTGGAATTATTATACTATTTGAAGCAGTGAGTGCGTTTACTGTTAGAAGTCCAAGTGATGGAGGGCAGTCTATCATTATGTAATTGTAGTTTGTAATTATTCTAGACAAAATGTTCTTTACAATCTTTTCTCTAGAACTCATCTGCACTAAGTCTATTTCAGCGCCAGCGAGGTCTACAGTGGCAGGAATGATATCAAGGTTTGGTATCATGGTTTCAAGTATAACTTCCTTAACCGAGCAGTCGCCGTCTATGACATTATAGATTGTTTTTAATTGAGAATTCTTTTCAATTCCCACACCGCTTGTAGCATTACCTTGAGGGTCCATATCCACAATTAAAACTCTCTTTCCCATGAGTGCCACATCTGCGGCAAGATTGATACAAGTTGTAGTTTTACCTACGCCACCTTTTTGGTTAGCAAAAGCAATAATTTTACCCATATGTACTCCATTTAATGATAATAAGATTATTTTATCACAAATTTTATAATTTGACAACAAATTTAAATAATTTACATCTATATTATTTGTATATAGTATATATAGAAGTAATAACTATATTAAATTAAAGGCATATCATTTTAATTTGATAGTTTAAAAATAAAATTTTTCTTTATAAGAAATAATATAAAAACCTTAAAAAACACAAAATTTTATTAAAAAACGCAAAAATTTAACAAAAAATCGCGTTTTTTTGCTGTTTTTATTAAAATTATATAAAATAATGTGTAATAATCATTCAAACTACTTTGTCATATAAACTTGACTTTTTGTATGCCCTAGTGATAAAATTCTAAAAAATAGGAGCTAACTATGGATGAAAATTTAAAAAAATGGGAAGAAGTTTTAAATAAACTTGAAATGATGGTAAGTGCGGTTTCTTTCGATCTATGGATAAAGCCACTTGAACTACTTGAATTTAAAAATGGCAGTACACTTGTTTTAGGAGCTTCTTCTACTACAGCAAAAAATCAAATACTCAAAAATCATGTGGACAAACTTTCAGATTGTATCTTAGAGGTCTTTGGTGAAGGTGTAAATTTTGAAATTCTAGACCAAAATGAAAAACAGGAATATCTTAAGGATACCGTGCTAGTAGAACCCACAATAGAACCTCAACAGGAAAATCAAAATAAAGGTATGTTCAATTCAAAGTATACCTTTGATAACTTTGTGGTAGGAAAGAGCAATCAGTTTGTATACGCAGCGGCTAGGGCGGTGGCAGAACATCCTGGGCAAAAGTTTAACCCACTTTTTATATACGGTGGCGTTGGGCTTGGTAAAACTCACCTCTTGCACGCTATTGGAAATTTTATACACGAGCATTCTCCAGACCTTAAAATAATGTATGCAACCTGTGAAAAATTTACTAACGATTACATAGAGTCCTTGCGCTCGAATAAGGAAAATGAAACGATAGAATTTAGGGAAAAATATAGAAACCTAGATGTTCTAATGATAGATGATATCCAGTTTATTTCAAACAAGACTAGCACGCAAGAAGAATTTTTCCACACCTTCAACGAACTATATCAAAACAACAAGCAAATAATCATATCTTCAGATAGACCACCTAAAGAGATAGCAACCTTGGAAGAAAGGCTAAGCTCTAGGTTTACCTGCGGTCTTATTCAAGATATCCAAAGCCCAGACTTTGAAACTAGAGTTGCAATTTTGAGAAAGAAATCTCAGCAGGAAAGATATCTAATTGAAGACGAGGTTATAGAGTTCATCGCGGAAAAGGTGGACACAAACATCCGTGAAATGGAAGGCTTGCTTGCTAAAGTCTATTTCTTTGCCACACTTCTTGGAAAGAAGATTGCAGGCATAGAGGAAGCAAAAGAGGCTTTAAAAGAAACAATAGAAAAGAAGAAGGAAGACTTAAACCCAAACATCATTATAGAGTGCGTTTGCGACTACTTTAACATCTCTAAAGCAGACATTGTTGGAAAGAAAAAGAGTAAGGAAATTGTAGAGCCAAGAATGATAGCTATCTATCTAATTAGCGAACTTATAGATATTCCACTTATCTCTATAGGTAAATATTTTGGCGGTCGTGACCATACAACTATAATTCATGCAAGGGATAAAATCACAGATCAAGTTAAAAATAACATCAGAATGGCAAACACTGTAAAGGACATAAAAAATATGTTTTCAGAGTATTCAAACAAATAAAATTCCTTTAAAAAAAGTTATTCACACTTTTCTAGTTAAAATGTGGATAAAAAATTTGGGTTACTCACAAAGTTATCCACAAAACTTTTATCAATATCTTGAAAAAAAAATTTTTATATATTATAATATAAATATCTTTAAATAGGCGGAATATTTTTTAGCTACATATTGTGTGAGAAAAAAGTTATCCACATTTTCACAGTGCTTAATAATATTAATACTATTTAAATATTAAAATAATATATAATAGAGAGGCGAAAAATGAAAGTAATTTGTGATGGACTTGAACTTTGTGATGCAGCGATCACCGTAAATAAGGCAATAGGAAATAAAACTACAAATCCTATACTTGAAGGTATTAAACTTGTTGCTGAAGATGACACTTTAACTTTAAGTGCTACAGACCTTGAGCTTTCAATTGAAAAGAAGATAAGGGCAGAAGTTAAAGAGGAAGGAGAAACCGTTGTTCCTGGAAAATTCTTTACAGAGTTTATTAAAAAACTCACTGGCGAGAGCATAGAACTCAGCTTAAATGAAAAAAATCAACTTAAGATAAAATATACAGACAGTGAAAGTATGCTTCAATGCTATCCTGTGCTTGAATATCCTGGTTTTAAAAAGATTGAGAGCGGAGAATATTTTGGGCTAGAAAAAAAGGACTTTAAAGAGCTTATAAACAAAACGCTCTTTGCCGTTGCGGTAGACGATTCTAGGCCAATATTAAAGGGCGTACTTTTTGAGGTTGAAGATAAGGAAATTTTAGCTACAGCGCTAGATGGCTACAGGCTTGCTCATATGAAAAAGGAGCTTAAAGTTAGCACGGTTAGAACAACTGTTATTGTTCCATCTAGAAGTCTATCTGAAATTTCTAAGCTTCTAGACGACAGCGAAGATATTATAAACATCTACATTCAAAAGAATTACATCATGGCAGATTTTGGAGATTGCAAGGTTATAACAAGGCTCTTAGAGGGCGACTTTATAAACTATAACCAAATAATTTCTTCCACCTTTGAAACCGTTGTTAATATAAATAAAAATCAATTTGAAGATGCGCTAGAGAGGGCTTCACTACTTTCAAAAATTGGGCAAAATAACCTTGTAAAGTTTGATATGAAGGATGACACCCTTTGCCTTACTTCAAATTCAGAGATAGGAAACATCAAGGAAAATGTAAACATCTCCTTACATGGAAAAGAACTTTTAATTGCCTTTAACGCTAGATATTTTATAGAGGCGCTGAGAGTGCTTACAGACGAGTTTGTTACAATAAACTTCAATAGCCCATCTAGCCCATGCATTATTAAGCCACTTCAAGGTGATGAATATCTATATCTAATATTACCTGTTAGAATGATAAATTGATAAATTTTGTTGACAATAAAAAGAGTTTAGGATATAATCGTCTTCGGACACAAATTATCCTAAACTCTTTTTGGATAATATAAAAACTTTAATTTGGAGGCAATTATGAAGAGAACTTATCAACCTAAGAAGCGTCAGAGAAGTAAGGTTCATGGCTTTCGTGAAAGAATGAGAACTCAAGGCGGAAGAAATGTTATTAAAAGACGCAGAAATAGAGGCAGAAAAAAACTATCTGCTTAATCTAGAATTTAAGAGGTTTTTATGATAGCTAAAAAAAACCGTCTTAAAAAAAACAGACACTTTAATTATATCTATAAAAAGGGTGAAAGAGTTTTCGGAAAGCATATAAATTTATGCTTTTTAAAAACTAAATTTCAGCCCTTTAAAGTGGGGTTTTCCGTTTCAAATAAGATAGGAAAAAGTACGGTCAGAAACAAAGTTAAAAGAAGAATGAGGGAAATAGTTAGGTTAAATTTTAATAAAATTAAATGGACTCATAACCTAATTTTTGTTGCTAAGGAAGGAATAGAAAAGCTTACTTACAAGGAAATAGAAAGTGAAATATTATTTCTTCTAAAAAGGGCAGACCTAATTGTATAAGCTTTACAGGGTTATAATTTTTCCTATCGACTATTTTTTTATAGGGCTTGTGTGGATATATAAACTTACAATTTCGCCATTAAAGCCTAAAACCTGTAGATTTCAGCCCACTTGTTCCACATATATGATAGAGTGTATAAAAACATTTGGCTCACTTAAAGGCATATTTTTAGGACTAAAAAGGCTTTTAAAATGTACGCCGAATGGAAAATTTGGGTATGACCCCGTGCCTATAAACCTTAAAGGAGATGCTAAATGGCTTTTTTAAGCTCACTTTTAATCACAGCGCCAACAGGCGTGTGGCCAAGTATAATAAACGCATTTGAAGCCGTTGGAAACTATGCTTGGGCTATAATTTTACTTACAATATGCATTAAGCTTGTAATGTCACCACTAGACTTTTTTAATAAAAAAATATCAAGAAAAAATGCAAAGGTTCAAGCTGTACTTGCGCCAGAGATGGCTAAAATTCAAAAGCAGTATGGCCATGATAAAAACTTATACAATCAAAAATTAAACGAACTCTATAAAAAGAACAACTTTAATATTATGGGCTCTTGCATTTTCATGCTTGTAAATTTCGTGCTAATTATCGTGATATTCTTTACACTTTGGAATAGCTTAAATTCCATGGCAAACTACAAAATTGCAGACCAGTATAACCAGCTAGAAACAGAGTATAACCAAGTTTACGAACATACAGAGGGAACAGAGGAAGAAAAAATTACCGCTGCAAACCAAGCCGTTGTTGTAAAATACGATGAAATTAAGGATAGTTGGCTTTGGATAGAAAATGTTTGGGTAAGTGAAACACCTTGGACAAACTCTATTCCAGACTTTAACTCTTACCTTTCCATGATAGGAAATAGAGTAGATGTTTTAAATCAAGAAACTGGAGAAGTAGAGAGCGTTAATTTTAACGACTTAACCGAGGAAGAACAACTAACTATTAAAACTAACTACGAAAAGGTAATGAACCCTCTTCGTGAGAGCACTGGCAGAGCAAACGGATATTTAATTTTAGTAATCTTAGCGGTTGGAACGGCCTTTTTATCACAATTTTTAAACGCATACAGAATTGGTAAAAAGGCAAAGTCCAGAAACGGAGATAGCCCAAAAAGTCAGATTTCAAACAAGATTGTCATAATAATTCTGCCAATAATCATGGGTATATTTACACTTTTTTATAACTCAATTTTTGCACTATATATTATAACAAGTCAGCTTATTTCAATAATAACCGCGCCACTTATAGACCTTATCATAGACAAGGTGGAAGATAGAGCGGAAAAGAAAAAGGAAGCAAAGGTAGTTGTAGATTATAGTAGAAAAAAGTAGGAGAAAAAATATGATAACAGAATGTGAAGCAACTGGAAAAAACATTGAACAAGCCATAACAAACGCGCTCTTTGAGCTTAAAGCGCTAAGAGAGGATGTTGATATTAAGATATTAGACCAAGGTGGTTTTTTTAGAAAGGCTAAGGTTTTTGTTAAGATATCTGAAGATGCGCTTGAAAAGTACAATAAGATAAAAAAGCTTGCAGAAGAGGAAAAAAGGCAAACTGAGCAACCTAAAGTAGAATTTGAAAAAGAGGAAGAAGTAGCTAAAACTGAAGAAGTTAAAGAAGAAGCCACTTCATTTGCAACGCAAGAAACTAAGGTAGAAGAAAAAGCGCCAAGTAAGCAAGTGCTAGATGAAAGCGCGCGCGGAAAACAGTTTTTAGAAGGTCTACTTGAAGTTTTAGACAACGATAGTAAAGTGTTAGTTGAAGAGAAAGAAGACGAGATATTCTATGAGATTAAAGGCGAGGACGCACATAAGCTTATAGGCTATAGAGGAGATTGTTTAAATTCAATTCAATATTTAATTTCACTAGTAAACTCTAAAAACAATAGGCATTCTAAAAAGGTAAGGCTAGACATAGATAACTTTAAAGATAAAAGAAAGGAAAGCCTAGAGGCGCTTGCTGGCAGAATGGCAAAGAAAGTTTTAAAAACAAGGCATTCAGCAAGGTTAGAGCCAATGACGGCGTATGAGAGAAGAATTATACACACAATAATTCAGACCTATCCTGAGCTAACAAGCTATAGCACAGGTGAAGAGCCAAACAGATATCTTACAATAACAATAAAGCAGAGTGAAGAGTAAAAATATTTAATCTTCTTAAAACATTTTTATGCCATAATATGATAAATTTTGCGCGATTAAGTTGACATTTATTTTTCTTTGGTATAGTATATTAAAATGAAGAATTAAAGAACTTTTTTCTTTAATTACCTCGCGCGTTTTCGCGAATTTTATAAAAGGAGAGATGCAAATGGCAAAAAAGGGAGATTATTTTGGTCTTAGCTACATAGTAAGTCTTATACTTGCAATTATTCCAGTTACATCATGGGTTTGCGGTTTTGTTACAAGATTTATGGAAGGCAAAATCGTTGCAGGATTAATTAGACTAATTTTTGGTTTTACTATTGTTTGGATAATTGACCTTATCTTAATGATAGTAAGCAAACACATTTTGCGTTTAATTCCAGTATAATTTGGGAGAAAAGTAACTGCCTTATTTAGGCAGTTATTTTTTCAGGTTGCCCAAAAACTGCGCGATGCTGTGATAACTAGCCAAACAGAGCTAGACAGTTGCGTACGATTAGGTACGCGCCTGCCTAGCTCTATTTGTCGAGCCTTGCCTCGCTCGGTTAAATGAACAGCCTGATTAATTTGTTTACAATCTGACTGCCTTATTTAGGCAGTTATTTTTTTATAAGTCTAAATTAAACTAAACCAAAAATTTTTACTTTTTGTTAGGAAGGCTAAAGCAAAAAACTTAAGTTTCTAGCATATTTTTAGCTTAAGTAGTTGACGATTTTTGTAAAAAATAGTATTCTATTAGAAGAAACTGGTAGTAGTTACAAGGAAGGAATTTTAACCTTCACACAGTTTTTATAAGGGGAGCATTGATTATGAATGGCAAATTAAATGAAGATCAGATATGTTTTTTAAACAAGTGTTTGGATGAGTATGGAATTAATGTCAAGTGGGTTGGCAGGCAATATATTAAGGATATTGTTGAAGCTATAACCTTTGATAACTCTCTACTTGTGTCTTTAAACACTCAGGTGTATCCAAACATTGCTAAAAAATATAAAACAAGACCTGTGAATATAGAGAAGTCTATAAGAAACGCTATATTAAAATCTACCTATACTGATCAAAAGGGAATTTCTAATAAAACTTTAATACTTGACCTTGTTGAAAGACTTAGGTTATTTTCTAACGAAAAGCGTAAAGGTAAGTTGACAAAGTAGTTTTGTTTTGGATATAATTTCTTCAAGGAGAAATTATGATAGTAGATGAAATTAAAAAAGCAAATCTTCAAGCCATGAAAGATAAGGATACCGTGGCTAGGAGTATTTATTCTGTAATCTTAAATAAGATTATGTTAGAAGGCATTAAAAAGAGAGAAAAGGGCGAAGAAATAGTAGACGCCGATGTGGTTCAAATTCTTCAAAAGTCTGTAAAGGAACTTGAAGAGGAAAGAGAGAACTATTTAAAGGTGAACAACTTAGAGGAAGCAGAAAACTCTAAAAGGCAAATAGAGCTTGTTAAAAGTTATCTTCCTGAAATGCTCTCTGAAGATAAGATTAAAGAGATTATTTCCTCACTTGAAGATAAGAGTATAGGCTCTGTAATGAAATATTTTAAACAAGAATACAACGGCAAGTGCGATATGAACACAGTAAGAAAAGTGCTTGCTTCTTTCCAATGAAAATTTTTGCTATTTCCGACCTTCACTTGTCCTTTGGCTCAAATAAGCCAATGGACATTTTTGGCGAGCAATGGAAGGACTATTTAAGCGTAATTAAAGAAGATTGGCTTTCTAAAGTTAAAGAGGAAGATATAGTTTTAATAGCGGGAGATATAAGCTGGGCTATGAGACTTGAAGATACCAAGGAGGACTTTAACTTTTTAAGTTCTCTTCCAGGTCATATATTTATGATTAAGGGGAATCACGACTATTGGTGGAACAGCATATCTAAGGTAAGAAAGCTATTACCGCCAAATGTCACCGCCGTGCAAAACGATGCCTTTAAAGTGGGCGACTACATCATTTGTGGAACGCGCGGTTGGGCTGTGCCAGAAAGCGCAAATGCAGGAAGTGAAGAAGATAAAAAGATACTTGCGCGCGAAACTATACGCCTTGAGCTTACCTTAAAGAGCGCTAAAGCTCTTCAAAAGAATAATGAAAAACTTATAGCCATGATGCACTATCCTCCAACAAACAATGCTTGGGATAAATCTAGTTTTTCCGAACTCTTTGAAGCCTACAAGGTTAGCGCCGTTGTGTACGGGCACTTGCACGGAAAATATGTGAAGAGAGAACTAGTTAAAAAACTAAATGATATAACCTACTACTTAACTTCTTGCGACCAAATAAACAACAAGCTAATCGAAATTGTCATATAATGTTGATATTTTATAGTTTTCGTGATAAAATACAAGAAAGGAGTTTAAAATGAGCGCAGGAACTATAACTTTAATAGTAAATTTGGTGCTATTATTCTTTGTTTTAATGGGATTTTTAGATGGGCTAAGAAAGGGTTTAAAAAGGCAGGCGCTTTGGTCTGGTTTTTTACTTGGTGCAATAGTTCTTGCCTTTATTTTTACCCCACTTATAACTAATGGCATTATAGATATCAGGTTTACCATAGACGGAACAAATCAAAGTTTAAGAGATCTTATTTTAAGCTTTATAACTCAAAATGAAGTTGTGGGCGGAATGTATGTAGAGGGCTCCTCCTTTGCTGGCGTTGTGGATAATTTCCCAGTTATGATAGCAAACCTTGTAGTGTTTGTGCTAGCCCTATATGTATTCATGTTTTTGATGTGGATAATATATCTAATTGTTGCGCACTTTGTGTTTAAAAAGAAAAAGAATAAGGCTTTAGATAGTAAGGTATATACAATCAAAAAGGGCCAAGCAGTAGAACTTATAGAGGTAAAACCTAAAAAACATAGGCTTCTTGGAAGTTTAATAGGCATTGTTTGCGGGTTTATTCTATGCTTCTTTACTTTCTTGCCAGTATCTGGGCTCGTTGGAATATACACAGACGCTTCAAACGCTGAAGTGGTATACGCGGAGGACGGCACAGAGGAAACAGCAGTTCAAAAGCTTTTGAATGAATATATCCCAGAGGAATATCAAGAGTACATTGAGGCTTATAACTCCAGCATTTTAAATGTAGTTGGTGGATGTGTTGGCTTTGATGACCTATGTTTTAACGGCTTTGCCTCTATGAAAGTAAACGGCAATAAAATTGTGCTCAGAAATGAGATTATAACCTTTGCGGAAATTTACGACTCCGTTGAATTTTTAACTACACTAGATTTTAATAACATGGCTTGGAAAGACCTTGATTTCAAAAGATTAAATAAGGCTGTAGACTTAATTTTTGAATCTGAGCTTTTTAGAAGTTTGTGTTCTGAAATTATACCTTATGCGCTAGACTATGTTCAAAGTGGAGATATTTTAGATAATGTTGAATATAAAGAGCAGATTATAGAGTTATGCAACGCTCTTAAAGTAGGCTTTAAAGATAACTACGAGGCAGACATTTTAAAGGCGGACTTTAAAGCAATTTTGGGTGTGTTTGAAACAATGTGTACAACTGGCATTGTAGACGAACTCACACAGGATACTATAAACCTAAACAATATTTTAGACACATTAGTTGCAGATAACTGCAAAAACTTAAATGATATATTAAATAACTTCTTCGAGTCTACTTCTGTAAAGAGCTTGCTTGTTGGAGCTATCAACATAGGGCTTGGCGAGGTTGAAAAAACTCTTCCAGAGGGCACAAACTTAGATAGAGTAGATATATCCAAAGTGGACTGGTCACAGTTTAAAAACGAGGTAAATTCAATAGTTCAAAGCGGAGTTGAAATTTATAGAGATTTAGAAAACTCTAACTACTCCATAGAGCAGATAGCTGACGATCCAAAATTAATTTACAAGCTCGACTATCAAGGTTTAATTACAGAGTCCTTCAAAATTTTAGATACGGCAAGCAAAACAAACCTCTTTACACAAACTGTAAATGGCACTAACATCTACGATAACCTTTTAAACGCCTACAAGGATAGCGAGATTTCAAAATATGTGAACTTGTCTACCTTTACTAGCGATAAAAATTTCTCTTGGGCAGAGGAAAGCGCTGTGCTTGTTAGCTTGCTTGAAGAGGCAGAGCCTATTATAACTCAAACAGAGGACTTTACAACTATTAATTACACCTCACTAAAATCTGCAGTGAATAGCTTGTTTGATTCTAAACTTCTAGATGCTATCAATATGGATATATTAGATAGTCTAGCTGAATCTACGGAAAATATAGAGGATGCCGACATTAAAAACCTAGTAGACGGCGTGATAGCGGATATGCAGGCAAAAGCTAGCTTTAGAGAACTTGAAGCAGATATCATGAGCCTTTTAGATGTGTTTGAAATTTGCGGAAAGGCTGGGCTTGTAGACCAACTAATAGAGGGCAATGTAAACTTTGCTGAAGTGGTTAAAAACTTAGATGTAGAGGTAGCAGGAAAACCTAGATATGAAGCCCTAATTGAAAGCTTTTTATCCTCACCAATTTTAAAGAATACCTTTGTAAATGCCATGAATGTAGTTCTTGGCGTGGTTGAAGATGGGCTTGAAATAGAACTTACAAGGGTTACGCCAAAAGAGGAAAGTTGGAGCGAATGGCAAAATGTTGAAGCTAGCGTTAAAGTAATGTTTGCCGAGCTTTCCGAAGTGGTAAAAGCCTATGAGGGCGAGGAACTTAAGTTTGATATAAGTATGTTAGATGAAAACTTCATAGCTTGCTTAGAAAACTTTGGTGGCGCACTAGACGCCTTTGCAACTCTTCCACTTTGGAACTATGAAGTTAGTGGCACTAGCGGAAATATATACGACGACATTATCACCGCGCTTGAAAACAAAGAGGGCTTAGGCGAATATATCAGCTTTGAATATGCTCATCTTGAAAACTTTATAGAAAACGAGTTCTGGAAGCCAGAGCTTACGGCATATAAAACCTCTCTTGAAAGACTTATAGACAAGAAGATAACCTTAAACGGTGAAGAGAAGAACTTACTAACAGCAATCTTAGACGGCGGAGATATAACAGAAATTGTAAAGACCTTTACAGTGGAAGATAGCGTTGTAGACGGAGTGACAATAGTCAATGATGTAGATACAATCATGAAGCCAATTTTAGAGAGAAACCTCTTTAAAAAGCTAGCTGTCACCATATTAAATGAAATAAACTTCCAAGTTGAAAAGATTACAAACGAAAGCGTAACACCTGAAACTTCAACGCTAACAAAAATCTCTATGGATACAAACTTAGCTTTGCAAGCTACAGACATATTGAATGTAATTAAAAACGCTATCACTGCTCTAAGCCTAGAAAACGCTGAAATTTCAGATTATAGGCCACTTCTAAATGCAATCAAGGTGAACGCTGAGGCTAACTACAACGGCGAAGACGGCGTGTTCAAAGAGGTTTACTATCTACTTGAAGCCTATGTAAACAGCGAGGTTAAAATAGCTATTGCTGATAACTTTGGTTTAAATCAGGACACTTTAGATAACATTTCAGACATTCCGCTAGACACACTTTTAGATGTGGCTGAAACGGCTACAGATGTGCTAGATAAAATTCAAACTGGCACGGTTACCGCAGACGATGTAAACAGCCTTGTAGACCAGTTAAAAACGGATGAGGTTCAAGAGGTTGTAGACGCAATAGCAGATAACAGCGGAAGCATTGAGATACCAGAAAACATCAAGGAAGATGTTGCAGGATACATTCAAGGCAGTGAAATTAGCGAAGATTTAAAAGCTAAGCTATCTTCTATACTTGGAATTGGAGCGTAAATGGAATTTTATCACACACCAATAATGCTTAATGAAATATTGGAAGGGTTAAAAATAAACCCTTCCGGTATTTATTTAGACTGCACTTTAGGCGGAGCTGGCCATAGCGAGCAAATACTTAAAAGGCTGAATAGTAAGGGCCTATTAATTGGGATAGATAAGGACGAGGAAGCGCTTTCCTATAGCGCGGAAAGATTAAAGGAATTTAATAACAAGCTACTAGTAAAATCTGATTTCAAACTTGTAAAAACCGTGCTTGAAGAGCATGGCATACAGGCCCTCGACGGCGTTTTAATAGACCTTGGCGTAAGCTCACATCAAATAGACAGCGCAGAGCGTGGCTTTTCTTTTAACCACGATGGAAAGCTTGATATGCGCATGGATAAGAGCCAAAAACTTTCTGCCTATGAAGTTGTAAATTTTTACTCAGAAAAGGAGCTATTAAACATACTTTGGCGCTATGGTGAGGAAAACTACGCGAGAAGCATTGTAAGAAAGATAGTAGAAGCAAGAAAGCAAAAACCCATTCAAACCACCTTTGAACTTAAAAACATAATAGAAAGCGCCGTGCCTAAAAAATATCTGTTCAGCGGAGCAAGTAAAAAGACCTTTCAAGCTATTAGAATTGAGGTAAACGATGAGTTAAACGGCTTAGAGGAGGTTTTAAAATATCTTATAACCAAGCTAAAGCCTGGCGGAAGAATGGCAGTGCTAAGCTTTCACTCTCTTGAAGATAGAATAGTTAAAAGCGTGTTTAAACTTGAAGCCACAGATTGTATCTGTTCGCCAGATATGCCAATCTGCACTTGCGGGCACAAAAAGAGAATTAATTTAATAAACAAAAAGCCAATTCTTGCAAGCCCCTTAGAGCAAAATAAAAACCCAAGGGCAACCTCGGCTAAGCTTAGAATTGTGGAGAAGGTATAAAAATTTATTTTAAAATATGCTCGCTTCATTGACTTAAAATTTTTAATCTTATATAATATAGCCATGACTTCATCGGAAAAACTTTTTGAACTTACAATTTTAGCTGACACACTCTGTGCTCAGCCTTTTTGTGAATTAAATTTAAGTAGTGTAAAGCTATTATTTTTAATTAAAAAATATTCCCCAGCGCCAGCAAAGCTTTTAATAAGTAAGCTTGGGCTTATAAAAACCAATCTCTCTTCCGCCTGTTTAAAGCTTGAAACAGAGGGCTATATTATAGCAAAGAGAGGAAAAGAGGATAAGCGCAGTAGAACATATCTGATTACAGAAAAAGGTGAAGAGGTTTTAACCAAGTTTTTTTCCTCACTCTCTAAGGCTATTCGTGAAGATTTACAGCTAGATTACGCGCTAGAAATTTTAAACAAAAAAGTTTAATTTACATATATAAAAGAAGGGCAAAATGAAAATTTATAATTCGCTAACCAGAAAAAAAGAGGAATTTGTTCCGCTTGAGGATAAAAATGTAAAGATGTATGCGTGCGGAATTACGGTTTCAGCGGATGCGCATATAGGCCATGCCGTGCAGGCTATAATTTTCGACATTATAAGAAAGTATCTTGAAAAGCGTGGCTACAATGTGACCTATGCAAGAAACTACACCGATGTTGACGATAAGATTATATTAAATGCAAACAAGCTTGGGGTAGACCCAATAGAGTTTGCCAAACAAAACATTGTAAAGGTGGAAAAACTCATGGCGGAGCTAAAGGTAACGCCACCAACCATGAATTTAAAGGCCACAGAAAATATAGATAACATAATAGAGTTCATCTCTAAGCTCATAGAAAAGGGTTACGCCTATGTAGCACCTGAGGGTGATGTATATTTTTCTGTAGAAAAGGATAAGTCCTATGGAAAACTCAGCAACAGAAATCCCGACGATATGATTTCAAGCGTGAGAATAGAAAATGAAGAAAATAAGCGCAGTCCGCTAGATTTTGCGCTTTGGAAGAGCGCAAAGCCAAATGAAATATATTGGAACTCCCCTTGGGGCAAGGGTAGACCGGGCTGGCATATAGAGTGCTCTGCCATGAACTACTATCACTTAGGCGAGCAGATAGATATCCACGGTGGCGGAAGAGATTTAATTTTCCCTCATCATGAAAATGAAATTGCTCAAACGGAGTGTCTTACAGGCAAGCCGTTTGCAAAATATTGGGTGCATAATGGCTTACTTAAACTGAACGGTCAAAAGATGAGTAAAAGCCTTGGCAATGTCATTTCCATACAGGAGCTTTTAGAAAAATACGGCGCGGAAGTTATAAGGTTTGGCATTCTTCAAACAAACTATAAAAACGACATCAACATTACAGATAATCTCTTCTCAGAAGCGGAAAAACATATGTTAGATTTCTATAAGGTTTTAGCTGAAGTGGAAAAGTTAAACATAAACTCCTCCAAGCTAAATAGCGTTATAGACGAAGAATTCAATCAGTCCATGGATGATGACTTCAACACTGCAAAGGCGCTAGCAAACCTGTTTGGCTACTTTAAAACAATGAAACTTAAACTTGCCCAAAAGGATGACAGCGTAGTGGAAGACTATAACGCAATAAAGAAAACCTACTCTCTTTTAGGGCTGTTTACAGAGGATGCAAAAAGCTTTATTGAAAAACATAGCTTGGTGCAAGCTATCCCAGCAGAGGTTTTAGAGCTTGCAAATAAACGCCTGCAGGCTAGAAAGGAAAAAAACTTTGCTTTAAGCGATGCCTTGCGCGAGCAAATCAAAACCCTTGGCTATGAAATTAAGGATAGCAAAGAGGGTTTTGAGTTAAACAAACTATAAAAATTTTAAATCGTGTTCACAATATTAAATTTTTGGTAAACTTAAATTCAAGATATTAAATAAAAAGTAAGATGTTAAATATCTAAGCGCCTTAAGTGAGGTGCTTTTTTAATTTAGAGCGAGGAAGGGGTGAGCGGAGCGAATAGCTTGGCGGTTAAGCCAAGCTAAATTTTAAACTTGTTTAAAATTTACTTCCGAGCAAGCTAAGGTGCTAATTTAAAGTTTAATAGAATATACATATATAAGTTTAAATTTATGGAGGCGTTATGCAAAATGTTATAACACTAACTAACAGGCAAACCTTAAATATATTAGGTGTCAGCAAGGTAAACGGTGTGAGCCCAACTGAGGTGATGTTAGAAATAGAGGGTGATAGGCTTTTAGTTACAGGCGAGGGTATGGAAGTTCAAACGCTTGATGTTGAAAATAAGGTGCTCACAATTTTAGGTAAAATAAATTCCATGAAATTTTTGGGTGCAAAAGTTCCGCTTTTAAAAAGGATATTTAAGTAGTGTTAGGGGAAACTTTATCTCAACCACTGATATTTTTAATGTTAATTCTGTTTGGTTTTTCAAGCGGAATAATTTTTGATATTTGCAATTTTATTTGGAAAATGTCAAAAAATAATAAAATACTTAAGCATTTTTTAGATTTTTTCGGCGCAATTATTGTATTTTTAATATTTTTTATATGTATTTTTAATTTTAATTTCGGGGAGTTAAGATTTTATGAATTTTTAGTGTTCTTTACATTTTTTTCCTTAGAGCGCTTTACTATTGGAAAATTAGTTGAAAAATTTATAGGGTTGTGCTATAATGGCTTTGTAAAATTAGTAAATAAAATAAATCAAAGAGGTAAAAAGCATGACAAAAAGCCTAGCTAAAACATTAATAATTCTTGCGTCCGTTCTACTTTTGGGCTTGTTTATCATTGGCATTGTGCAGTCCTTTCAAATATCCGCTTTAAAAAACGAGGCAAGTCTTGCTGAAGAGAAAGCAGATGATATGGCAAACAAGCTTCAAACGGTGGAGGAAGAGATAGCGTATAAGGAGAGCCAAGATTACTATCACGATTATTACGAGCAAGAAGAGGGTTATGGTAAAGAGGGCGACAAAATTTATAAATATAATTAAATAAATAAAAAAATCACGAAAATTAACAAAAAAAGTTAAAATTCGCGATTTTTTATTTTAAATTCTCTTTTATTATTTTTTATTGGATATTTTAACCCTTCAGGATGAGAGCGACAAAAGTGATTAATTAAAAGAATAATATCATCTAAATTTTTAATCGTTTTTAAAAACTCTGGGTTTAAAATATAATAATTTTTATCTGTTTTTTTAAAGATATTAAATATTATTTTATCATTTTCTAAAATATATCTATATTCCTTTATGTAGTGAGCAATTGATGCATTTTCTTGAAATTTTACTGGAAAGTTAATGTCGCCACGCTTTAATTTAAGTTCAAACTGCAACAATTTTTCTTCATTAAATTTCATCATTTTTAAAGCGTCAAAAAAAGAGTTACCCTCGCAAAGTAACTTTTTAAATTGTAATTTAAATGCATAAGCAAAAACCGCATCTTGATAGACAAAATATTTCATGTAACAAATTTATCACCAAAAAGTTTCTAAGTCAATATTAAACTTAAAAGTTTTTTAAAGCCTGTAACGCTTGAAATCAAGCGTTTTATTTTACCTCATAGCCCTTTAGAGCCAGCCTATCTGCCACTAAGGAGATAAATTCACCATTGGTGGGTTTATAGTACCTATCAAATATTTCTAAACCGAAAATGCTATTGATATTACTCATCTTACCAGTGTTGTAACCTACATCAATGGCATGGCGGATAGCTCTTTCTACACAGGTAGAGGTTGTGCAGTTATATTTAGCCACAAGGGGATACAAATTTTTAGTTAGACTTCTAGCCAAGGAGCTATCACCAATGCAGAATACAATGGCATCTCTTAAATATTTAAACCCACTCACCCTAGTAGGAACGCCGACAATGGTGATAATATCAGAAAGAAT